>NZ_JBQXXG010000011.1:0-149726 GCF_052644995.1 Quadrisphaera sp. KR29
GTCAGCCCTGGTCAGCCCTGGTCAGCCCTGGTCAGCCCCGGTCAGGCGGGGTTGAGGCCATGCTCGCGGCTGCGCGCAGCCAGCAGACCGAGCGGCACCAGCACCAGGGCAGCGCCGACGACTCCGACCAGCGGTGGCCCCAGCGCTCCCAGGGGGGAGTCCAGAGCCGAGGCGGCGGCCGCCGTTCCGAGTGCAGTGCCGAGGTTGAAGATGGAGGTGGGCATCGCGGTGGCCAGCGTGGGGGCCTCCCCGCCGAAGCGCACGGCCAGCGCTACGTAGATGGGGTTGGCCGACAGCCCCACCAGGCCGAGCCCACAGAAAAGGACAACAGCGGCGAAGGCACTGCCGGACAGCAGGCACAGGGCCACCGACACCAGCACGGTGGCCACCGCCAGGACCAGTGCTGTGCGGTAGGGGTGATGGTCACCCAGCCGCCCGGCAGTGACGTTGCCGGCCACCGCTGCCGCGCCAAAGCCCATCAGCACCCAGGGCACCGCTGAGGCAGGCAGGCCGGCGCGGTCAGTGAGCAGGGGGGCGACGAAGCTGTACGTCGACAGGACCCCAAAGGTGACCATGGCGCAGGTGGCTAACGCCAGCCACAGCCTGCCCGAGCGCAGGGCCGAGACCTCAGCTCTCACGGAGGGGCTTGAGTGCGTCTCCGCCCCAGGCAGGACTAGGCGGGCCACCACGCAGGCCGCCGCCGTCGCCAGCGCGGCCAACCCCCAGAAGGTTCCCTGCCAGCCCACCAGCTGGCTCGTCAAGGATCCCAGCGGCACCCCCAGGACGTAGGACAGCATCCCGCCCCCGAGCACCACCCCCAGCGCACGCGAGCTGGCCGCAGGGCCAGCAGTCTGCGCGGCCAGCACCGATCCGACCGCCCAGAACGCCCCGGTGACCACACCGGTCAGCACTCGAGCCACCAGCAGGACCCCGAAGTGGGGCACGGCGGCGGCGAGCACGTGACCGGCCGCGAAGACCAGCAGGGCCGCGACCAGGGTGGTGCGCCGCGACAGGCGAAGCGTCAGCAGCGCCATCACCGGCGCTCCGACGATCATGCCGACCGCGAAGGCGGTGATGGCCAGGCCGGCCCGGGCGATGGTCGTGCTGAAGTCCGTGGCGATCGAGGGCAGCATCCCCGCGAGCACGAACTCAGAAGTGCCCATCAAGAACGCCCCGACGGCGATCACGTAGATGACCACGGGCAGTCGCGTCGTCGGGGCTGACGAGGCGGTGGTCGGCGCACCGGTGGTGCTCATGTCGTCTCCAGGTCAGGCGGTGCGTTCTGGGGCAAGTGCGCCACTCGCGCAGCGGGCGTCATCGAACAGAGGGACACCGGAGCCGGAGCCGACGCCGACTGATCCGTCCCTCGCGCGCTCCGCGGCCGTCCAGACGCCGAGGGGCTGCCGGCGCGCCAGAGGCTCTTGGGGGACTAGGACGGGCGATGTCAGGCCTCGACCACGTCGTCCTCGCCGCCCACCATGGGCGTTGCGCGTTCCTCGCGGGCCAGATTCGGTTGACTGACGACGGCCTGCTCGGCGGGCTCGTGCCCGGACTGTCGTGCACGCGGCCCTGCGCCTTGTCCGTCGACCTGCTGCCCTGCGGAGGACACCGGAGCCTTCGCGGACTGGCTAGCGGCCCAGGAACCGAGCAGCCGCAGACGCTCAGCGGTCGCACTGCCCGGGTCCGCGGTGTAGATCGTCAGATTCAGGCCGGGTTCGGAAACCATGGCCATGGACTCGAAGGCCAGCTCGAGCTCGCCCACTGCAGTGTGGTGGAAGTGCTTGGTCCCGCTGCCGTGATGACGCACGTCGTGAGTGGCCCACAGGCGACGGAAGTGCTGGCTGCGGGTCGACAGCTCTCCGACCAGGTCATGCATCTCCTTGTCGTGGGGGTCGCGCCCCGCGGTCGTCCGCAAGATGGCCACGGCGATGGCTGCCGCGGTGTCCCACTGGGGGTAGAAGCGCTGGGCGTCGCTGTCCAAGAACGTGTACCGAGCGAAGTTCGGGGGTGCCGCCCCGAGCGAGCTCTCAGGTGCAGCAGCGGCAGACTCGTACAGCGAGCTGTGCATCGCCCGCCCGAGGAGGTTGGCCCCCAGCAGGTCCATGCGCCCGCTCACCACGATCGCCGGCGCGGTGATCGATTCCAGCGTCCACTGCAGGCTGGGTCGCGCCGTCCACCGGTTGGTGGATCGGCGACGCGGACGCGCCAAGGCCGCTGTGCCGTCAGCGGCCTGGGCGAGAGCAAACAGATGGGTGCGCTCTGCATCATCGAGCCGCAAAGCTCGAGCCACCCCGTCGAGGACAGGGGCTGAGACGCCCGCGAGGGCGCCGCGCTCGAGCTTGGCGTAGTACTCCACGCTGACCCCGGCCAGCGCCGCCACCTCCGAGCGTCGCAGACCTCGTACCCGCCGCTGACCGCCCTGGGGAAGGCCCGCCTGCTCAGGGCTGACCTTGGCGCGACGGGTGGTCAGGAAGTCTCGGACCTCGGCGCGGTTGTCCACGGCCACCACGCTAAGTGTCGTCGAGGCGGCAAGACAGTCTCTGGTGAGGGATGTACTGGTAGTACACCCATGACCAGGGCACCTCCCACAGCGGTTGACCGTCTCGTCGCTGGGCAATCATCGATGCGTCAGCGCTCTGCGGCCACGGCCGGACCGTGAAATCCGGTCGACTCTCAGCGCTGATGACGATCAGCCGTCTCGAAATGCAGGAGCTCTTCATGCGAGCCGTTGTCATGCACGCCCCCCGCGACGTCCGCGTCGAGGACGTCGACCGCCCCACCGTCATCGAGCCCACCGACGCCGTCATCCGCCTGGCCGCGACCTGCATCTGCGGGTCGGACCTGTGGCCCTACCGCGGCGCCGACGACGTCACCTCCCCGCAGCGGATGGGCCACGAGTACTGCGGCACCGTCGTCGAGGTCGGCAGCGCCGTTCACGACATCACGGTCGGTGACTTCGTCGTGGGGTCGTTCTTCGCCTCGGACAACACCTGCGAGATCTGCCGCTCCGGCTACCAGACCGGCTGCGTGCACCGCCAGCCCGGCGCCCCGACCGGCGCCCAGGCCGAGTACGCCCGCATCCCCCTGGCCGACGGCACCCTGGTCGCCACCCCCGGCCAGCCCGACCCCGAGCTGCTGCCCTCCCTGCTGGCGGCCTCCGACGTGCTCGGCACCGGCTGGTTCGGCGCGGTGGCCGCTGAGGCCGGGCCCGGTAAGACCGTCGCCGTGGTCGGCGACGGCGCCGTCGGTCTGTGCGCGGTGCTCGCCGCCAAGCAGCTGGGTGCCGAGCGGATCGTCATCTCCAGCCGGCACGCCGACCGGCAGGCCCTGGCCCGGCGGTTCGGTGCCACCGACGTGCTCGAGGAGCGCGGTGAGGAGTTCGTCGCGAAGGTCAAGGAGCTCACCGGTGGCCTGGGTGCGCACTCCGCGGTGGAGGCCGTGGGCACCCATGAGTCGATGCACCAGGCGATCGGCGCCACCCGCGCCGGCGGTCACGTCGGCTTCGTCGGGGTGCTGCACGACGTCGCCATCACCGGGGATGACATCTTCATGACCCACGTGCACCTGCACGGCGGCCCCGCCCCGGTGCGCCGCTTCCTGCCCGAGCTGATCCAGCTGATCTGGGACCGGAAGATCGACCCGGGCAAGGTCTTCGACCTGGCCCTGCCGCTGGACGAGGCAGCCGAGGGCTACCGCGCGATGGACGAGCGCAAGGCCACCAAGGTGATGTTGACCGTCTGAGCGAACGCCTCCTGAGCCCCCGGTGGGAGCCGACCAGTGATCGGTGACGACGGGGGCTGGGGCGCGAGGAGGCCGCGAGCCGGTGGGCAGCAGGGAGCGACTGCTGAGGATCGTGGGGCGCGCCGGGCGGTCCGATCGGGCGGCGAACCGGGTGGCGAACCGGGTCGCGGTAGACCCCCGCTCCGGCAGCACCTGAGCCGACATCGACGTCGAGTCGTGTGGTGCGCGGTCTCGTGCCTGGATGGCTGAGGCCCCGGTCCGATGGACCGGGGCCTCAGCCAGACACCTTCACCCCACCACCGTCATCGGGGAGCGGGCCTCGAACCGTCCTCTCGCGCCGAGCTGACACGCGGTGGGGAGCCCGGCGTCATCTGGTGTGGTGTCACAGGTCCGTGCGGGGTCGAGTCTTCGGCGCTGTCCACGGCGACTCCGTCGATGGAGCGGTGGGCGGGCATGACGTCCTGGCGCCTGTCGCGTCACGACCTCGGGCAGTACCGCGCTCAGCCGTCCAGGACCTCCTTGGCGACCCCCATGGCGGTCATGGCCTTGGGCCATCCTGCGTAGAAGGCGAGATGGGTCACCGCTTCGATGAGCTCGTCCTTGCCAACGCCGTTCTCCCTGGCGCGGCCGAGGTGGAACCGCAGCTGGGTGGCGTCGCCCGAGGTGACCAGGGCGGCAACGGTGATGAGGCTGCGGTCGCGGGCTGAGAGACCCGGTCGGTTCCACACGTCCTCGAAGAGCACGTCATCGGTGAGTTCTGCGAACTTCGGGGCGAACTGCCCGAATGATCGGCGTCCTCCACCGGTCTGGTGAGGCTGAGGGGTCTGGTCTGCCATGGATCTCTCCTCGTCGAGCTGTTGCCGGTGGTGTGTGGAGGGTCAGGCCCGCTGGGCCGCGGTGTACTCGGCCTCACCGACCGGCTCCAGCCAGGTCGTCGGGTCTGATCCGTCTTCGTTGACCTCCAGAAGAGCGAAGTGACTCATGAACGCGTCTGCACTCGCGCCGTGCCAGTGCTCCTCGCCAGGGGGACAGACCACGGTTTGACCTGCAGTGGCGTGCACGACGCTGCCATCCCGGGTGCCTACCAGCGCGACCCCTTCACTGACGTGGAGGGTCTGGCCGACGTCGTGCCGGTGCCAGTTGGTGTGGGCGCCGGGAGTGAAGCGCACCAGGCTGGCGGTCATGCGAGAGGGAAGCTGGCCGCGGTGGATCGGCGTGAGGTAGACGTCGCCAGTGAAGTTCGACGACGGTGCCTTCACCGTGGCGGCGGTTGGCTTGAGCTCCATGAACAACTCCTTCGTGTCGGATCGACGTGTGGGAGGTCGTGTTGCGGTGTCCGGATGACCGGCCATTCCGCGGCGGTGTCACCTGCTCGGTACCCATTCCTCCCGGGCCAACTTCCCAACCCCGGCTCAGGTCCGGGCAGAGGAACGGGAGGTGACTCGGATCAGGGGCAGGCACAGAAGCGCCAGCGCTGCGACGGCGGCGGTCAGCGCCAAGCTGATGCGCAGACCGGTCTGAAAACCTGCGCTGGCTGCGAGCAACGCCCCGAAGACGGCCACGGCCAAGGCGCCTCCGAGCTGTCGGGAGGTGTTGAAGACGCCGCTGGCAGTGCCGGCGAGCGAGGCCTCCACCTGGTCCAGCAGGGTGGCGGTGGTGGCGGGCATGACCAGTGGTCCGGAAAGACCCATGGGCACCAGGAGCACGGAGATGACCCAGACCGGCGCGGAGGCCGGCACCAGGGCCAGGGCGAGCGCCCCCAGCACCAGGCAGGCCAAACCCGCTGCGATGGGCGTTCGAGGGCCCAAGCGCCCGGCGATCCGTGCGGAGAAGGGAGTCAGACACGCTGACAGGACCATCATCGGCAAGAAGGTCAACCCGGCTTGCAGAGCGGATAAGCCCCTCACCTGCTGGAAGTACAGGCTGTAGAGGAACGGTGTGCCGTAGAAGCCGACCATGAAGGCGAACCCGATGACGACGGCGCCGCTGACTGTGCTGGAGCTGAACAGTCGCAGCGGCAGCATCGGGTGGCGTCCTCGAGCCTGGGTGAGGGCGAAGGCGACCGTGGCCACCAAGGCGATGGTGAAGGCGGCGAGGACGCGGCCTTCCAAGCCAGCGCTTCCGACTTCGATGGCCCCGTAGGTGAGCCCGCCCATCGCGGCTACCGCCGTCAGCTGTCCAGCGACGTCGAAGGGACGCTGCTGAGCGGTTGTACGCGGTGAGCGAAGCAGGAGCAGCACGGTCAGCAGGCCGACCGGCAAGTTGATGTAGAAGATGAGCCGCCACGACGCCATCGAGAGGAGGCCCCCCAGGAGAGGGCCTGCGGCCGCCGCCACTGCACCCCCCAGGGCCCACAGGCCCACCGCCCGCGCACGGGCAGCCGAAGCGGGGTAGGCGTGGCGGATGAGCGCCATCGTGGACGGCATGATCACGGCTGCGCCGATGCCCTGGGCGATGCGAGCCGCCACCAACATCGACAGGTTGGTGGCGAGCGCGCAGGCCAATGAGGCTGCCATGAAGAGGACGAGGCCGACGGCGTGGGACTGGCGAGCGCCGACCCGGTCGGACAGGGACCCCGCCGAGAGCAGGAAGGCGGCGAACATCAGGGCGTAGCCGTCCACGACCCACTGCAGACCACTGATCCCTCCCCCCAGCTCTTGCCGGATGGAGGGCAGCGCGACGTTGACGATGGTGGCGTCCAGCGTGATGACGAAGAAGCCCAGCACTGCTGCCGCCAGCGCCGCCCGTGCGTTGCCTGCTGTGTCTGCGCGAGGAGGGAGCCGCGGGCGCCTGCGCGGGCCGCTGGAGCCGGACAGTCCAGGAGTGGACAGGCTGCTGGCCGGTGTCGTGCGGGATGACGTGTGCTGCTCGGTGGTCATGGCCGTCAGGAGGGGGTGATGCTGCGCGGGGAAGGACCGGTCGCAGCCGTGGACGCTGCGCCCCAGGTTCGCGCACTCGTGAAGAGATCGAGCAGCCGCGGACGTGGCCCCTGCGGTGCCACTGGGGTCGTGGAGGCTGAGCTGGGCATGACTTCCTCTTTTCCGCTCGCAGCCGCCTGGGCTCCTCACAACGAAGAGAAGTGGCTGGTCAGCGGCAGTGGTGGGTTCGATTCCGTCTCAGCGAACACCGCGGCCGCGGTGACAGCCAGGCCTGGTCTTTCCAGGTTCTGGCAGAACCTGGCTGCAACCACGGCTCGTGCCTAGCCTGCCCTGCATGGACCACAGCGATGAGGTGCGCGCCTTCCTGTCCAGCCGTCGAGCGCGCATCACCCCCGACCAAGCGGGGGTCCCGCTGTACGGAACGCGACGACGCGTCTCCGGGCTGCGCCGGGAGGAGGTCGCACAGCTGGCGGGCGTGAGCACCGACTACTACGCCCGCTTGGAGAAGGGCAACCTGGCGGGTGCCTCAGAGGCGGTCCTGAGCGCGATCGCGGGTGCGCTGAGCCTCAACGACGTGGAGCGCTCTCACCTGTTTCACCTCGCCCATGCCGCGGGACCGGGCAGGGGGCACCAGCCCAGGCGGCGCGTCCAGCACCTCGTGCGACCTAGCGTCCAACGCATCTTGGACTCGATGACAGACACCGCGGCGTTCTTGCGCACGGGCCGTCTCGACGTGCTGGCCTTCAACGACCTGGGACGGGCCCTGTACGCGCCAGCAGTGAGCAGCACCGAAGGCAAGGGTGGGTCGGGGCGTGAGGCTGCGAGAACAGGCAACGTGGGGTCAGTGGTCAACCTCGCACGTTTCGTCTTCCTCGATCCGGCGGCTCAGACGTTCTACCGGGACTGGTCTCGCATCGCGGCTGAGGCTGTCGGGAATCTGCG
This sequence comes from Quadrisphaera sp. KR29, assembly GCF_052644995.1. NCBI lineage: Bacteria > Bacillati > Actinomycetota > Actinomycetes > Kineosporiales > Kineosporiaceae > Quadrisphaera > Quadrisphaera sp. KR29. Next base: position 7,563 of record NZ_JBQXXG010000011.1, read on the forward strand.
TGCGCAGGCAGGGCGCGACCCCCAAGACCCCATTCTGAGGGACCTCATCGGACAGCTGTCCATGCGCAGTGAGGCGTTCGCTGCTCAGTGGGCGGCCGCTGACGTGCGTTCCTACCGCAGTGGCACGCAGCTGTTCCACCATCCAGCGGCGGGAGAGCTCGAGCTGAGCTACGACGCCCTCGACCTGCCGGCCGATCCCGGACAGACGGTCATCGCATACTCCGCCGCGGCGGGCAGTGAGGCCCAGAGACGCCTGACGCAGCTGCGCGAGGTCGCTGGGCGATGCGCGACTGATGCATGAGTGCCGCGAACGTCTGCTGGCAGACCTCCGCGGAGGGAGTAGTCGTCGACTGGACGCTCAGCAGGGGCGCTGCGCCGCACTCGTGGCCCGGGTGCGATGGCCTTCGAGAACAGGGGGGCTGCGGCGCCTGATGCCGTCGCGGTTGGGTTTGCCGCCGGGCCGGCCGCACTCACCCCCCGCCCACACAGCCCGCACGCGCGGTGCGGCGCGTGCGCGCACGACCTCGCTTCCTCAGCCAGGCGCCGTCCCGTATCTGGGGTGGCCTACCTCGCACCACCGGGGGCTGGGACGGTGCTGCTGGCCGGCTCACACCAACGCGGCGCTGGTGTCCCAGAGGTCTCGTGCCAGAGCGTCGTCATGGGCCTGCGGGGTGGTGCTGCCGACCTTGTGCCCGTCGTAGTAGGCCGCCCGCTGCCAGGTCTGCCCGGGGACGCCGTTGATGAGCCAGACCAATCGCTTGGCGGACTCCTGCGGGCTGATCAGCGCCAGACGCTTGAGAGGGGTGCGGTAGATGAACCGGAACCAGCTGGTGGTGTCGCTGGCGAAGTTGGTGGCCACATTGCCGGGGTTGAAGGTCACTGCGTCGATGCCCTGCGCGCGGTAGCGGCGGTCCAGTTCCTTGGTGAACAAGATGTTGGCCAACTTGGCGTCGCCGTAGGCCTTGTTGGGGGAGTAGGCACGCTCGTTCTGGAGGTCCGTCAGATCGATCTTGCCGAAGTTCTTGGCTGCCGAGCTGGAGGTGGCGATGACCTTGGCGCCGCTGACGGTGAGCGTCGGCAGGAGCAGGGTGGTGAGCAGGAAGGGGGCGAGGTGGTTGACCTGGAGGGTCCTCTCCAGTCCGTCTCTGGTCTGCTCGCGTGCGCCGAAGATGCCGCCGGCGTTGTTCGCCAGGACGTCGATACGGGGGTAGGTCGCTGCTAGGTCCTGTGCGAGTCGCCTGACCTGCGAAAGATCCGCGAAGTCGACGGCCCGGTGGTCGGCGCCCAGTCGCGCGGCAACCGCTGCGGTCTTCGCGGGTGACCGACCCACCAGCACGAGTTGATCGCCCTGACCGGAGAGCTGGGCGGCTGCGGCCGCACCGATGCCGTCGCTCGCACCAGTGATCACGATGGTTCGGGGCATGCTCATCTCCCTTGGGTGGCTTCGTCGCCCCACAGGAGCGCCTCTCTGCGCCAACTATGGCACTAGGTGTCAAGTTTGGCGCTAGGTCTCTATGATGGAGGAATGGTCACGAGCCCTCACGGGTCATCAGTGCTCAACGGCAGCGAGGCGATGGTGTTGTCGGATGTGCCCGCACGGGCGGCCACGACCTCACCGACGACCTCACCGACCGAAACTGAGGTGACCCCAGGGTTGCGCGAGCGGGCGCGGCGGGCCGTCGTGGCCGAGCTGACCGCTGAGGCGATGGCGCTGTTTCTCGAGCACGGTTTCGACGCCACCACGGTCGAGCAGATCGCCTCTGCCGCCGGCATCTCCAAGCGGACGTTCTTCCGCTACTTCCCCACCAAGAACGCAGTACTCGCCGCTGCGATGCAGGCTCCAGGGCGCGCGCTGGTCGACGACCTGGTGCGCCGTCCCCATGACGAGGAGCCCTGGCTAGCGCTGCGGCGCTGCTTCGACGCCCTGGTCGGGCAGCTCGGCGCCGACGAGCGCACGCTAGCGCTGACGCGGATGATGCTCAGGTCGCCAGACATGAACGCCAGTCATCAGGACAAGCACGCGACCTGGCACGCCATGTTGACGACGGCCCTCATCGCGCGCATCCCATCTCCAGCGGATGACCCGAGATGGGTCGCTCCGGCCGACGGGGTCGATGAGCCCGATCAGGACGCACGGCACCTGCGTGCTCAGGCGCTGGCTGGTTCAGCACTGGCCTGCTTGACGGCGGCTCAGAACCGGTGGGTCGACTCCGATGGCGCACTCTCGCTGGCTGTCCTGCTCGATGTGGCCATGGGCGCTGTGCATGCTCTGCCTGGCGCCCAGCTGTCGTAGTCGGTCGTCCCAGGTGGTTGGCGCTCGGCGGCAAGCGGGCCTGACCAGATGCATCACCTGCGCGCCGTCCTCGGAGTCGTCTCGATGCACGTCACGGCGTTCGCGCCTTCGGTTCCCGTTGCCCCGCGAAGCACACGGTGGCCTTCGTGCCTGGTGGACGTCCGCTTCGATCGAGGCGTGCCTCCGGCCGGTTGAATGCCGCGCCGGGGCACGAACCTGCACAGCACTGAATCACGGTCTACGGATGAGTCGCTGGCCGTCCTAACCCTGCCCTGACATGCAGCGAGGGGCGCTTGACAGCGGCCGCACCAAAACGCATAGGCTCCAGTGAAACGTTCCAAAATCTCTGGACAGCGAGGCGCGTCGATGACGACGGACCACACGGCGGACCACACCCAGCGCACGGCCGGCAGCGCCCAGCGCCCACAGGTCAGCGCCCTGCGGGTGGAGCACCACCGCCAGGGGGAGGCCCTGGGCATCGGCCAGGCTGAGCCCCGGCTGTCCTGGCAGGTGGCCGCCGGGCCGCGCGACTGGGTGCAGGCCTCCTACGAGCTCCGGCAGGTCGACGACCAGGGTGCCGAGCTCGCAACCACCGGGCCGCACGGCTCGGCCGAGCAGGTGCTCGTGCCCTGGCCCTTCGCGCCGCTGGCGAGCGGGCAGCGGGTCCTCGTGCAGGTGCGCACCACCGGCGCCGACGGGCTGACCAGCGACTGGTCGGCGCCCGAGCCGGTCGAGGCAGGGCTGCTGCAGAGGTCCGACTGGCACGGCGTGCTCGTCACAGCAGACCCACCGGGGGAGCCCGGCGCTCCCGTGGCATCGCCCGCGCCGCGCCTGCGCCGCAGCTTCGTGGTCCGCGACGGCCTCGTGCGCGCCCGGCTGCGGCTCACCGCGCACGGTCTCGTGGAGGCGCACCTGAACGGCGAGCGGGTCGGTGACGAGCTGCTCGCGCCCGGTTGGACGGCCTACCGCGACCGCCTCCGCTACCGCACCCATGACGTCACCGCGCTGCTGGTGCCGGGAGAGAACGCCGTGGGAGCGCTGCTCGGCAACGGGTGGTGGCGGGGCCGCCTCACCTGGGGCGGGCGCCGGGCCCTGTACGGGACCCAGCGCGCGCTGCTCGCGCAGCTGGAGCTGACGTACGCCGACGGCAGCACCGAGCGCGTCGTCACCGACGGGTCCTGGCGCTGGAGCAGCAGTGAGGTGCTGGACGACGACCTCTACGACGGGGAGCACGTCGACCTCCGCCTGGCGGACCGGGCCTGGCTGCTGGCCGGCTTCGACGACTCCAGCTGGGCAGCGGTCACCGAGCTCGGGCTACCCGACGCCGAGCTGGTGGCACCGGACTCCGCCCCGGTGCGCGCCGTCCGCACCGTGCGCCCCGCCTCCGTGGAGGTGCTCGACGGACCCGGTGCCGGTGCCGGCCCCGGGGAGACGACGGTGCGGGTGGACCTGGGCGAGAACGTCGTCGGGCACCTGCGCCTGCGGGTCCGGCCCGGCACCGAGAGCGGCGGGCCCCAGGACGGCGACCGCGTGGTGGTGCGCCAGGCCGAGGTGCTCGAGCACGGAGCGCTGGGCGTGCGGCCGCTGCGCACCGCGCGCGCCACCGACGTCTTCGACCTCGCTGCAGGTGCCGCGGCCGGAGAGCAGCTGCTCGAGCCCCGCTTCACCTTCCACGGCTTCCGCTACGCCGAGGTCTCCGGCCCGGCCTGGCTGTCCGGGCTCACCGCGGACGACGTCGAGGGCGTCGTCATCACCTCCGACCTCGAGCTGGCCGGCGGCTTCTCCTCCTCCGAGCCGCTGCTAAACCAGCTGCACGACAACGTCCTGCGCGGCTGGCAGGGCAACGCCGTCGACGTGCCCACCGACTGCCCCCAGCGCGACGAGCGCCTCGGCTGGACGGGCGACGCGCAGGTCTTCAGCCCCACCGCGTCCTTCCTCACGCGTTCGGGCGGGTTCTGGACGAGCTGGCTGAAGGACGTCGCCGCCGACCAGGTCGACGGCGCCGTGCCGTTCGTCGTGCCCGACGTGCTGTCCGGGCCGGGCGTCTTCGGAGCCGACGGCGGCCCGGTGCCCGCGGCCGCGTGGGGCGACGCCGGCGTCGTCATCCCCTGGGTCGTCTTCGAGCGCACCGGCGACACCGCGGTGCTCGAACGGCAGTGGCCGAGCATGGTCGCCTGGGTCGAGCGCCTCTTGCGCGAGGCCGGCGACGACCTCCTGTGGTCGGGCGGGTTCCAGTTCGGCGACTGGCTCGACCCGACGGCGCCTCCGGACGACGCCGCCGCGGCGCAGGCCGACCCCGACGTCATCGCCACCGCCCACCTCGCGCGGGGTGCCGACCTCCTCGCCCGGACCGCCCGGGTGCTGGGCCGCGACGAGGCCGCCGCCCACTGGGACGGCGTCGCGCGCCGCGTCCGCGCCGCCTTCGCGGCGGAGTACGTCACGGGCGCGGGACGCGTGCTGTCGGACTGCCCCACGGTCTACGCCGTGGCGATCTGCTGGGACCTCCTGCCCGAGGGGACGCGCCAGCACGCCGGTGACCGGCTCGCGGACCTCGTGCGCACCTCGGGGTTCCGCATCAGCACCGGCTTCGTGGGGACCCCCCTGGTGACTGACGCCCTCACCCTGACCGGCCACGTCGACGTCGCGCACCGGCTCCTGCTGCAGCGCCGGGTGCCCAGCTGGCTCTACCCCGTGACCATGGGCGCCACCACGGTGTGGGAGCGGTGGGACTCGATGCTGCCCGACGGCACCATCAACCCCGGCGAGATGACGTCCTTCAACCACTACGCGCTGGGCGCCGTGGCCGACTGGATGCACCGCACCCTCGCCGGGCTCGCGCCGTCGACCGCTCCGGAGGCCGCGGGGTACCGGGAGCTGGTGGTGGCCCCTCGCCCCGGCGGCGGGCTGACCAGCGCCTCGGCGTGGCACGACACCCCCTTCGGCCGCGCCGCCGTCGCCTGGAGCGTCGACGTCGAGGGTGGGACCTGGCACCTCGACGTGGCGGTGCCTCCGGGGGCCCGCGCCGTCGTCCACCTCCCCGACCGCAGCGAGCCGGTCCGCGTCGGGAGCGGTGAGCACGCGTTCTCCCTGCCCGTCTCCGCGGTCTCCGGCGCGGGGGGTCCGACGCCCGGTCTCGACTCCTCGGTGCGGGAGCTCCTCGACGACGCCCGCGCCTGGGATGCGGTGTCCGCGGCCCTCGTGGGCGCGGGAGTGGGCGCCGACGACGGCGAGGCCGCCCGGCGCATCGCCCCCCTGCTCGACCGCAGCGTGCGCGTGATGGCGCTGACGGCCGCCGCACCCGGCAGCGTGCCGGCGGGGTCGTCGCTGCTCGACGCCGTCGAGCGAGCCCTCCGTGGCGTCGCCCCCCAGACGGGAGCCGCCGCCGGAGCGACGCCGTGAGCGCCGTGGCCGCGCCGGTCGCCGGTGGTCGGCCACCGTGGAAGGTGGCCGTGCTGGGCGGGGCGGCGTCGTACATCGACGCCGCCACGATCATCGCCGCCGGGACGGCGTTCGTGCTCTACCGGGACGCCCTCGGGCTCGGCGCCTGGGACATCGGCGTCCTGTCGGCCGTCCTCACGCTCGGCCTGGCCGTCGGAGCGCTCGTCGGCGGGCGGCTCGGTGACCGCTTCGGGCGCAAGCGGGTCTTCTCGGTCGACCTCCTCGTGCTCGTCGCCGGACTGCTCGTGCTCGCCCTGGCGCCCAGCACCGCGCTGCTCTACGCGGGGACGGCGGTGACCGGGCTGGCCCTCGGCGCCGACATCCCGGTGTCCCTGGCCCTCATCGCCGAGGAGTCACCGCCGGAGCACCGCAGCCGCCTGGTCGCGTTCTCCCAGGTGATGTGGATCGGCGGCATCGTCGGGTCGCAGGCGGTCGGCTTCGCCGTCTCCGGCCTCGGCGAGCTGGGCGGCCGCATCCTCTTCGCCCAGGTGGCGGTCATCACGCTCGTCGTCTGGGCGCTGCGGCGGACCCTGCCCGAGTCGACAGCGTGGAGCCGGGTGAGGACGGCGGCCGACGTTCCCCCACCTGGTGCGCCGGGCACCCGGCGGCCGCGCCTGGGCGTGCTCGCCGCGTACACCGCGCCGCTGACGGCGGTGACGCTCTTCTACGTGCTGAACAACCTGTCCGCGAACACCATGGGCCAGCTCGGCACGTTCCTCTTCGTGGACGTGGCGGGCGTCAGCCCCACGCTCGCGACCGGTACCGGCCTGGTGGGGACCGCCGTCGGGCTGACGGCCAACCTCCTGTTCATGCGCATCGCGGGGCGCCCGTCGCGCATGACGGGCTTCGTGGTGGGCACCCTGCTGCTGGCCGCGGGGTTCTCCGTGCCGGTCGTGCTCGGCGTCAGCTACCCGACGGTGCTGGTGGCCGCGCTCCTGTCGGCCTTCGGCGGTGGCCTCGCCGGCGAGGCGATCTTCAAGGTCTGGAGCCAGGAGCTCTTCCCGACCGCGGTGCGCGCCACCGCCCAGGGCACGGCCATCTTCGTCACCAGGGCGCTGACCGCGGCCTTCGCCGTCGTCACGCCGGCGCTCGCTGAAGCCTCGCCCCGCGGTCTCTTCGCCGTGCTGGTGGCGGTGAACCTCGGCGCCGGCCTGGTCGGGCTGCTGTGGGTCGCCCGCCGGCCGCGCGTCGTCGAGCCGGAGGACACCCGGGGACCGGAGGCCGTGGCCCGCTGACCTGCCGCCTACGAGGTGGAGGTCAGGCGCGGGTCAGGCGCGGGCGCGGGGGACCAGGCGCTCCAGCTGGGTGACGTGCTCCGGGGTCAGCTCCTCCAGGGAGTGCGCCCCCAGCAGCTTCATCGTCCGCACCACCTGCTCGGACAGGATCTGCACCATCCGGTCGACCCCCGGGCGCCCGCCGGCCATCAGCCCGTACAGGTAGGCCCGCCCCACCAGGGTGAACCTCGCGCCCAGCGCGACCGAAGCCACCACGTCGGCGCCGTTCATGATGCCGGTGTCGACGATGACCTCCAGGTCCTCGCCGACCTCCTTGACCACCTCGGGCAGGAGGTGGAAGGGGATGGGCGCCCTGTCGAGCTGGCGGCCGCCGTGGTTGGACAGCACGATCGCGTCGACGCCGGCGTCGGCGAACCTCTTGGCGTCGGCGAGGGTCTGCACGCCCTTGACGGCCAGCTTGCCCGGCCACATCGACCGGATGACCTGGAGGTCGTCGAAGCTGATGGTGGGGTCCATCGCCATGTCGAGCAGGTCTCCGACGGTGCCGCCGGTGGCGCTCAGGGAGGCGAACTCCAGCTTCGGGGTGGTGAGGAAGTCGTACCACCACCACGGGCGGGTGGAGGCGTCCAAGACCGTGCCCAGGCTCAGCTGCGGGGGGATGGAGAAGCCGTTGCGCTTGTCGCGCAGGCGGGCACCGGCCACGGGGGTGTCGACGGTGAAGAACAGGGTGTCGAAGCCGGCGGCGGCAGCGCGCTCGACCAGGGCGTAGGAGATCTCCCGCTGGCGCATGACGTACAGCTGGAACCAGTTGCGCCCGTGGGGGTTGGCGGCCTTGACGTCCTCGATGGAGGTGGTCCCCAGGGTGGACAGGGTGAAGGGGATGCCCGCCGCGGCGGCGGCGCCGGCTCCGGCGGTCTCGCCCTCGGTCTGCATCAGGCGGGTGAAGCCGGTGGGGGCGATGCCGAAGGGCAGGGCTGAGGTGCCGCCCAGGACGGTGGTGGTGGTGTCGACGTGGGCGACGTCCCGCAGGACCTGGGGGTGGAACTCGACGTCGGCGAAGGCCTGGCGGGCGCGGGTGATGGAGATCTCGGCCTCGGCGGAGCCGTCGGTGTAGTCGAAGGCGGCCTTGGGGGTGCGGCGCTTGGCGATGGTCCGCAGGTCCTCGATGGTGAAGGCCCCGTCGAGGCGGCGCTTGCGCCCGTCGAGGGTGGGCTTCTTGAGCTGCAGGTACTCGAGCAGCTCGGCGGGCCTGGGTGCTTGGCGTCGGACCATGGCGGTCAACCTCTCGATGTCGTTGACGCGGAGGTGCGCGCCTGGTGAGTGCGGGGCGGGAAGGACCGGGCGACCACCGCGCGCAGCGCCTCGAGGTCTCCGCTGATGAGGCGGTGGGTCCGGGCCTGGACGAGCAGGTTGCCCATCGCGGTGGCCTCTACCGGGCCGGCGACCACGGGCAGTCCCGTGGCGTCGGCGGTGAGTTGGCACAGCAGGGCGTTCTGGGCTCCGCCGCCGACCAGGTGCACCGTGCGGGTGGTCCGCCCGGTGAGCCCGTCGAGGTGGCGGATGGTGTCGGCGTAGGCCAGCGCGAGGCTGGCCAGGATGCTGCGCACCAGTTCGGGTGCTGAGCCCGGCACCGCGTCGCCCTGCTCGGTCAGCAGGTCGGCGATGCGGGCGGGCATGTCCCCAGGGGCCATCAGCCGTGGGTCGTTGGGGTCGAAGGTGGGCACGTCGGAGCGCACGAGGGCGGCCTGCTCCAGCAGGGCGGGCAGGTCGTGGTCGGTGCCGGCCTTGGCCCAGGTGCGCAGGGACTCCGACAGCAGCCACAGGCCCATGACGTTCTTGAGGAACCTCACGCGTCCGTCGACGCCGCCCTCGTTGGTGAACCCCGCGCGGCGGGCCTCCTCGGTGGTGACGGCCGCCTCCAGCTCCGCGCCGACGAGCGACCACGTGCCGCAGGAGATGTAGACGGAGTCCTCCGGGCTCATCGGGACGGCGGCCACCGCCGAGGCGGTGTCGTGGGAGCCGACGGTGGTGAGGGTGAGCCCGTCGGCGATGCCGAACTCGGAGCTGACCGCGGCGGAGAGGCCGCCGATGACGGTGCCGGGGTGGACGAGCTCGGGCAGGAGCGACGCGCGCAGACCCAGCCGTTCCACCAGCTCGACGTCCCAGCCGCCGCCGGCCACGGGCAGCAGCCCGGTGGTGGAGGCGTTGGTGCGCTCAGCTACCGCGCGACCAGTGGCCCAGCACCCGAGCAGGTCGGGGATGAGCAGCACCTGGTCGGCCAGCTCCAGCTCGCCGCTGGCCCGGGAGGCGGCCAGCTGGAAGAGCGTGTTGAACGGCAGGTGCTGCAGCCCGTTGCGGCGGTAGAGCTCCTCCGCGTCCACCAGGGCGTGCACGGCGGTCACGCCGTCGTCGTTGCGCTCGTCGCGGTAGTGGTACGGGTTGCCCAGCAGCCGGCCGGAGCGGAGGAGCCCGTAGTCGACAGCCCAGGAATCGATCGCCGCGCCGACCAGACGGGGCTCCTCGCGGGAGGCGCGTCCCAGGCCGTGCATGGCGGAGGAGTACAGGGAGAGGACGTCCCAGTGCAGCCCGTCGGGCAGGCGGACGGGGGTGTTGTCGAAGCGGGCGACGTGGCGCAGGTGCAGCTGCTCGCCGCCCCGCCCGCCCGCGAGGGTGCCGGTGATGACCCGGCCGCTGGTGGCACCGAGGTCGACCGCGGCGACGCTCGTCACCGCCGGCTCACCGCAGGAAGGCGGCGGCGACGCCGGCGTCGACCGGGACGTGCAGCCCGGTGGTGTGGCTGAAGTCCGGGCCCGTGATCGCGGCGACGGCGTTGGCGACGTTCTCGGGCAGCACCTCGCGCTTGAGGATGGTGCGTTGGGCATAGAACTTCCCCAGGTCGCCCTCGTCGATGCCGTAGGTCTTGGCGCGGTTGGCGCCCCACCCGGCGGCGAAGATGCCTGAGCCGCGCACCACCCCGTCGGGGTTGATGCCGTTGACCTTGACTCCGTGCTCACCGAGCTCGACGGCCAGCAGGCGGACCTGGTGGGCCTGGTCGGCCTTGGTGGCGGAGTAGGCGATGTTGTTGGGCCCCGCGAAGACGGAGTTCTTGGAGGAGATGTAGACGACGTCGCCGCCCAGCCCCTGCTCGATGAGCGGCTTCGCGGCGGCCTTGGAGACCAGGAAGGAGCCCTTGGCCATCACGTCGTGCTGCAGGTCCCAGTCCTTCGCGGTGGTCTCCAGCAGCGGCTTGGACAGCGACAGACCCGCGTTGTTGACCACCAGGTCGATCCCGCCGAACGCCAGGACGGTCGCCTCGACCGCGGCGGCGACGGCGGCCTCGTCGGTGACGTCCGCGGCGACCCCGACGGCGACGTCGCTGCTGACCCTCGCGCCGGTCTGCGCGGCGATCTCCTCGGCGGCGGCCTGCGCCTTCCCCAGGTCCAGGTCGGCGACGACGACGCACGCGCCGTCCGCCGCCAGCCGGGTGGCGATGGCCTTGCCGATGCCGGAGGCGGCGCCGGTGACCAGCGCGATGCGGGTGGCGTGGCTCTTGGGCTTCGGCAGGCGGGCGAGCTTGGCCTCCTCCAGCGCCCAGTACTCGATGCGGAACTTCTCGGCCTCGGCGATGGGGGAGTAGCTGGAGACCGCTTCGGAGCCGCGCATGACGTTGATGGCGTTGAGGTAGAACTCGCCCGCCACGCGGGCGGTCTGCTTGTCCTTGCCGTAGGAGAACATCCCGACTCCGGGGACCAGGACGACGGCGGGGTCGGCGCCGCGGATGGCAGGGCTGGCGTCGGGGCCCTCGGTGACCGCGTGGCGGTCGTAGTAGGCCTGGTAGTCCTCGCGGTAGGCGGCGTGCAGCTCTCGCAGCCGGGCGGTGGCCTCCTCGACGGTCGCGGTGGTCGGCAGGTCCAGGACCAGGGGCTTGACCTTGGTGCGCAGGAAGTGGTCCGGGCAGGAGGTGCCCAGGGCCGCCAGGCGCGGCAGCGCCTCCCGGGCGAGGAAGTCGAGCACCCGGGGGTCGTCGGTGAAGTGCCCGACGACGGGGTGGTCGTGGCTGGCGAGCCCGCGGATCGCGGGGGCCAGGGCAGCGGCGCGGGTGCGGCGCTCGGCCTCGGGCAGCGCCTCGAAGCCGGGCCGGACGGGACCGAAGGGGTCGGGGCGGCCGTGGGCGTCGAGGTGCGCCTGCGCGGTGGCGATGATCCACAGGGAGTTGGCCTCGGCCTGCTCGGAGGTCTCGCCCCAGGCGGTGATGCCGTGGCCGCCGAGGATGCAGCCGACGGCGCCGGGGTTCGCCGTCTTCACCGCAGCGATGTCCAGGCCGAGCTGGAAGCCGGGGCGGCGCCACGGCACCCAGACGACGCGGCCGCCGAAGACCTCCTTCGTCAGGGCCTCGCCGTCCGCGGCGGTGGCGATGGCGATGCCGGCGTCGGGGTGCAGGTGGTCGACGTGGGCGGCGTCGACCAGGGCGTGCATGGCGGTGTCGATGGAGGGGGCGGCGCCACCCCTGCCGAAGAGGCAGTGGTCGAAGGCGGCGACCATCTCGTCCTCGCGCTGCACCCCGGGGTAGACCTCTCGCAGGGCGCGGACCCGGTCCAGGTGCAGGACCGCCAGGCCCGCCTCGGTGAGGGTGCCGAGGTCACCGCCGGAGCCCTTGACCCACAGCAGCTCGACAGCCTCGCCGGTGACGGGGTTGGTGGCGGTGCCCTTGGCGGAGGTGTTGCCGCCGGCGTAGTTGGTGTTGGCCGGGTCGGCGCCGAGCCGGTGCGAGCGGGCGATCAGGTCGGCGGCGGTGGGGTTGGTCATGGCGTCCTCGGGGGGTGGCGGGTCGTCGCTGGTCGGGGCCGAGCGGTGCTCAGGCGCCCCAGGAGGCCTGGGCCCCGCCGATGCGCTCGGCGGCGATGCGGTCCAGGTACCCCGAGGCCGCGAAGGCGGCGTACGGGTCGCGGGGCAGCCCGCGGCTCTCGCGGAGATCGGCGAGCAGCCCGCGGACGTCGGTGTTGTAGGCGTCCATGAGCACGCCGTTGGCCCCCAGCACGTCACCGGCCGCCTGGGCGGAGGCGAGCGCCTCGCGGTCGACCAGGAGGGCCTTGGCGGTGGCCTCCTGCACGTTCATCACCGAGCGGATCTGGCCGGGGATCTTCGGCTCGATGTTGTGGCACTGGTCGAGCATGAAGTTCACGCCCGAGCTGGGCAGGTGCGCGTCGGCGCTCACGATCTCGTTCATGATGCGGAACAGCTGGAACGGGTCAGCGGCGCCGACGATGAGGTCGTCGTCGGCGTAGAAGCGGCTGTTGAAGTCGAAGGCGCCGAGGCGGCCGGCGCGCAGCAGCTGGGCGACGATGAATTCGATGTTGGTGCCGGGGGCGTGATGACCGGTGTCCAGCACCACTGCAGCCTGGTCGCCGAGGGCGAGGCAGTGGAGCAGCGAGGTGCCCCAGTCGGGCACGTCGGTGGCGTAGAACGCCGGCTCGAAGAACTTGTACTCCAGGAGCAGGCGCATGTCGGCATCCAGGCCCGCGTACACCTGCGCCAGGCCCTCGGCGAGGCGGTCCTGGCGGGCGCGCAGGTCGTCCTGGCCGGGGTAGTTCAGGCCGTCCGCCAGCCAGATCTTGAGGTCCTTGGAGCCGGTCTGGCGCATGACCTCGATGCAGTCCAGGTGGTGGCGCACGGCCTTGGCGCGGACGCGGGCGTCGGGGTTGCACAGGGACCCGAGGCGGTAGTCGTCGTCCTGGAAGACGTTGGAGTTGATGGCGCCGATGGTCACGCCCTCGTCGGCGGCGTGGGCGGCGAGCTTGCCGTAGTCGTCGACGAGGTCCCAGGGGATGTGCAGCGAGACGCGGGGGGCGGCGCCGGTGTGGCGGTGCACCTGGGCGGCGTCACTGACCTTCTCGAAGGGGTCGCGGGGGGTGCCCGGCGTGGAGAAGACCTTGAAGCGGGTGCCGGAGTTGCCGAACGCCCAGCTCGGCAGCTCGATCGTCTGCTGGGCCAGCGCTGCCAGCGCCTCGTCGCGCAGGTCTGACACGGTGTCTCCATCCCTCGATGAAACGATTCAGACACGCTAGCCGGGTGTGTCCCTCGGCGTCAACGCCTCCATCGGAGCACGGGGCGCCCGCTCGTGCTGCCGTGGCGGCTAGCGTTCGGCCGTGGTGGTGGGCATCAAGGACGTCGCGCGCGAGGCGGGCGTGTCCGTCGGCACCGTGAGCAACGTGCTCAACCGCCCCGACAGCGTGAGCCCCGTCAAGCGCGCCCTGGTGGAGGCGGCGGTCGAGCGGCTGGGGTACGTGCGCAACGAATCGGCCCGTCAGCTGCGGGCCGGCTCCTCGCGCACCATCGCCCTGGTGGTGCTCGATGTGGCCAACCCCTTCTTCGCGGACGTCATCGCCGGTGCGGAGGAGGCCGCCGAGGACGTCGGCGCGCTCGTCGTCGTGTCCAACAGTGGTGGGAACCCGAGCAGGGAGGCCCGTCATTTGGCCCGCCTCGAGGCGCAGCGCGTCATGGGGGTGCTGCTCTCCCCGGTGCGCGACGGCGAGAACGCTGCGGCCGCTGAGCTGGAACGGCGTGGCACACCGGTGGTGCTGGTGGATCGGGTCTCGGAGTCGGCGTCGGCGCCGTCGGTAGCCGTCGATGACGTCCGTGGAGGGCGCCTGGCAGGGGAGCACCTGCTCTCCTTGGGGCACCGGCGCGTTGCTTTCATCGGCGGGCCGGACCATCTGGGTCAGGTGCGTGACCGGTTGGCAGGGCTGCGTGCAGCTGTCGTCAGGGCCGGTGGGGCAGCCAGGGTCGAGGTCGTCTCCAGTGATGACATGTCCGTGCGTGCTGGCAGTGCTGCGGCGGCCCGGCTCTTCGCGCAGTGGCCCGACGCCGCCGATCGGCCGACAGCGGTCTTCTGCGCGAACGACCTCCTGGCGCTGGGCGTCCTGAACGAGTGCGTGCGCCGCGGGGTGCGCGTCCCGCACGAGCTGGCCCTCGTCGGGTATGACGACATCAGCTATGCCGGCACGGCGGCGGTGCCCCTGACCTCCGTGCGCCAGCCCCGCGAACTCCTCGGTCGCACGGCCGTCGAGCTCCTACTGGAAGCCGCCGAGAGTGCAGCCTCCGGCAGCAGAGGTGGTGCCACCGGTGCCGGGCGCCACGTGCAGTTCACTCCCGAACTCGTCATCCGAGAGTCGACCCGGTCCTTGCGCTGATCGTCGGTTGATCTGCTGACGCACGAGGGCGTCGGCGGCTTGTTACCAAGAAGTGCTTGACGCCGCCGCCGGCAGGCGCGTACGTTCCCGGCACTGAAACGATTCATCGACGGTGTCCGGGAACCCCCGGCTACCGCCCGTCTCGACGAGGAGACCTCGTGAAGGTGCCCCGCTCCCGCATGCTCGCAGCCCTGGTGGCTGCCCCCCTCTTGCTGACCGGCTGCAGCGCCGGCTCACTCGGCTCCTCCTCTGACGAAGGCCCCGAGGGCTCCACCGCCATCACGTTCTTGGTGGACAATGGTGCCGGGGTGCCGGAAACCGCTCAGGCCCTCGTGGACGCTTTCGAGGCGGACCATCCTGACATCAGCATCTCGGTGGAGACCCGCCCCGGCGGTGGCGAAGGCGACAACCTCGTCAAGACCCGCCTGTCTACGGGGAGCATGGCAGACGTCTTCCTGTACAACTCCGGCTCGCTGTTCCAGCAGATCGACCCGACCAGGAACCTCACCCCCCTCACCGACGAGGACTTCGCCTCGCGCATCGACGACGCCTGGAAGCCCAACGTCTCCGCAGGCGATGACCTCTACGGCGTGCCGATCGGCACCAGCTTCGGCGGCGGGGTGCTTTACAACATCCCCGTCTACCAGCAGCTGGGACTGCAGGTGCCGACGACCTGGCAGCAGTTCCTGGACAACAGCCAGAAGATCAAGGACTCCGGTCAGGACGTCGCCCCGGTCGTCCAGACCTACGGCGACACCTGGACGTCCCAGCTCTTCGTCCTGGGCGACTTCCACAACGTCGCCGCTGCCAACCCGACCTGGGCCGAGGACTTCACCGCCAACAAGGCCAAGTTCGCCACCGACCCGGCGGCCATCAAGGGCTTCGAGCACCTGCAGCAGGTCCACGACCTGGGCCTCATGAACGAAGACTTCGCCTCGGCCACCAACGCCGACGGCCTGCGCATGGTCGCCGAGGGCACCGGAGCGCAGTACCCGATGCTCTCGGCCGTGGTCGCGGGCCTGCAGACGGCGGCCCCCGACAACATCGACGACGTCGGCTTCTTCGCCCTCCCCGGCGACGACGCCGCCAGCAACGGACTGACCGCCTGGGCGGCCAACGGTCTCTACGTCCCCACGAGCACGACCGGCGCCAAGCTCGACGCCGTCAAGGAGTTCCTCGACTTCATGACGACGCCGGCTGCCTGCGACGTCCAGAGCGAGGCCAACACGCCCACCGGGCCCTACCCGATCACCGAGTGCACCCTGCCCAGCGACGTTCCGCAGCTCACCAAGGACGTCAGCGCCTACTTCGATGAGGACAAGCAGAGCCCGGCGCTGGAGTTCCTCTCCCCGGTCAAGGGCCCGGCGCTCGAGCAGATCACCGTGCAGGTCGGCTCCGGCATCTCCACCGCCGCCGAGGGCGCGGCCCTCTACGACCAGGACGTCCAGAAGCAGGCGCAGCAGCTCGGCCTCGCCGGCTGGTGACCACCACCCCCGCCCGTCCCGGCCCGCACCGCGCGGGCCGGGGCGGGGCCCCGTCCGACCCCTCGCCACCGCGCGCAGGGCAGACCCGAGGAGGAGCCGTGGCCAGCACCACGACAACGCTCCCGCCGGTGCCCCCACCACCGGCCAGCCAGCCGCGGGCGACCCGACGCGGCCGCCGAGGCAGCCCCTACCCCAGCTGGTTCTACCTGCCGGCCGCGGTGATCTACGTGGGCATCTTCCTGCTGCCGACCTTCGCCTCCTTCTACTTCAGCCTCACCCGCTGGAACTTCAACAGCTCGGAGTTCATCGGCCTGGACAACTTCGTCCAGTTCTTCCGTGAGCCGGCCCTGGTCAAGGGCTTCGTCAACACGCTCGTCTACGGCGTGGTGACCTCCGTGCTCAAGGTCGTCCTCGGCATGGCCCTCGGCGTGCTACTCACCAGCCAGATCATCGGCCGCGGCTACCTGCGGTCCGTGGTGTTCTTCCCCGTGCTCGTCTCCACCATCGGCGTGGGCATCACCTTCACCGCGCTCATGAACCCCACCCGTGGCCTCATCAACCAGGTCATCGGCCTGGTGGGCGTCACCGGCCCCGGCTGGCTCACCGACCCGCAGATCGCGCTGCTGTCCGTGGCCCTCGTCGACGTCTGGAAGGGGGTGGGCCTGGCCACCGTCATCTACATCGCGGGCATCGTCTCCATCCCGCAGGAGTACACCGAGGCCGCCGCCGTCGACGGCGCCACCGCGTGGCAGCGGTTCCGCAACGTCACGCTGCCGCTGTCGTGGCCGGCCACCTCCACCGTGGTCACCCTCAGCCTCATCGGCGGCCTGCGGTCCTTTGACCTCATCTGGGCGATGACCCGCGGTGGGCCGGGCTTCACCTCCGACGTCATCGCCTCGGTGATCTACAAGCAGTACCAGGCGGGCTTCTACGGCCTGTCCACAGCGGGCAACGTCGTCCTGTTCCTCGTCGTCACCGCCGTCGTCATCCCCCTGACGCGCTGGCTGGCCAAGAAGGAGGTGGCCCTGTGATGCGCACCGCCACACGCTGGTGGGCCGGCGCCCTGGCCATCGCTGCCAGCGTCGTCGTCTTCCTCGTGCCGTTCGCCTTCATCGTGCTGCAGGCCGGCAAGGACGCCACCGACGCCTCGCGGCTGAGCTTCTCCTGGCCCGAGCAGCCACAGTTCGTGCAGAACTTCATCGAGGTGCTCGAGGCGCGTGACTACATCCTCGTGATCGCCTTCATCAACAGCACGATCCTCACGGTCGTCTCGGTGGCCTTCCTCGTGGTCCTCGGAGCGATGGTGGCCTTCGTGCTGCAGCGGCGGGTCACCCGCTGGACCGGGCTCATCAACTTCCTGGTGCTCGCCGGGCTCATCGTGCCGCCCGCCGTGGTGCCCACCATCTGGGTGCTCCAGGGGATCGGCCTGTTCGGCACGATGCCGGGGCTCATCCTCGTGGAGGTCGCCTTCGGGCTCTCCTTCTCGGTGCTGCTGTTCCGCGCCTTCATCTCGTCCATCCCGCGGGAGCTGGACGAGGCCGCGATCATCGACGGCGCCGGGCCGCTGCGCCTCTTCTTCCGCGTGATCATGCCGCTGCTGCGGTCGGTCATCGTGACCGTGGTCGTCGTGCAGTCGGTGGCGGTCTTCAACGACTTCGCCAACCCCCTGTACTTCCTGCCCGGGGAGCAGAACGCCACGGTGCAGCTGACGCTCTTCAACTTCCAGAGCCAGTTCAACACCAACTTCAACCTGCTCTTCATGAACATCCTGCTCATCACCATCCCGCCGCTGGTGATGTACGTCTTCTTCAACCGCCAGATCGTGGCCGGCATGACCTCTGGCGCCGTCAAGGGCTGAGGCTGCAGCACCACCTGCTCCTCGAACGACCAGGGCCTAGGGGACGATCCCCCTGGCCCTGGTCGTTGAACGAGGTTGATCCCTCCGAGCACCGAATCGTGAGCGCTGCCGCGGGGCGTGTTGACGCTGACGCGCAGCCGCAGCTGATCAGAAGCTCCTGGACCAGCAGCAGTCGGTCACTCGGCCCCTTGAGGGATGCCGCCGCCGGTCAGCGTGCTGGCTCACCTTCCAACGGGAGTTCCCTGGGTACGGGCCCCACCCAGCGGCGAGCCTGCGCAGGGAAGGCTCGCGGGGCTGCCGGTAGGAGGCCGCCCTGCACCGCCTGACGATTACCAGGTAGGGGCAGGCGCTCGAGGAGGCGCGCCGGTGCCCTCGGCGTCGGGCCCAGTGAGCTCGGACGCGGACGTGCGCCGTGGGGACGAGTGCACCTGCGCGCGTGGCGACAGCGCGCAGGCCAGGCAGCCGTTGTGTGCGCCCCTCGCCCATCACGGCCCACGGGACCCTCGCTGGTCAGGCACTCGGGCTGGGGCCGCAGCGATGGAGGTCGGCCGGGGTCGTCACCCACCCAGCTGCCAGGCGACATCGAGGACGAACCTGAGGGCGGGTGCCTCAGATGAGCAGGGAGCGGTGGTGCTGACCGTGGCCGATCTCCTCGACCTGCCCGCCGGGCAGATCCAGGACGGCGGTCGTCCCGACCGGAACGTTCACCTCCACCTCCAGCGTCGCGCCCTCGACGCGCCAGGTCACCTTCGCCTCGCCGTAGGGCGTCAGGTGCTTGGCCCTGGCGTACCTCACTGTCCCGCCCGGTCGCGGCGCCACCAAGAGTTGGCGGTAGCCGGGCTCCAGAGGCGCCAGCCCGCCCACGACTCGGTGCAGCCAGCCAGCCACGGCGCCGAGGGCGTAGTGGTTGAAGGAGGTCATCTCCCCGGCGTTCACAGTGCCATCCGCCAGCAGGCTGTCCCACCGCTCCCAGATGGACGTCGCACCCCGGTCGACCATCGACAGCCACGACGGGCTCTGATGTGACTGCACCAGGGCGAAGGCGTCTTGCACGCGGCCACCGATCGTCAGGGCGTCGGCCACTGCGGGTGTGCCGGCGAAGCCTGTAGCTACCGTGTAGTCGCCGTCTTGCACCAGCTGCGCCAGAGCCAGCGCGCCGGCCTGCGCTGAGGCCGCATCGGGCCACAGGTCGAAGGCGGTGGTCAGCGCCAGCGCAGTCTGGGTGACCGCCTGCAGCTGGCCGCCCGGCAGGAAACGCTCCTGGTAGGCGGCGACGACGCGCTCGGCAAGCCCCGCGTAGCGCTCGGCGTCCTCGTCCTGGCCGATCACACGCGCGATCGTGGCCAGTCGGCGGGCGGAGTGCGCGAAGTAGGCCGTCGCGACCAGGGGCGCGGGCGTGGTGGCGGCCCACGGCTGGTCTGGTGGTGCGGCCGGGTCCAGCCAGTCACCGAACTGGAAGCACTTGTCAGCGATCAGATCCTCACCTGCCGTGGCGGCAACGCGCTCGAGCCAGTCACGGGCGCTGGGCCACTGCCGGCGCAGCAGGCCGACGTCGCCGGTGGCCAGGTGCAGGTCTGCTGGGGTCAGCACTGCTACGTCCCCCCAGACAGCTGCCGGCGGCATGTCCGCGGAGAAGATTCCCAGCTGCATGAAGGGCACGTAGAAGGGCACCGTCCCACGCTCGTGCTGTTCGGCGGCCAGGTCCTGCAGCCAGGAGGCCAGCATCCCGGTGACGTCGTAGAGGTAGGCGGCGGTGGGAGCGAAGACCTGCAGGTCACCGGTCCAGCCGAGGCGCTCGTCGCGCTGCGGGCAGTCGGTTGGCAGGTCGACGAAGTTCGATCGCAGCGACCACACGACGTTCTCGTGCAGCCGGTTCAGGTCAGTGTCGTCGCACTCGAACCACCCGCGTCGATCCATGTCGGTGTGCAGGACCCGCGAGACGACGTCGCCCGCGTGGATCTCACCGGGCCAGCCGCTCACCTCGGCGTAGCGGTAGCCGTGGATGGTCGCCCGTGGTTCCCAGGTGACGGGACCCCCAGGCAGGACCACCCGGTCGGTCGCAGCAGCTTGGCGCAGTGGTCGGGTGCACAACTCTTCGTCCTGGAGCACCTCGGCGTGTCGCAGTGTGACCACGGTGCCCTCGGGGCCTTCCAGCCGCAGACGCAGCCGGCCGGAGTGGTTCTGCCCGAAGTCCAGGACCCACCGGTCCGGGCCGCGGCGCGTGACGCTGACGGGCGTGAGCTCCTCGGTGCAACGCACGGGTGGGCCGGTGGGAGCCACCAGCACAGAGGCGTCCAGCTCAGCGGTGTGCACCGGCTCCCAGCCGGGGGCCAGGAAGCCTGGTGTCGACCACGACGGGTCAGCCCGACGCAGATCGGTGTGCTCACCGTCGTACAAGCTCGCCTGAGATGTGGGGCTGGGTCCGACCATCCAGCTGTCGTCGGAGACGACTCTGACCAGCTCGCCGGCGTCGGTGAGGGCCTCCAGCTGCACCAGGGCCGCAAGATCGGTGCCCCACAGGTCGGTGCGGCCGCCCTCGAAGCCGATGCGTCCGCGCCACCACCCGTCGGCCAGCCACACCCCGATGGCGTTGTCGCCAGGAACCACGTGCTCGGAGACGTCGAAGGTGGCCCAGCGCAGGCGGTGGGCGTAACTGGTCCAGCCGGGGGTGAGCTCCTCGTCGCCGACGCGGCGCCCGTTGATCTCAGCCTCGACCAGCCCGTGTCCGCTGAGGTGCAGACGTGCGCTGGTGATCCCAGCGGGAAGGGTGAAGGCGTGGCGCACTCGGGCAGGGGGACGCTCGGCGGCGCCCGGCTCGGTGGACGCTCGCTGCGCGCGAGGGCCGACGAACTGCGCCGTCCAGTCCTGCTCTTCGATCAACCCGACCTCGACCGTGCTGGCCTCAGACCACTCACCCCACGGTGAACCCGGCTCAGCGCCGCGCACCCGGACGCGGGCGCTGACGCGGTCACGGGAGGTCAGCGGCCGTGCCGGCCAGGCCACGAGCACTTGGTCGGGACCGGTGAGCTGGTGGGTGCTCGTACGGACCTCGCCCAGCCCTGAGGTCACCTGCAGGTCGACCTCAGCCCCTCCTTGGGCCCAGTTCTGTGGGGCCTCGGGGATCATCCAGGACAGACGGGGTGCGCGCTCACCGATACCCAACCTTCCGGGCTCATGGTGCTCGAATCGGGGTTGCGAGGGTCGCGGTGACATGGGAGGCGTCCTTACTTCACGGTGCGCGGCGCCGGGCCGTCACCGACGCGGAACAGTGGATCGTGGGTGCCCTGCGGGGTGTCGGGATGGGAGGCGGCCACCGCCGCTGAGCTGGACGGCAGGTCTAAGGGCAGCCGTCCCTCTGCCGTTGCTGCACCGGTCAGCACGTCGACGACGGCGTCGTCGTCGGCTCCGAACTCCACCAGCAGGGCAGCAGCTGCCTCGGCGAGCTCGGGGATGACGGCCGCTCGGTCCAGGTAGAGCACCACCACAGTCGGCGCCGCTCGGCACACCGCGAGCAGCCTGGACAGCTCTCCGGCCTCGAACTCCAAAGAGCCGGCATGGAACATCGCCTCGAACTTGCCAGGGCGCGACTCGAACGGCGCCTGCAGCCGAAGCACCGCTACGTCGGCGTCCTCGGGAGAGGTCACCTTCCTGCCCAGACGAGCCACAGCTCGGTCGGCCAGGCCCTCGGCGTAGACGGTTCGAGCTGGGGGAGAAGCGCACCCGTGCGCGGAGACCTCGGAAGTCGACGAACCGGCAGGCTGATCAGCCCCAGCCGCTGGCTGCGCCGTGAGATCGGCGGCGCTCCTGGCGGCGGGTTCCACAAGACGCACCACGGCCGAGCGCTGGGCGGCTCGTCCGGCGGCCACGTGATCGGGGTGACCAACCACCTCCAAGGCCTCGTCCAAGTCGAGGAACGGGCGATCGAACAGACCCAGGGCGAACTTCTCGGACAGTAGCCGGCGCACCGACCGGTCCAGGCGCTCTTCGGTGAGCAGCCCCTGCTCCAGCAGCTCCACGACGAGGGCGGGCTCGCACTCACCGCCAAACTGGTCCACACCCGCGTCCAGTGCCTTCAGCAGACGGGCAGGGATGTCGAGGTGCTCCACGCCCCATGCGCGGGCCGGCATCGGCTCACCCATGAAGGACTTGTCGGTCAGCAGGCCCCAGTCGGACAGGACGATGCCCTCGAAGCCGAGCTCCTCACGCAGCAGCCCGGTGACCACGTCGCGGTTGAAGCCAAAGGCCACCTCTTCGAACGGCATCCCCACTGGCTTGCCGTAGTAGGGCATCACCTGGCGCGCTCCCGCGGCCACTGCTGCACGGAAGGGCGCGAGGTGGGTCTGGAAGTGCCCACCGGGCCAGGCCTGCTCGGCGCCGTAGGCGAAGTGGGGGTCTTCGCCGTCGACCTGGGCGCCACCGCCGGGGAAGTGCTTGACCACTGCGGAGACCGAGGTGGCCCCGAAGGTGGAACCCTGCAGCCCCTGCAGCTGAGCCAGGAGCATCTGCACGGTGAGGTCGACGTCCTCCCCGAAGGTCATCCCCGATCGCGCCCAGCGCGGTTCGGTGGCCAGGTCCACCTGTGGGTGCAGGGCCACACGCAGCCCCATGGCGACGTACTCGCGTCGCACGACGTCGGCCTGTGCGCGAGCGAGGTCCGGGTCACCCACCGCGGCGATCCCCAAGGACTCCGGCCACCGGGAGAAGACTCCGGCCATGGCGGCAGTGCCGGGGTTGGAGGAGAAGGCGTGGCGGGGGTCGGTGGACAGCGTGACCGGAATCCCCAGCGGAGTCTGAAGAGCGGCCTCCTGCAGTGCGTTGTACCAGCGCACGTGGGCAGCGACATCGTTGACCGGGCCTACGAGGTTGAAGTGGTTGACCCTCAGGTCACGCACCGCTCGCGCGGTAGCGGGACGGCCGAGAAAGTTCTCCTCACCGGCCAGGCGGCCCTCAGCACCCGGCACGACCATGTCGTGGAAGAGGAGTCCGGCCTTGTCCTGGGGGGACATGCGTGCCATCAGAGCCTCTACGCGCTGCTGGTCCAGGTCGCCGCGGTGCTCGGCGGCGGCAGGCGCCTCGTAGTCATCAGTGGACTCGGGGGACTCAGGAAGGGCGGAAGCTGCTGAGCTCATGATTGGCTCCAAGTGTGCTGTTGGCGGCCGGTGGGAGGGTCCGGTGGCGCAGTTGCAGTCGACCTGCGGCCCGGGCACCCAGTTTTGGACCCGCCTCAGGCGGCGGTGTCGGCAGGCTGGACCGCCGAAATGGCCGGGTCGTTGTGGGCATCGTCGATCACGTGCCTCTGGCGAGCGACCCACAGGATGCCGATGAGCACACCGACCACGTTGGTGGCCACCAGGACTCCAAACAGCACGCCGGCGCCCTGAGCGAGCAGCGCCGGGGTGAACAAGGCGAAGACCGCCGCCACGCCGCGGGTTGCAGCGATCATGAGACCCTGGGCGCTGGAGCGCAGCCGGGTGGGGAAGAGCTCCTGGGCCCAGACCTTGAACATCGGCTCCCCAGCAATCGCCCCGCCCAAGCCGTACAGGACGCCTGCGACCAGCAGGGTCGGCACCGAAGCACCCGCCAGCACCGGAATCATGAAGGCCGCAGAGGCCAGCACGCCACCAATGATGAAGATGACCATGCGTCGCGCGCCGTCGACGAGGCGCATGAGCACGGCCATGCCGACGAAGACAGCCAGCAGGCCCGCCAGGCCAGCCATGTTTGCGGTCTGCACCGAGGCGCCTGCGGCGTTCACGTACAGGAAGGTGGAAAACTGCCCGTTCGTGTTGGCTGCGATGTTCACCACGGCGTAGAAGCAGGTGAGGGCCACCAGCGGGGTCAGGTAGCGGGTGAACAACTCACGGGCCCCGCGCAGGGAGACCCGGTCGGAGGCTGCGTCGATGAGCGCCTCGTCGTGCTCGGCCTTCCAGGCTGCCGACTCGGGGATCCCCCAGCGAAGGACGAGCACCACCAAGGCGATGACGAAGAGGTGGCCATAGATCAGCCGTGCTCCGGTCACGCCCAGCGGGCCGCCGACGATTCCCAGCACGATGGTCACGACGATGCCGAGCATCCACAGGACGTGGGAGAAGGACACCAGGCGTCCGCGCTTCTCCGGCGGGGCGCTCTCGGCGACCATGGCCAAGGCCACCGGCAGGTCGGCGCCGCCGGCGAAGCCGAGAAGGGCGATCCCGAGGTAGAGCAGGCCCGCGCTGGGTGCCAGGGTCAGGAGCCCGGCGCCCAGGAGGAACAGGACCATGGTGGCGGTGAAGACGCGACGGCGTCCGTAGCGGTCGCCCAGCCAGCCACCCACGAGAGCCCCAACGGCGATGGTGGCGGTCAGCAGGGCGGACAGCTGGGCGAACTGCGTGTTGGAGAAGCCGAAAGCCTGCTGGTACAGCACGAGTGCGGTAGCTGAGCCTGCGATCGCGGCGGCGTCCAGGTAGGAAGCCATGCCGGCGACGACGGCTGTGTACCAGGGTCGGCGCGGGGCTATGGACAGAGCGGCGTTGCTCATGATTCTCCTTCGAACCATCTGTGGTCCGGTCGCTTGCAGCTGCGCCCGGGCGGCCGGTGTGCGGCCTGATGCGGTGGACGCTAGCAGGTTGCTAACCAGTTGGTAAGACTCACCAAGTGGTTAGTTTGGTACGGTTCCTCGGTGCGGGCGGAAGCGGCGAAAGTGGCAGAGCCCGCGGCCTCGCCTGGTGGCAAGCGCGCACAGCTGAGTCGCCGCCGCCGAGAAGAGATCTTGGATGCCGGTCTAGGGCTCTTCGCCGAATCCGGTTTCCGTGGCACATCTCTACGTGACATCGCCACGCGCGCAGACCTCACGCACGCCGGTGTCCTGTACCACTTCGCGGACAAGGAGCAGTTGCTGGTCGCGGTTCTGCTTCGCCGCGACGAGCAGGTCAGCGCACGGCATCACCTCGTGTCCGAGGATGGCCTCGAGGTGCTGCGCGGCTTCTTGGCCCTGGCTCGGGAGAACGCTGCCAACCGCCAGATCGTGGAGCTGTTCGCCACCCTGTCCGGGGAAGCGGCCGCCGCCGCCCACCCCGCCCATCGCTACTTCGCCGACCGCTACTCCTTCTTGGTCGACACCCTGCGTGGTGCCATCGCCAACCTGCGATCACGCGGGCTGCTGCAGCGCGGAGAGTTCAGCGATGACCAGATCGCACGCCAGCTCATCGCGGTCAGTGACGGACTGCAGGTCCAGTGGCTCATGTCTGGCTGCCAGCTCGACCTCGCTGGAGAGATCGCCGCTTTCGTCCAACCCTTTGTCGGTACCCAGCTCTAGGGCTTCCCCGGAGCTCACTTCTTGGAGGGCAGCGGCGCGTCGGCCCGAGCAGGAGGCGTTCACCTGCCCCCGGCGGCCAGCACGCACCGGGCCGTGGGCTAGCGAGGTGCACTCAAGCGACGGGGGGCTTGGTGGCGCGCTCCGGCCCGCCGCTGACGGCGCGGTCGGGCAGCCAGATCGTGAACCGACTCCCCGAGCCGTCAGTCCCTTCGAGCACTAGTCGCCCGTCGTGGCTCTCGACGATCTGACGGGCGATGGCCAGCCCCAGCCCGGTGCCGCCGCTGGGCTCGTCGGATCCGCGGTGGAAGCGATGGAAGATCCGCTCCCGGTCGACCTCGGGGACACCTGGTCCCTGGTCCTGCACCGCGATCCACGCCCAGCCAGCCCGGCTCCCCGCCGACACGGAGATCGTCGAGCCCGTGGGTGCCAGCCGCACCGCGTTGGACAGCAGGTTCGACAGGGCGCGAGAGATCGCCGTGGCGTCGCCGTAGACGACGGGGCCTGCGGGCGAGCTCACCTGCAGCGCCAGCGAACGCTGCTGCGCCATGAGGTGGTGCTCCTGCGTGACCGACTGTGTGAGGCGAGCGACATCGATGTCGCTGTCCTGGAAGGCGCCTGACCGCTTGCGCGCCGTGGCCAGCAGGTCATCCAGCAGGCGACTCATCCGCGCCGTCGCACGAAGGACGACTCCGGTCGCGTCAGCGCGGTCTGCGGGGGTCGAGCGCTCATCACCAAGCACGGCCTCAACGTTCGTAGTGATCACCGCCACTGGGTTGCGCAGCTCGTGGGAGACGTCTTCGACCAAGCGCCGCTCGGTGGTGAAGGCTTCCTCGAGTCGCTGCAGCATCCCGTCGATGGTGTCGGCCAGGGTGCGCAGCTCATCGGGCGGCCCGCTGGCACCGATGCGCCGCGACAGATCTGTGGCGGTGATGTGCCGGGTGGTGGCCACGATGTGGCCCAGGGGCCGCAGTGTCCGCCCCGCCACCCACCACCCGACCACCAGACTGAGGACGAACATGACCGCCAGGGCGATCAGGGAGTACGTCCGCAGCGTCTGCAGCGAGGCGTAGTTGACCGCCAGCTGGACGCTGGCCAGGTCAGCGGCCTGGAACTGCTCACCGCTGCGGTACTGCACGGTGCCGTCGGAGGCCCGGGTGAACTTCTGGACCGTCACCGGATCCAGCGGTGCCGCCGGCACGCTGTGCGACAGCGCTAGGTAGACCCCCAGGAGGAGCAGCGCGGTGATTCCGAAGAGCACCCCCGAGTAGGTCAAGGTGAGGCGGACCCTGACGGTCCGCATCCAGTTGGGCGGGCGCAGGACCCTTGAGCTCCGGTCGGCCAGAGGCGATCTCATGGCGCGGACTCCCCGGGCGCTGCACCGCTCTGCTCCCGCAGGCGGTAGCCCCGTCCCACCACGGTCTCCAGCAGCGGCTCCTCCTGCGCCAGGGTCAGCTTGCGGCGCAACGTGCCCACGGTGACGCGGACGGTCTGGGTGAAGGGGTCGGCGTTCTCGTCCCACACGTGCTCCAACAGCTCCTCAGCCGAGACGACGTGGCCGGGACGTGACATCAAGTAGCGCAGCACGCCGAACTCCTTGAGTGTCAGCTGCAGCTCGCGCTGCCCGCGTGAGGCCAGATGCCGGGCCAGGTCCAGGCGCACCGGGCCGACCTGGACCACGGTGGACGCGGCGCTGGTCTGGCGGCGCAGCACTGCGCGCAACCGAGCGCTGAGCTCACCCAAGGCGAACGGCTTGGTGATGTAGTCATCAGCCCCCACGTCCAGCCCACGGATCCGATCGCCGAGCTGGGAACGCGCAGTCAGCATGATGATGCGCAGGTCACGGCCCGCAGCACAGGTCACCCGCCCGCTGCGAATCCCGGCCGCCAGAGCCAGACCGTCACCATCGGGCAGGGTGATGTCCAGCAGGGCTGCATCGAAGTCCGTGGTCGCCAGCCGCTCGCGCGCCGCCGCGCAGGACCCGGCGACGTCGACGGCGTAGCCCTCCCGCGACAGCCCGATGCGCAGGGCGCTGGACAGGCCCTCCTCGTCCTCCACCACCAGCAGTCGCACCCGATCACGGTAACCAGCACCGTGAGCGGGCGCGGTCTGCTCTTTCGCCGACCTTTCGCTCTTGCTTCCTGTGGCTTTCGCACGTGCTTGCTGAAGTGGACATCACCGCTGCACCGCGCAGCGCCGCTCAGCCGCTGACCGGCCGGCCTCATCGGACTCCACCCCGGAACCGCCACGGACAAGCGTGGCGAGATCCGGTCAGGAGCCGAGGCCGGACCACATGCAGCGAACCGACGAACCCGCACGAGAGCACACGGAGGCACCTCATGAAGCGCAGTCCCTTGGAGAAGAGGGCCCGCCGTCGGCTGGCGATGGTCACCGCACTGGCGGGGCTGGCGGTGGGCGCCGGCGCAGGAGCCGCCTACGCCACCGACGCCCACGGCACGCGCACCATCGTGGAGACCGGCTGGGCCACGGTGGTCGACCAGCGCGGCGAGTCACCGCTGGCTTTGCGCAGCAGCGACGTGGCCTCCGTCGGCAACTCCGTGATCGCAGCCGTGCAGGGAAGCGAGGACCGGGACTGCCCGTGGGGGTCCGGCGGCGGCTCGAGTGCTGGCGCTGCCTCCAGTCCCGGGTCCGATGGACCCGCCAGCGCAGGCTCCGCCACCGATGAGGACGCTGAGGCCGGCCAGCCGACGGTCGAGCAGATCCCGAGCGCGGACCTGTGACCGAGCAGCCCCACCTCGACGTGCCCAGCCGTCACCAGCCCGACCTCGAGCAGCATGGCCCGGATGCCCTCGCGGTGGGACGCCACGAGGCACCCGCTGCCGCGCCGGCCTCCAGTGACGCCTCAGCAGCGCTGAACCGAGCCCTGTTCCAGGTCAAGCGCGTCGTGGTCGGCCAGGACGCGATGGTCGAGCGGATCGTCGTTGGCCTCCTGGCCCGCGGGCATGTACTCCTGGAGGGAGCACCGGGGGTGGCCAAGACCCTGGCCGTGCGCACGCTGGCCGACGTCGTCGGCTGCAGCTTCTCCCGGTTGCAGTTCACCCCAGACCTGATGCCTGCCGACATCATCGGCTCCCAGGTCTGGCGTCCCTCCACCGAGAGGTTCGAGACCGAGCTGGGCCCCGTCTTCGCCAACCTCGTGCTGGCCGACGAGATCAACCGGGCGCCGGCGAAGGTGCAGGCGGCGCTGCTGGAGGCCATGGCCGAGCGGCAAGTCACGATCGGCGGCCACAGCCACCGCCTGCCCGCGCCCTTCGTCGTCCTGGCCACCCAGAACCCGTTGGAGACCGAAGGTGTCTACGTCCTGCCGGAAGCCCAGCGCGACAGGTTCCTGCTGAAGGTCGACGTCCAGCACGCTGAGGAGGCCGACGAGCTGGCGATCGTGCACCGGATGAGCACCACACCTCCACGCGCCCAGCGGGTCCTGTCCCTGCCTGAGCTGGTCGACCTGCAGGCAGCCGCCGACGCCGTCTTCGTGCACCCGGCGATCGCCCAGCACGCCGTGCAGCTGGTGATGGCCACTCGCCATCCGCAGCGCTACGGGCTGGAGCTGTCTGCGGTGCTGGAACATGGCGTCTCCGCACGCGGAACCCTCGGCTTGATCAGCGCTGCTCGCGCTATGGCCCTGCTGCGTGGGCGGGACTACGTGCTGCCGCACGACCTCACCGACATCGCTGCCGACGTGCTCGCCCACCGGCTCGTCCTCACCTTCGAGGCCACCGCTGACGGCGTGGACCCGCGTGCGGTCATCCACAGCGTGCTCACCGCGCTGCCCCGCCCCGTGGTCGCTCCGGAGCAACAGGACGACGCAGCGTGATGCGCCGCAGCAGAAGCACCCAGCGGCCGCAGCGGGTGACGCCGCCGCCGGCGCTGAGCGTGGTGCCGGATGCACGTTCCTCCCTGTCCAAGGGGCCGTCAGCGTCAGCGGCGAGGGCGCTGTCGGGGGTCTCGTCGAGCACATCGACTGCGACCGGTCGTTCCGCCCGCTCGCCCGCACACCAGGAGGTCTACGGCGCGCTGGCGACCCTGCGGCGCCTGGAGCTCATCGTGCGGCGCAGGCTGGACGGCCTGGTGGTGGGAGAGCACACGGGACTGCGCACCGGACCGGGCAGCCAGGCCGAGGAGCTCACCGCCTACCGCCCCGGAGCCGACGTCCGGCGCATCGACTGGCGAGCCAGCGCGCGAGCTCGGGACCTGCAGGTCTGGCGCACCCAGGCCGAGCACGAACTGACCTGCTGGCTGCTGCTGGACCAGACCGCGTCCATGGCCTTCGGCACGGTGGGCCTGGAGAAGGCAGAACTGGCCACCACCGTCGCGGCCGCCTACGGGCTGCTCACCGACCGGCCAGGCAACCGGCTCGGCGTCGCGCGTCTGACCACGACCGGTCTGAGCTGGGGACGACTGCGACCCGGGCGTCAGGCCGCCGTGCACGTCCTGCGCTCCGACCCAGCCCCCCGCGAGGGACCCGCCGTCACCAGCCTCGCCGAAGCCCTGCAGGAGATGGGACGACGCTGCACCCGCTCGGAGGTCATCGTGGTCGTCACTGACCTGCTCGAACCCTCGGGACGAGTCGAGCGCCCCTTCGACTGGGAACCAGCTCTGCGCCGGCTGGCCCGGCGCCACGAGGTGGCCGTCGTGGAGGTCATCGACCCCCGCGAGCTGGACCTGCCGGCTGTGGGCCAGCTCGTGCTGGTCGATCCGGAGTCCGGTCACCAGCGCAGCATCGACAGCGATGACCACCGGCTGCGTCAGGCCTACCGACAGCACACCGCGGCTCACCGCAGCGCCACCGCTGCTGCGGTGCGCTCCGCCGGAGCCGGACACCTGCCCCTGCACACCGATACCGACTGGCCGCGCGCCCTGGCTGACTTCCTGCGCTCCAGGCGTCGGCGCGCTCCGCGACCGGCCTCAGCAGGACGCCCCCCGGGGCTGGCCGGCGACGTCGGCAGTGGTGGCAGCGCAGACCTGCCCGCAGCCGGAGCTGCCCCCACCGTGCTTCGTCCCGAGAACAACGCGACCACCAGGAGGCCGTGATGAGCCTGCTCACGCCTTGGGCGCTGCTCGCGCTGCTACCGGCAGCCGCGCTGGCCTTCGCCTACGTCCTGACCCAGCGCCGACGCCAGCGCTACGCCGTCCGCTTCGCCGCGCTGCCGATGCTGGACCGCCTCATCCCCCGCAGACCCACCTGGCGGCGCCACGTGCCCGCGGGGCTGGTGCTGCTGGCCATGGCCGCGCTCTGCCTGGCCGCGGCACGGCCAGAGGTGTTGGTGCGGGTCCCGCAGGAGCGCGCCACCGTCATGGTCGCCATCGACACCTCCGGCTCGATGGCCGCGACAGACGTCGAACCCAGCCGCCTCGGCTCGGCCACCCGCGCTGCCCAGCAGTTCATCGACCAGCTGCCCGAGACCATGAACGTCGGCGTCGTCACCTTCGCCGGGTCGAGCTCGGTCGTGGCTGCCCCGACCACCGACCACGCCGCGGTGCAGGCCCAGTTGCAGACCCTGCGTGAGGGCACCGGCGGCACGGCCATCGGTGACGCCGTCCTGGCCTCCTTGGAGCAGGTGCGCGCCCTGGCGGCCCGCGATGAGGCCGAGAGCGTTCCGGCTCGACTGGTGGTCCTGTCGGACGGAGCCAACACCTCAGGCAGCCCCTTGCAGCAGGCCGCTGCGGCAGCCACCGCAGCTGACATCCCGGTCTCCACCATCGCCTTCGGTACTCCTGACGGCGTCCTGCCCGGAGGTGAACGCGTCCCCGTCGAGACCGAGGCGATGGCAGCCCTCGCCGAGGACACCGGCGGAGCCACCTACTCGGCCGAGAGCGCCCAGGAGCTCACCGAGGTCTACAGCGACATCGGCTCCTCCATCGGCTGGGACCTGCAGCCTCGCGAGATCACGGCCTACCTCGCCGCCGTGGGCCTGGCGCTGGCAATGGGCGCAGCGGCGCTGTCCCTGCGCTGGTCCCCGCGCCTGCTCTGACTCGAAGCGACCACGACGCACGACGTGACCCGCATCCCAACCCCGTGCTCCCCTGAAGGGACAGCGATGACCGAGCAAGCCCCACCAGCCGGCACCCCCGCCGGCCCCCCGCCCCAGCGTCGCGGACCGGACATGCTCTACCCACCGGTCAGTGCCGCGTCTCCGCCCACCTCCACTACCCCACCCGCCGCTGGCTCCACGGCTGAACCTGCCGGTGCGCCTCCCTCGCCTGCGGTGGTCGCGCCTGGGGGAGTGCTTGGTTTCCCCGCGACCTCAGCGCCCTCGGCGGTCGCCAACGCGGGGACCCGACCACGACGCGGCCGCGGACTGCTGCTCACGGCCGTTTTGGCCGCAGCCTCTGGCGCCATCGCGGCTTCGGTGGTCACGGGGCCGAGTGCGAGCGGGCCGGTGACCCTGTCTCAGACCGCTTCCGGCGCCCGCGTCGCCGGCCCCAGCGGTACCGCCCCCGCAGGTCAGGGCACCACCCAGAGCGCAGCGGCGGCGCTCTTGCCCAGCGTGGTCCAGGTGCGCACCACCCGGGGGGCGGGATCCGGCGTCGTCATCGACGCCGAAGGTCACGTGCTGACCAACCACCACGTCGTGCGCGGCAGCGACGAGGTCTCCCTGCAGGACTCCACCGGCGCCATGGTGCGTGCTGACGTCATCGGGTCCGACGCTGACTCCGACATCGCCGTTCTGCGGGTGCGGGGTGGGGCTCCACCGGCGGCAGCGCTCGGCACCAGCGCCGACCTGGCCATCGGCCAGCCCGTGATTGCCGTGGGATCCCCCTTGGGTCTGAACGGCACGGTGACCTCGGGTGTGATCAGCGCACTCGAGCGGCGCTCGAGCTCTGAGGCGATGATCCAGACGGATGCTCCGATCAACCCCGGCAACTCAGGAGGCCCTCTGGTCGACCTCGCTGGCCGTGTCATCGGCATCAACACCTCCATCGCGACGGTGCGGGGCGCCGGGGGCAACATCGGCATCGGCTTCGCCGTGCCGATCGACCGGGCGGTCGCAGTGGCTCAACAGCTCATCGACGGCTGAGCCGACCCGCTGCTGGAGGCGCCGACGCGCGACTTGAGCATCGGCGCCCTACCCGATCCACCACCTGCCCTGAGGAGTTGTGGCCACATCAAGACCGCCGTCACACGTCGGCTCGCGCTGTCCGTGACCAGTGCCCTGCTGACCCTCACCGGATGCTCCCTGGACGGGGCGGCGCCCGCTGACGACCGGCCAGCCCCCCAGCTAACAGCCCCCGAGCAGCAGCTGCCGCCCGCCGCCGCAGGGCAGGGCTCGGAGGTCGGCGCGCCCATCGATGGACTCGTCGACCCGACGTGGATCCAGGAGACCTCGGACCGCTCGGGCATCCCGCCGCGGACATTGGCCGCCTATGCAGGTGCTGCTGTGCACACCGCGGCGACGGACCCCAGCTGTCGCTTGGGCTGGAACTCCTTGGCCGCGATTGGTCGAATTGAGTCTGCCCACGGTGGCTTCGGTGGAGCTACCGTCAGCGACGACGGGCGCGTCGAGCCAGCGATCACCGGCGTCCCGCTGGACGGGGAAGCCGGGGTGATGGCGATCCCGGACACCGATGGCGGTGAGCTCGATGGAGACCCGGAGTGGGACCGAGCGGTGGGCCCCATGCAGTTCATCCCCACGACCTGGGACCGATACGCCCAGGACGGCAACGGTGATGGGCGTGCTGACCCGCACCAGGTGGACGACGCGGCTCTGACTGCAGCCGTCTACCTGTGTGCCGTGGGCGACCAGCTCGACGAGGAGCGCGGGTGGAGCCAGGCGGTGATGGCTTACAACCGTTCGAGTGCCTACCTGCGGGATGTCACGGAGGCGGCCGAGACCTACGCGAACATGACGCGGTGAGCCGTGTCCTTGCAGGCTCCAGTCACTAAAGCCAAAGAAAACCTTCGCCGCACGTCGTGACGGCGGACCCCGCGCGACGAGCCCCCAGTTCGGGCTACACCGCTGGCACCGATCCCACTCTCGCGTGGCGAAGCTTTGCGAGGGCTCAGACAGAGCCCACTGGGTTCGGCATGACCTTGCTCAGTCTCCAGCGCTTTAGGTTCTTGGCCAGCAACTATCGCTCTAGAGCTTGACGACGGCCCGTAGGTCTTGGGGCGGAACCAGGCCCTCGCCGGGGGGAACGGTTGGGGCCTTGGGGCGGAGCAAGATATACGGAGTGGTGACCCACTCCGGTTGCCTGCGGCAGCCCGACCGGCGCGGTTGGGCGTGTAGGGCGCGGAGACGGAGCCGTGGTGCGTGGCGCCGATGACGCCACGACCCGTCAGTCGGGGTCTACAACCGTTCGAGGCGGCAGGAGTTTGGCGGGCAACGGCATCGATGAGGCAACCGATGCGCGGTCAGGTGCCTCCGAGCGTCGGCACCGCGCAGTCGCTGTCACGGAGAACGGGGGTCGTTGTGAGCGAGTTCCTACTCACTCGAGAGGTCGCCGACCTGCTGCGGACGTCGGAGTCCACTGTGCGGTACTGGCGGTACACCGGCGATGGCCCGGCGAGCGTCAAGGTTGGGCGCCGCGTCCTGTACCGGAGAGAAGCCGTGCTGGCGTGGCTGGCCGGGCTCGAGACGGCTGGGCCGGTGCGGGAAGAGAGGGCCCGATGAGCGATCGCCCGAACCGGTACGCCTGCCAGCTACTTCCGTCTCACAGGGACCGAGGACGAGGCGTGGCGCGGACGGGCGACGCTCCTCGAGCAGCTAGACCGCGGGTGTCTCTTCGTCTGAAGGAGGGCGGGCCGCAAGGGGCCGCTCCTTACTCCTGTTGGAATGCCGCGGTGGGTGGCTTACGAGTTGCCGCGATTAGTCCGCTGCCGCTTCTCGGCGAGTTGCACGTGGCACCTGGCCCCCTCGAGCAGTTCATCGAAGGTAATAATTTCTGGTTCGGTCAGGCTCCGTCGCAGCAGCTGGAAACTACGAAATTCTGAGCGCTTGATTCCGCCTGCTGCTGTCACGAGTTGCTCCAGAGATCCCACGATCAGATATGATTTAGGCCGGAGCAGGAAGGATCCCTGTGGAAGGTCTCCGCCGTCTTCGTCCACCTGGCGCAACTCTTCGCCGATGCTGCGAACCGCCAGATCCACCGTCTGATGAACCTGCGTGATGGCGCCCATGAGATCACTGGAAGCCGCGTGGCAGCCGCTTCTATAGGGTGCACCCGGGGCGAGAAGCGGAGTGTTCTGATGTTTGATCTCCGCAAAGACCAGAGACTGGATGGCTCCTTGTGTTTTCAATAGCGCGTCAACAGTTTTTCCTACTCCTGAGACGCTCTGGCCGGTGACGCGCTGCTCAAGCCGAGCATCATCCCAGGATGTAAGAAGTTGGCCGCCCAGGCCGACTCCCAGGATCCACGGATTGGCCTCCAAAAGATGTTGCCAAGCGCGCTCTGGCCCTCCGGCCTCGGATACCGCCGCTGCGAAGGCACCAGCGTCTGCAAGCCAAAGTTCCATCTTCTGCACCACGGCTCGTCGCCGGGCCAAAGCTAGAATGTCATCTGCTGACTCGTCGCTTTCGAAGTGCTCACGCACCTCATCTCGCTTTCTCGAGTACAGCTGCGTCAGCAGTCGAGGGTCATTCAGTGCAGCTGACAGGGTCGAGTCGTCTAGGACCTCAGAAGTATCACCGTCGGCCGGTATGTGTTGCAGCGCCTGGATCAGTTGTATGAGACTGGCGGCTTGGCTGCGGTCGAGGGTGAGGAGTGTCTCAAGATTGCTTCCGTTCCTCCCGCTCGTTACTCGCTGAAGGCGCAGCTTCCGCACGCCGCCGGGAGTTCTAGCGACCTGCAATTGAAGTTGCGTCCGCCCTTTAGGGCTCACGTAAAACACCTCGTTATCCCAATTTTCAGTCTCGTCCGCGGCGTCGACGGTCTCGTCAAAAACCTTGTAGATGTAGCGAGCTGCTTCACCATCGTCCTGAGATCCCGGCTGGCGCAGAACGAATGACCGATTGATGTAGAACCGGTCCGTGCGGCGCCCCAGGGCGTAGTCCACTTCCGTGGCAGGCTCGGAAAGGTCGTATCTCATTCGCCGTACCCCCTGTTCGACCCGTTGCAGTGATGATGCTTGAGTGACGGCGCTTTCGTGGGGCGAATCAAGTGATCATCTGCGCCTGTCGGCACGTGATGGGAGAGCGGCGCAACAGGATGGGTGCAGGCTCAATCGGCACCATCCACTCCCGGAGGGATGGGATGGGCGGGGCGTGGCGGAGAAGAGCCTTGACCTGGTCGCGGCGGTCTCCCTGGCGTGTGTCCGGGGCGTTCGAGCGCCAGTAAGAACACCGCTTGTGCCGTGATCGTCTTCCAGTGGCTCCGCCCGGCTGCGGCTGATGCGGGCTGATGCGGGCTGATGCGGGCCTCTAGTTGAGGAGCCGCGTCGCGTGTTGGGCCCGCTCGTCACTTTGCGGAGGGTGTCGCGGCGATGAGAGCTGCACCCGGGGCACGCAGGTGTCCATTGCTTCAGGCCATCAGTTTTAACTTCGGTCGCTGTCCTCCTCGTCTCTGTCCTCAGATCGTCCTCAACGGGGCCGTTTGCGACCGTCGCTGGCCAACGGGCGCCAACGGCAGAACTGCAGGTGGGCGGCCATGGAACGTTATCTCTGCAGGTCAGCGGCTTGTGCGGGCCCGTTCCCGGCGTACAGGCTGGCTCGTCCGCCCGCACCACCGGCCGGCCCGCGCAGCTGCTGCGCGGGCCGGCCGCCGGCGTCAGCCCTCGCGGCGCAGCTGCAGGGCGCGCCGGCGCAGCGCGCCCACCCGCGCGGCCCCGCGCCGGTAGTCGGCGCTCTCGCGGGCCGCGGGCGGCCAGCTGCGCACGCCGTGGACGTGGTCGCCCTCGTGCCGCGCCGGCAGCTCGCACTGCAGCCGCGGGCCGAGCACCGACGCGCAGCGGTCAGGGTTGAGCACGGCGACCCCCATCGTCCCGCCCCAGCGGCGGACCGTCCCGCCACGCGACCATGATGCGCGCGCGGCGCGAGCGCGCCGGGCGCGGCGCGCGGAGCGACGCTCGACCTGCGGCGAGCCCCGAGGCCGCCCGCGCTCCGACCCCGCCGTCGGGTGATCTCCGCGGGCGGGGCGTGCCCGGCTGCGGTGGAGTGGTGCAGTGCTGCCGATCTCCGACGTGCTGCCGGACGCCCTGCCCGAGTGGGCGGGGCCGGTGGTCGTGGTGGTCGGGGTGCTGGCGGGCCTGGTGGTCGCCGCGGTCATCGCCCACGACCGGCACCCCTCGGCCGCGCTGGGCTGGGTGCTCGCCGTCGTGCTCATCCCCTACGTGGGGCTGCTGGCCTTCCTGGTGATCGGCAGCCCGAAGCTGCCGCGCGCGCGGCGCGAGAAGCAGCGCCGCTTCGACCAGCTGGTGCTCGAGCGGACCACGGAGCACCGGCCGGTGCACCTGACCCCCGAGCACGAGCAGCTGCCGGTGCTGCGCACCGTCCACGCGATGAACCGGCGCCTGGGCGCGATGCCGGTGCTCTCGGGCAACACCGCCGACCTCCTGGAGGACTACGTGGGGTCGCTGTGGGCGATGACCGCGGAGGTGGAGGCCGCCCAGCACTCGGTGCACGCGGAGTTCTACATCCTGGCCCTGGACGAGACCACCGAGCCGTTCTTCGCCGCCCTGGAGCGCGCCGCGGCCCGCGGGGTGGTGGTGCGGGTGCTCTTCGACCACCTGGCCAGCCTGCGCGTCAAGGGCTACCGCGCGATGCTGCGGCGGCTGCGGCGCTCGGGAGTGCTGTGGCGGCGCGTTCTGCCGGTCTTCCCCACCACGCCCGAGCTGCTGCGGATCGACCTGCGCAACCACCGCAAGCTCCTCGTGGTCGACGGCGCGGTGGCCTTCACGGGCAGCCAGAACGTCGTCGACCCGGCGTACGGCAAGCGGAGCAACCGCCGGCGGGGGAGGCGCTGGGTGGACGTCATGGCCCGCTTCGAGGGCCCGGTGGTCACCGCCCTGGACGCGGTGTTCGTGGCCGACTGGTTCTCCGAGACCGGGGAGCTGCTCGACGACAGGCTGCGCACCGACGTGCCCCCGGCCCCCGACCGCAGCAGGGAGCTGCAGGCGCAGGTGGTGCCCAGCGGGCCCGGCTACGAGCAGGAGAACAACCTGCGGCTCTTCGTCTCCCTGCTGCACGCCGCCCAGGAGCGGGCGGTGGTCGTCTCGCCGTACTTCGTGCCCGACGAGTCCCTGCTGCTGGCCATGCGCAGCGCCGCCGAGCGGGGCCTGGACGTGCAGCTGTTCGTCTCCGAGCGCGGCGACCAGGCGCTGGTGCACCACGCGCAGCGCTCCTACTACGAGGCGCTGCTGCGCTCGGGGGTGAGGATCTTCATGTACCCGCCGCCGTTCGTGCTGCACGCCAAGACGCTCAGCGTGGACGAGGAGGTGGCGGTGATCGGCTCCTCCAACCTCGACATGCGCTCCTTCGAGCTCAACCTGGAGGTCACCGTCCTGGTGCGCGGCACCGACTTCTCGCGCCAGCTGCGCCAGGTGGAGGACCTGTACCGCTCCCGCTGCCGGGAGCTGACCGCCGAGGAGTGGGGCCGGCGCGACCTGGTGGCCCGCACGGCGGACGGCCTGGCCCGCCTGGCCAGCGCGCTCGTGTGAGCCGGTCCGCCCGGCGCGCGCCTCAGCGCACGGCGAAGGGACCGCCGGCCGCGAAGGCCCACCGCGCGAAGCGCTCCGCCACCAGCCGGTGCGTGGCTGCGTCGGGGTGCAGCCCGTCGGGCAGCGGGTGCTCCTCGGCGTCCAGCGGGCCGTAGAGCTCCAGCCCGTCGAGCAGGTGCAGGTGCGGGTCCTCGCCCTGGCGGGCGGTCACCACCTCGGTCACCACCTCGCGGGTCGCCCGCAGCGACAGCCGGCCGGTCGCGACGTCGGCAGGGTCCCCGGTGGCGGTGAAGCGCACCTCGCCCCCCTCGAGGACCGGGGCCGACGGGCCGGGCACGTCCTCGTGCACGGGGCAGGCCAGGGCCGTCACCACGACCAGCGGGACGTCGGGGTGGCCCTCGCGCACCGTGTCGAGGAAGCCGTGCAGTGCCGGCCCGAACGCGCGCCGACGCATGACGTCGCCGTTGACCACGTTGATCCCGACCTTGAGGCTGACCAGGTCGGCGGGGGTGTCGCGGACGGCCCGGGCGGTGAAGGGGTCGAGCAGCGCGCTGCCGCCGAAGCCGAGGTTGACCAGCTCCACGCCCCCGAGCGCCGCGGCGAGCGCGGGCCAGGTGGTGCTGGGGCTGTCGGCTCCCGAGCCGTGGCTGATCGAGCTGCCGTGGTGGACCCACGTCGGCCGGCGCGGTCCGGCGGTGCCGGCGTCGGCGTGACCGGCGCCGCCGGTCGGGAGCGCCACCGGCTCCACCGGGGCGTCGGCGCGCAGGGCCACCAGCGTGGTGACCTCGGTGTGCGGCAGCCACACCTCCAGGTGCTTGCCACCGGGGGGCAGGTGGCGGAAGCGGACGGTGCCCACCGGCCCGCGGCGCAGCGACCGGGCCCCGCTGACCAGGTCGATCTCCAGGACGTCGCCGCCGGGAGCCGTGGCGCGCTCGACCAGCACGCCGTCGACCAGCGCGTCGTAGACGCCGTCTGGGCGCGGCGGAGCACCGGGGTAGTGGTTGGTGGTCCGGACCACGTCCAGCTCCAGCTGGGTCGCCGCGGTCCGCAGCACCAGGCGCACCCCCGAGGGCTGGGCGACCGCCATCGCCGTCTGCTCGTCGGGCACCTGCGCCCGCGCCCGCGCGGGGAGGCGCTGCGGGAGCAGGCCCCTGTCGGTGCGGGCCAGGTCGAGGGCTCCGCGCAGCAGGTCAGGGGTGATCGGAGCTGTCGTCCACGCGGTCACCGGCCCACCCTGTCAGGGGCGCCACGGGTCAGCGCGCGCTGGTGCGGGTGCGCGGCAGCGGCGGCCGGCCCGGCAGGGCGACCCGCCCCTGGTCCTGGGCCCTGGGGTCAGCGCCACCGCTGGGAGGGGCGTCGTCGGCGGGGACGTGCACGTCGGCCACCACCACGTCGACGGCGGTGACCCGCAGCCCCGTCAGGCGCTGCACGGCCTCGGCGACCGAGCGGCGGACGGCAGCCGCCACCGCCGGCAGGGAGGTGCCGAGGTCGGCGACCAGCTGCACGCCCACCGAGGCCCGGTCGGGTCCGACCTCCACCACCACGCCCCGGGTGGGCGGGGGGCCGGTGGGGACCAGCGCGTGCACACCGGGGACGTCGCGGACCGCGAGGGCGGCGACCTTCGCGACGACGCGGTCGGCGACCGCCGTGGTGCCGCGCGCAGCCGGGGAGGCTGCGCCTGCGCCCTGGCTCACGGGGCGCCGCCGGGGGAGCTGGAGCGCACCGCCTCGTCGGTGGTGACGTCGAGGACCTCGCGCCGCTCGTCGAGCCTGACCTGCGCCGCCCCCTCCACCCGGCGCACGCCCACGTGGACCCTCTCGTAGGGCACCACCTCGAGCCCGACCACGGGGCGCTCCTCGGACAGGACGAGCTCGAGGGGCAGCGGGGGCGCCGGTGTGCTGCTCGCGCCCGAGACGTCGAGGGCGTCGTCGAGGCGTCCGTCGAGGGGTTCGGCCTCGACGCGGAGCACCTCCCGCCGCACCGCCACGACGACGGTCACCTCCTCGGTGACGACCTCCCGGCGCACCCGCACGCGCTCGCGGGGGACGCGGCGCAGGCCGACGGTGGTGCTCTCCGCGGAGAGCACCACCTCGGCCTGCTCGCGAGGCCCGCCGTGAAGGGTCACGGCCCGGCCGCTCGGTCCCTCAGAAGCGGTCGCGGTCGCGACCGGCGTCGGCGCGGGCAGCGTCGGCGTCGAGGTCGATCTCCTCCTTGCGGACGTCCGCGGAGACGGTGCGCTCCTCGGCGACCTCCCGCGTGCCGACCTTGACGCGCTCGACCGGCTCCACGGTGGTGTTCACGACGGGCACCTCCTCGTGGAGGACCACCTCGTGCTCCTCGTCGCTGAGCTCGGGGCCGGACGTGGCGGCGCCGCGGTTGGCCTCGGTGATCGGCTCGCGCTCGACCACGACCTCCTCGTGGGAGGTCGGCACCTGGCGGGTCTGGGTCTCGGTGACCACGTGCTTGCGCAGGCGGGCGCGTCCGGCCTCGCGGCGCTGGGTGCCCACCTCGAGCCGCTCCTCGGAGCGGGTCATGGCGTCGTCGGTCGTGGGGCCGGAGGTGTCGTGGCCCTCGGTGCCCAGGCCGCGGCCGGTGCCGGTGCGGTCGGTGGAGGTGCGGTCGGTGGCGGCCAGGCCGGCGGTGCCCTGCGCGGCGCCCAGGTCGTCCATGCCCTCGTAGTCACCGCGGTGCTGCCCGGTCCCGCCGGCGTAGCCAGCGCCCTCGCCGGCGAGGTGCTCGGCGCCCGTCGTGCCAGCGGTCGTGCCGGTCACCTCGTCGGCGCCGGGGCGGCCGTGCGAGGCGTCCAGGCCGTAGTGCCGGTAGAGGCGCTCCTCCTCGTCGGGGGTGAGCTGGCCGTCGGCGTCGGTGCGCGGGGCGTCCTTGACGACGTCCTTGGTGTAGGGGACCTGCAGGTCGTCGGCGGTGGTCGTGGCGCCGGCGAGCGGGACGAAGGTCTCCGAGGTGCCGAACAGGCCGGTGCGCACGGTCACCCACTCCGGGCGGTCGGTGGTGTCGTCGAGGTAGACCTCGCCGACCTTGCCGATCTTGGAGCCGTCAGAGGCGATGACGGTGGACCGCCGCAGGGCGTCGATGTCGAAGGTCGTACCAGAAGCCATGGGGTTCCTCCCGTGGAGCGTTCGTCGGCGGGTGGTGGGCCTCGCAGGGAGCCCGCGCGCCCGCCTCGCGGTCTCGGGCGCCGGGGTTCTCCAGCGCCGCAGGACGTGCTCCAACGGTGGCAGTGATGGCATGCGCTCGCCACCTGAGCGCGGGCCCGCGGCGGTCCGCCGGACCCGTCCGCCCCGCTCGGGCCGGGCGCCGCACCCGGACGCACCTCGGGGGCGCCCACCGGTGGTGGGCGCCCCCGAGGAGCGGGGCCGTGCGCTCAGTCGGTGCGGCCCGCGCGCCGGGCGGTGTCCGCCAGGAGGGTGCCCGCGATGCCGGCGAGGAAGACGTCCTTGGCGATGGCCTGCCCCTGCTCGGTCCAGCGCAGGCTGCCCGGCTCCCGCATCCCGGGCACCCGCAGGTACAGCCCCAGCAGCCCCCCGCTGAAGGCGGCGAGGGCGGTGGCGACCAGCCCCGTCGGCACGAGCGGCACCAGCAGCGCGGACCCGAGCACGATCTCCGCGGTGGACAGCGCCCTGACGAACGTGGCCGGCTCGACCTGCCGCAGCACCGGGTAGGCGGTGGCCGCGAAGCCGTGCAGGCCCTCGGCCACCTCCTGCGGCGCGTTCCGCTTGGACAGCCCCGAGTTGAGGATGTACGCGCCGCTGGCGATGCGGGCGGGCAGGTGCGAG
This sequence comes from Quadrisphaera sp. KR29, assembly GCF_052644995.1. Classification (NCBI taxonomy): domain Bacteria; kingdom Bacillati; phylum Actinomycetota; class Actinomycetes; order Kineosporiales; family Kineosporiaceae; genus Quadrisphaera; species Quadrisphaera sp. KR29. The sequence continues at coordinate 48,759 of NZ_JBQXXG010000011.1, forward strand.
GGCACGACGGGGCTGCGCACGGAGGTCCTCCGGGTTGTTCAGGGTCTGTTCGGCGGGGCCACGAGCAAAGGCGCTGGTCAGGCTAGCCAGCACGACACCCCGGCGCGACCGGCGCCGATCGGGCGAAGTCCCGGACCGAGGGCCCCCGGCTGGCTACCGTGGGTGGCGGGCTGCCGCAGCGTCCGGTGCTGCGCGGTGTGCGGAGGTGGAGGGCGGCTGTGGGGCGACGGGCGAAGCGGGGCTCCGGCCTCCGCCTGGCGCACCCCGCCGAGGGCGTCGCCCTGGGGGTCGCCGGCCTGCTGGTCGCCGCGACACTCACCATCTCCCTCGGCGGCCTGCCGGGCGGCGCGGACCCCGCCGCGTCGGGGACGTCTGCCGCCGGCCCCGGAGCTGCCGCCGGGCGCGGCGGCGCGGTGGCCGGCTCCGGTGGGGCCGCCGCCAGCACCGCCGCCGCGGCGACCGCCGACCCCTTCAGCACCGCCCAGGCCGACCGCCTCTCGCGGCTGGTCAGGGTGCAGCCGCCGCTGACGGCCCACGGGTCCGAGGACGCCATCCTGCCCGGGGCCGGGGTGATGATCGAACCCCGTGGCTACCAGGTGGCGGCCACCAACCCCGCAGCCCTCCTGCCCGACGGCGTCTTCGACCTCCCGGGTCCGGAGGCTGCCGCCTCGGGCGACCTCGGGGCCGGCAGCAGCAGCACCACGGCCACGGCGGGCCCGACCACCTCTGCACCGCCGGCGGGCCCGGGCAGCGCACCGGCCACGCAGCCCGGCGGCGCTGCGGGTGCCAGCAGCCCGGGCGCCTCCCCGGCGCCCAGCACCGCGCCCCCCACCTCCCCGCCGCCCGCCGCCGGCGGCTCGGGCGGCGCCGGCGCGGAGGGCGCAGCGCCCAGCCCCGGCACCGACAGCTCCTCCGGCGGCGCCGGCACGGCGACGACCTCGACGGGCACCACCGCCGGCGGCTCCAGCAGCACGACCGCCGACGCCGCCCCCGGCGACCCGGTCACCGCCCTGTCCGCGCCCGCCGCCGGGTCCGGCTCGCGCACCGGTGACGGCTCGACGTCGCCGTCGTCGTCCGCGGCGACCACCACCGCGGACGCCCCGACGGCCTCGGGGGGCTGAGGCGGGTCAGCGGTGCCGCTCGCTGGCCAGCGCCGCAGCGCCGACGATGCCCGCGGAGTTCAGCAGCTGCGCCGGCACGATCGGCGTGCGCAGGGACAGCTCGGGCAGGAACTTCTCCGACTTCTTCGACACGCCGCCCCCGACCACGATGAGGTCGGGCCACAGCAGCGCCTCCAGGCTCCTGAAGTACTTGGTCAGGCGCTTGGCCCAGTGCGACCAGGACAGGTCGTCGCGCTCGCGGGCGGCGTCGGAGGCGCGCGTCTCGGCGTCGTGCCCGTCCACCTCCAGGTGCCCCAGCTCGGTGTTGGGCAGCAGGACGCCGTCGTTCAGCACCGCGGTGCCGATGCCGGTGCCGAGCGTGGCGACCACCACGACGCCCCGCACGCCCTTGGCGGCGCCGTAGCGCGCCTCGGCCACCCCGGCGGCGTCGGCGTCGTTGACCACGTGGACCGGGTGCCCGGTCACCGCCCCCATGAGCGTGGCGACGTCGAAGTCGATCCAGCCCTTGTCGACGTTGGCGGCGGTCCGCGCGACGCCGTGCTGGATCACGGCCGGGAAGGTGATGCCGACCGGCAGGCCCGCGCCGCCGTCGGGCAGCCGCTGGCCGAGCTGCTCGACGATGTCCTTGACCACGCGGGAGACGGCGTCGGGCGTGGAGGGCTTCGGGGTGGCGATGCGGATCCGCTCGGCGGAGAACTGCCCGGCGGCCAGGTCGACGGGGGCGCCCTTGATGCCCGAGCCGCCGATGTCGATGCCGATCCCGGTGCCGCGCACGGCCCCGGAGGACGCCGGTGCGGGCGCTGCGGCCGGCACGGTCGCGGGGGCGGTGGTCGGCTCGGCGGGGGTCTCGGGTGCCACGGCGACGCAGGCTAGCCCGAGGCCGTGCCCGCGGCAGCGCGAGCACCACCGCGCGGGTGGCGGCCCCGCGGGGGGCCTGGCTCGCGCGGCCGCGCGCCCGGGAGCACGATCTCGCGCATGAGCGACGACCGGGACGCCCCGCAGTACTGGTTCAACACCAAGACCGGCCAGGTCGACGTCGGCCACCTCAAGCCCGGCGCCACCCTCATGGGCCCCTACGCCACCCGGGAGCAGGCCGAGCGGGCTCTGCAGACCGCCAGGGAGAAGACCGAGGCGTGGGACCGCGCCGAGGAGGAGGACTGAGCGTGGACGCGACCGCCCCGCCCGCCCCGCGGGTGCAGGTGGTCCTCGACTGCGCCGACCCCCACGCCCAGGCGGAGTTCTGGGCCGCCGCGCTGGGCTACGAGGTGGAGGACGTCGCGCCGCTGGCACGGCGGATGCTGGACCAGGGGCACGCCACCGGCGCCGACGTCCTCGAGCGCGGCGGGACGCTCGTGTGGCGCGACGCCGCCGCGGCCCGCGACCCGGGCGGCGTGCGGCCGCGGCTGTACCTGCAGCGGGTGCCCGAGCCCAAGACCGTGAAGAACCGGGTCCACCTCGACCTGCACGTCGGGGCCGACCGCGTCGACCCCGAAGTCGCCCGGCTCGAGGCGCTCGGCGCGGCGCGCGCGGGGGAGGGGCGGCAGGGCCCGCAGCGCTGGGTGGTCATGACCGACCCCGAGGGCAACGAGCTCTGCGTCAGCTGACCCGCCGCTCGGCGGGCCGACCGCCCACGGGCGGGAGGGGCGTCTACTCGGGGAAGGTGTGCTCGGGACCGGGGAAGGCGCGCGAGCGCACCTCGGCGGCGTACTCGGCCGCCGCCTCGCGCAGCGCGGTGCGCAGCTGCGCGTAGGCCTTGGCCAGCCGGGGGGTGCGCGCCGACAGCCCCGCCATGTCCAGCCAGACGAGCACCTGCCCGTCGCAGCCCGCCCCCGCGCCGATCCCGATGGTCGGGACGTCCAGCGCCGCCGTGACCCTCTCGGCCACCGCCCCGGGCACCACCTCCAGGACGACGGCGAAGGCGCCCGCCTCCTGCAGGGCGAGGGCGTCGGCGAGCAGCTCCTCGGCGGCCGCGCCGCGGCCCTGCACGCGAGGGCCGCCCATGGCGTTGACCGACTGCGGCGTGAACCCGAGGTGGCCCATGACGGGGATCCCCGCGTCGACGAGCGCCCTGACCTGCGGCACCACGCGGCGCCCGCCCTCGAGCTTGACGCCGTGAGCGAGCCCCTCCTTGAGCATGCGCACGCCCGTGCGCAGCGCCTGGGCGGGGCCCTCCTCGTAGGAGCCGAACGGCAGGTCGGCGACGACGAACGGCCGGCCCCCCCGGGAGGCGACCGCCCGCACGTGCGGCAGCAGGTCCTCCACGGTCACCGGGATGGTGGTGGCGTGCCCGTGGAGGTTGTCGCCCACCGAGTCGCCCACCAGCAGCACGTCGATCCCGGCCTCGGCGAAGACGTCGGCCGTGACCGCGTCGTAGGCGGTGAGCATGGTGATCGGCTGGCCGGCGGCCTTCATCTGGCGCAGGTGGTGCACCCGCACGCGCTTCGGCGCGATGGGCTCGCTCATCGGGACTGCTGCTCCCGCCAGTGGGTGGTGATGGGCAGGCGCCGGTCGCGCCCGAACGCCACCGAGCTGATCTTCACGCCCGGCGCGAACTGGCGCCGCTTCCACTCCGCGCGGTCCACCAGCCCGACGACGTCGTCGACGACCTCGGCGGCGAAGCCCGCCTCGAGCAGCTCGCTGCGCCCCTGGGCCCCCACGACGTAGTGCTCCAGGACCTCGTCGAGCACCTCGTAGGGCGGCAGGGAGTCCTGGTCGGTCTGCCCCGGGCGCAGCTCGGCCGACGGCACCTTGGAGATGCTGTTCTCGGGGATCGGCGGCACCTCGCCGCGCTCGGCGGCGCGGGCGTTGCGCCAGCGCGCCAGCTCCCAGACCAGCATCTTGGGCACGTCCTTGAGCGGGGCGTACCCGCCCACGGAGTCCCCGTACAGCGTGGAGTACCCCACGCTCAGCTCGGACTTGTTGGAGGTGGCCAGCACGAGGTGGCCCTCGGAGTTGCTCAGCGCCATGAGCGTGGTGCCGCGCACGCGCGCCTGCAGGTTCTCCTCGGCCACCGGCGAGAGCGTCATCGCCTCCGCCAGGCCGGCGGTGAACGCGTCGACCATCGGGGCGATGGGCACGAGCCGGTAGTCCAGCCCGGTGCGCGCGGCCAGGTCGTCGGCGTCGGTGCGGGAGTGCTCGGAGGAGTACGACGACGGCAGCGAGATGCCCGTCACCGCCTGCGGCCCGAGCGCGTCGACGGCGATCGCGGCCACCAGCGCGGAGTCGATGCCGCCGGACAGCCCCAGCGCCACCCTGGAGAAGCCGTTCTTGCGCACGTAGTCGCCCAGGCCCAGCTGCAGGGCCGCCCAGACCTCCCCGACCGGGTCGAGGCGCTCGCGCTCGCCGCGGTCGACGCTGTCCAGCGCGGGGCGCTCGCGGCCGGCGGTGGCGGGTGCGTCGCTCACGACCACGTGCTGCACCCCGGCGGTCAGCCGCTGCGGGTCGAGGCCGTTCTGAGGGAGCTCGACGTCCACGAGCAGCAGGTCCTCGGCGAACTGCGCACCGCGGGCCAGCAGCTCCCCGTCGGCGGCCACCACGAGGGAGTCGCCGTCGAAGACGAGGTCGTCCTGGCCGCCGACGAGGTTCAGCCACGCCAGCGGGCAGCCCGCCTCACCGGCGCGGCGCTGGGCCAGCGCCAGGCGGGTGTCGTCCTTGTCGCGCTCCCACGGGGAGCCGTTGAGCACCAGGAGCAGCTCGGCGCCGGCCTGGCGGGCGCGCTCGACCGGCCCGCCGTCCTGCCAGAGGTCCTCGCAGATGACCACGGCGACGTCGACACCGCCGATGCGCGCGACCAGCAGGTCGCGGCCGGGCACGAAGAAGCGGAACTCGTCGAAGACGCCGTAGTTGGGCAGGTGGTGCTTGGCGTAGCGGGCCACCACCTGGCCGCGGTGGAGCACCGCGGCGCAGTTCTGGGGCATGCCCTTGGGCACGCCCACCACGCCGCGCTCGTCGCGGCCGGAGCCGGCGCGGGCGGCGGCCTCGGCGTCCAGCTGCGTCGCGGGGTCGGTGACCCTGTCGAGGTACCCGACGACGACGGGGGTCTCGCCCAGCCCGTCGGCGGCCAGGTCGCGCGCGAGCTGCTGCACGGCGCTGCGGGAGGCCTCCACGAAGGAGGAGCGCAGCGAGAGGTCCTCCACGGGGTAGCCGGTGAGCACCATCTCGGGGAAGGCGACCAGGTCGGCGCTGGCTGCGGCGGCCCGCGCGGCGTGCTCGCGCACGAGGGCGGCGTTGCCGGGCAGGTCCCCGACGACCGCGTTGACCTGGGCCAGCGCGAGGCGCAGCTGCGTCATGGTGCGAGCCTAGCCAGCGCGTCCGCGGGGGCCCCCGCGCCTCAGCGGTGGGCCCGCTCCTGCCCGCCGGTGGGGGAGGAGCCGTCGCCGTGGCCGCTGCGCCGCACGTCGACGAGGGCCACCACGAGCGCCGCGAGCACCAGCAGCGCGCTCATCGCCAGGGCCGCCGACAGGCCGTCGCGGGGGTCGCCCGCGGCGCTGACGGCCAGGAAGACCGCGCTGACCACCGCGAGCCCGATGCCGGACCCGACGCGCTGGAAGGTCTGGAAGACCCCCGACGCGCTGCCGGCGTCGCGCGCGTCGATGTTCGCCAGCGACAGGTTGACGTTGGGCCCGATGACGATGCCGCTGCCGAAGCCGGCCACGAGGAAGGGCACGAGGAGCAGCAGGCCGGTCCAGGCGTCGCCCACCGCCGGGGCCACCAGCTCGACCACCGCGATGACGGCCAGCAGGCCCACGGCGACGGCCACCAGCCCGCGCACCACCAGCAGGCGCCCCTGGGCCACGACCCGCCGGCCGGCCCACGGCGCCGCGACCGCCGACGCCAGCGCGAACGGCGTCTGCGTCAGGCCGGCCTCCAGGGCGGAGTAGCCCAGGCCGTCCTGCAGGTAGAGCGTGACGGTGAAGAAGATGGCGATGAAGCCGCCGAAGTACAGCGACCCCAGCAGCACGCCGGGCCCGAAGCCGGGGGCGCCCAGCAGCCCCGGGCGCGCCAGCGGCAGGTGCCCGGCCGCGGCGTAGCGGCGCTCCCAGCGCACGAAGGCCCAGCCGCTGGCCGCGGCCACCACCAGCGCCACGACCACGAGCAGCGGGCCGAGCACCTCCCGCTCCTGCACCGCGCCGAGCACGAGGCCCACCGCGACGGCGAGCAGCACCGTGCCCACCCAGTCCAGCCGCGAGCGCTCGGCGCTGGCGCGGTCGGAGATCAGCCGCAGCCCCAGCACGAACGCCGCGGCCGCCACCGGCATGTTGACCAGGAAGACCAGCCGCCAGGACTCCTCCCACGGGATGAGCGTGATGATGACGCCGCCGAGCAGCGGCCCGACCGCCGTCGACAGCCCCACCGTGGCGCCGAACCTGCCGAAGGCGCGGCCGCGCTCCGCGCCGCGGAACTCGGAGTTGATGATCGCGGTGATCTGCGGGTTGAGGACGCCGGCGCCCAGGCCCTGGGCGATGCGGGCGGCGATGAGCGCCTCCGGGCTCGGCGCCAGGCCGCACGCCAGGGAGCCCAGGGCGAAGAGCACCAGCCCCACCAGGAAGATCTTCTTGCGGCCGAACGAGTCGCCCAGGCGCCCCGCCGGCACCAGCGCGAGCCCGAAGACCACGGCGTAGCCGGTGACCACCCACTGCAGCTGGCTGCCGGAGGCGCCCAGGCCGGAGGAGATCGAGGGCAGGGCGACGTTGACGATGCTGACGTCGAGCAGCGTCATGAAGCCGGTCACGAGGCAGACCCACAGCACCCGCCAGCGGTTCGGGTCCAGCTCGGGCCCGTCGTCGCCGGAGCCGGGTGCGCCGCCGGTGGAGCGGGCGCGGGAGTCGGTGGTCACGACTGACCATCCTCAGCCCGCTCTGGCGCCCGCGCGCGTTCGGCATGATGCCCCCATGGACAGGCAGCAGGAGTTCGTGCTCCGCTCGGTGGAGGAGCGCGACATCCGGTTCATCCGGCTGTGGTTCACCGACGTCAACGGCTCGCTGAAGTCGGTGGCCGTGGCCCCCGCGGAGCTCGAGAGCGCCTTCGCCGAGGGCATCGGCTTCGACGGCAGCGCCATCGAGGGCCTCACCCGCGTCTCCGAGGCCGACATGCTCATGCGGCCCGACCCGGCGACCTACCAGGTGCTGCCGTGGCGCACCGACGCCGTCTCGGGCCAGGGCACCGCGAGGATGTTCTGCGACATCCTCACCCCCGAGGGCACGCCCGCGGCCTCGGACTCGCGCCAGGTGCTCAAGCGGGTGCTCGCGAAGGCCGCCGACGCCGGCTTCACCTTCTACACCCACCCCGAGGTGGAGTTCTACCTGCTGCAGGACGACGCCCGCCGCACCGGCGTGCCGGTGCCGATCGACTCCGGCGGCTTCTTCGACCACGTCGCGCGCGGGGAGGGGCAGGACTTCCGCCGCCAGGCCATCTCCATGCTCGAGGCGATGGGCATCTCGGTGGAGTTCAGCCACCACGAGGCCGGCCCGGGCCAGAACGAGATCGACCTGCGCTACGCCGACGCGCTGTCCACCGCCGACAACATCATGACCTTCCGCACCGTCATCAAGGAGGTCGCGATCCAGCAGGGCGTCTACGCGACCTTCATGCCCAAGCCCATCGCGGGCCAGCCCGGTTCCGGCATGCACACGCACATGTCGCTGTTCGAGGGCGACCGCAACGCCTTCCACGACCCGGGGGGCCAGTACGGGCTGTCGAAGACGGGCAGGTCCTTCATCGCCGGGCTGCTGCACCACGCCCACGAGATCACCGCGGTGACCAACCAGTACGTGAACTCCTACAAGCGCCTGTGGGGCGGCGACGAGGCGCCCTCCTACGTGTGCTGGGGCCACAACAACCGGTCGGCGCTGGTGCGGGTGCCGATGTACAAGCCCCGCAAGGCCGGCGCCGCGCGCGTGGAGTACCGCGCGCTGGACTCCGCGGCCAACCCCTACCTGTCCTTCGCGCTGCTGCTGGCGGCCGGCCTCAAGGGCGTGGAGGAGGGCTACGAGCTGCCCGAGCCCACCGACGAGGACGTCACGCGCATGACCGACGCCGAGCGCCGCGTCATGGGCATCACCCCGCTGCCCGCCAGCCTGGACCGGGCGCTGACGGCGCTGGAGGCCTCCGACCTGGTCGCCGAGACCCTCGGGGAGCACGTCGTCGACTACCTGCTGCGCGACAAGCGCGAGGAGTGGAGCCAGTACCGGGCGCAGGTCACCCCGTACGAGCTGCGGCGGCACCTGCCGGTCCTGTGAGCGCCCCGCTGACGGGTCCGGTGCTGCTCGTCGTCGAGCACGAGGACGGCTGCGGGCTGGGCCGCCTGCAGCCGCTGCTGGTCGGCTCGGCCACCGCGGCCGGCGGCCGGCTCGACGTGCGCCGCCCCTGGGCCGGCGACCCGCTGCCCAGCGGACCCGGCGCGCTGGACGGCGTCGACGCGCTCGTCGTCCTGGGCGGTCAGGTGGCCGCCTGGGACGACGAGGTCGCGCCCTGGCTGCCGGCGACCCGCGCCCTGCTCGCCGCCGCGGCCTCCGGCGGGGTGGCGGCCCTGGGGCTGTGCCTGGGCGCGCAGCTGCTCGCCCTGGCCACCGGCGGACGCGTCGAGCCCGGCGCCGCGGGCGCCGAGGCCGGGCTGCTCGAGGTGCGCGCCACCCCCGCCGGTCGCGCCGACGCGCTGGTCGGCGCCGTCGTCGCCTCCTGCGGCGAGCGGTGGCTGGCGCCGCAGGCGCACGGGGACGCCGTCACCGAGCTCCCGCCGGACGCCGAGCTCCTCGCCACCAGCGACCTCTACCGCGTGCAGGCGCTGCGGGTGGGCGAGCGCGCCTGGGGGGTGCAGTACCACCCCGAGGTGCTCACGTCAGACCTGCTGGCCTGGCTGCAGGAGTGGCACACCGCCGTGCTCGCGGGGCGCGGCAGCTCGGTGGAGGCCGAGCGGGCGGCGCTCGCGGCGGCCGAGCCGCACCTGGCGCAGCTGGCGGCGGTGCACGCCCGGGTGCTGCTGGACGCAGCCGGGGGGCCGCGGTGAGCCCCGCCGCCCCCGGCGGCCCCGCCGGCCCCGGCGCGCTGGAGCCGGGCGCCCGGCTCGACAGCGCCGCCGCCCAGCTGCTGCGCACCGGCTTCACCGGCGGGCGCAGCGCGGTGGCCCTGCTGTCCGACGCCGCCCTCGAGCCGCTGGCGCGCCGCGCGGGCGGGCTGGAGGGGGTGGTGGCCGCCCTGGGGGCCACCGCCGACCCCGACCGCGCCCTGCTCGCGCTCGTGCGGCTGCTGGAGCGCACCGGCGACCCCGAGCTGCTCGGCGTGCTCGCGCAGCCCTCGCCCGTGCGCGAGCGGCTGCTGGCGGTGCTGGGCGGCTCGGTGGCCCTGGGGGAGCAGCTGGTGCGCCACCCCGAGCAGTGGCGCGCGGTGCGCGAGGACCCGCTGCGCCCGCCCGTGGACGACGACGCCGACGGCGCGGGCGACGACGACGACGCCGAGGGCGGCGGTGACCGCGCCGCGGTGCGGGCGCTGCTGCTGCGGGCGGTGGGCGCGGACCCGGCCGACGCCGCGCCGGTGGCCGCCCTGACCGGTGACGCCGGGCGCGACGCGCTGCGGCTGGCCTACCGCGAGCGGCTGCTCGCCGTCGCCGCCGCCGACCTGGCCGGGCCGGACCCGCTGGCGGCCGTCGACGCGGTGACCCGCTCGCTGTCCGACCTCGCCGACGCCGCGCTGGAGGCGGCGCTGGCGCTGGCCCGCGCGGTGGTCGAGGGCGCGCAGCGCTGCCGGATCGCGGTCATCGCGATGGGCAAGTGCGGGGCGCGCGAGCTGAACTACGTCAGCGACGTCGACGTCGTCCACGTCGTGGCGCCCGGTGAGGACGCCGAGGGCGGCCCGGTGGACGAGGAGACCGCCGTCGCCGTCGGCACCCGCCTGGCCAGCGAGCTGGCGCTGGCCTGCTCGGCGACCACCGCCGAGGGCGTGCTGTGGCCGGTGGACGCCAACCTGCGCCCCGAGGGCCGCGACGGCCCGCTCGTGCGCACGCTGGAGAGCCACCTGCACTACTACCGGCGGTGGGCGAAGACCTGGGAGTTCCAGGCGCTGCTGAAGGCGCGCCCGGCCGCCGGTGACCCCGAGCTGGGCGCCGCGTACGCCGCCGCGACCGCCGACCTGGTCTGGCGCGCCGCCGACAGGCCCGACCTGGTGGAGGGCACCCAGGCGATGCGCCGCCGGGTCGAGCAGCACGTGCCCGCCAAGGAGCGGGACCGGCAGCTGAAGCTCGGCCGCGGCGGCCTGCGCGACGTGGAGTTCAGCGTGCAGCTGCTGCAGCTGGTGCACGGGCGCACCGACCCGGCGCTGCGCACCGCCAACACCCTCGACGCGCTGCAGCGCCTGGCCGCCTACGGCTACGTGGGCCGCCACGACGCCGCCGAGCTCGACCACGACTACCGGTTCCTGCGGGTGCTGGAGCACCGCCTGCAGCTCAAGGCCGTGCAGCGCACGCACCTGCTGCCCACCGCCGAGGCCGACCTGCGCCGCCTGGGCCGCGCCGCGGGGGTGCCCGGCGGCGTGGAGGGGCTGCAGCGGGAGGTCGCGGTGGTGCGCCGGCGGGTGCGGCGCCTGCACGAGGCGCTGTTCTACCGGCCGCTGCTGGCCGCCGTGGCCGCCCTCAGGCCCGACGAGGTCCGCCTGTCACCCGCCGCCGCCCAGGCCCGGCTGGGGGCGCTGGGCTACCGCGACCCCGCCGGGGCGCTGCGGCACATCGCCGCGCTGAGCTCCGGGGTCAGCCGCCGCGCGGCCATCCAGCGCCAGCTGCTGCCGGTGATGCTCGGCTGGTTCGCCGAGGGCGCCGGGCCCGACGAGGGGCTGCTCAGCTTCCGGCGCATCAGCGAGAAGCTGGGCGGCTCGCACTGGTACCTCAAGATGCTGCGCGACGAGGGCGCGGCCGCCCAGCGCGTGGCGGTGGCCACGTCGTCCTCGCGCCTGGTCGCCGACGGCCTGGAGCGCGACGGGGAGGCCGTGCGCTGGCTCGGCGACGACGCCGAGCTGGCCCCGCGCCCCCGCTCGGCGCTGCGCGCGGAGGTCGCCCGGGCCACCGCCCGCCAGGAGGACCTGACCGCCGCGGCCGCGCTCGTGCGGCGCCTGCGCGGCCGGGAGGTGCTGCGCACGGCGCTGGCCGACGTGCTGGGCCTGCTCGAGGGCGCCGCGGTCCGCGAGGCGCTGAGCACCTCCACCGGCGCCGTGCTCGACGCCGCGCTGGAGGTCGCCTGGCGCGCCCCCTCGGTGCTCGCCGCGGGCAGCGGGGAGCCGGTGACCCGCTTCGGGGTGGTGGGCGTCGGGCGCCTGGGCGGGGCGGAGATGGGCTACGGCTCGGACGCCGACGTCATCTTCGTCCACGACCCGCTGCCCGGGGTGGCCGCCGCCGACGCCCAGGAGCAGGCGCTGGCGCTGGCCACCGAGCTGACCCGGATCCTCACCGCCCCCGGACCGGAGCCGGCCCTGGAGGTGGACGCCCGGCTGCGCCCCGAGGGGCGCAACGGCCCGCTGGCGCGCTCGCTGGGCTCCTGCCGGGAGTACTACCGGCGCTGGTCGGAGCCCTGGGAGGCCCAGGCGCTGCTGCGGGCGGTGCCGACCGCCGGAGACCTCGGCGTCGGGCGCGCGTTCTGCTCCCTGGTCGACCCGCTGCGCCACCCCGACGGCGGCGCCGACGAGGCGGTGCTGCGCGAGGTGCGACGGGTCAAGGCGCGCGTGGAGGGCGAGCGGCTGCCCCGCGGCATCGACCCGCGCCGCCACCTCAAGCTGGGCCCGGGCGGGCTGGCCGACGTGGAGTGGACCGCGCAGCTGCTGCAGCTGCGCCACAGCGGCGACCTCCCGGCGATGCGCACGCCGTCCACCACCGGCGCGCTGCGCGCCGCCGCCGAGGCGGGACTGGTGGACCCCCACGACGTCGACGTGCTCCTGGAGGCCTGGGAGCTCGCCTCCCGGCTGCGCGACGCCCTGGTGCTGCACAGCGGCAGGCCGACGGACGTGCTGCCGCGCGAGGCGCGCGACCTGGACGCGGCCGCCCGGCTCCTGGGCTACCCGGCCGGGTCGGCCACCGCCGTCGAGGACGACCTGCGCCGCACGGCGCGGCGCGCCCGCGCCGTGGTGGAGCGCGTCTTCTACGGCTGAGGCGGGCCCCCGAGCGCTGGACGTGCGCGAGCGCGGCGGGCGGGAGAGGGTCGGCCCGTGGACCTGAAGGACGCTCGGGTGCTGGTGACGGGTGCGACCGGGGGGCTGGGGCGGCCGACCGCCACCCGCCTGGCCGCGGCGGGAGCGCGGCTGGCGCTGACAGCCCGCGACCAGGGCCGCCTGGAGGAGCTCGCCGGGTCGGTCGAGGGCGGGCGGCCGGGGACCGTGGCGGCCGACCTCACCCTGCCCGACCAGCCGCAGGCCGTCGTCGACGCTGCCGTGGCGCACCTGGGCGGCCTCGACGCCGTCGTGCACCTCGCGGGCGCGTCGGGGTTCTCCGCCGTGGGCGAGGAGGACGACGACGCCCTCGACGAGCTGCTCCTGGTCGACTACCTGGCGCCCGTCCGCCTGCTGCGCGCAGCCCTGCCGGCGCTGCGCGAGAGCCGGGGCACCGCGCTCGTGGTCACCGCGGTGCTCGCCGAGGGGCCCGTGGCGGGCATGGCCGCCTACGGCGCCGCCAAGGCCGCCCTGTCCAACTACGTCGGGGCGGCCGCCAAGGAGCTGCGCCGCTCCGGGGTCCGCGTGGTCGACGCCCGCCCGCCCCACACCGAGACCGGCCTGGCCGAGCGCCCGCTGACGGGCACCGCACCTCGGCTGCCGAGGGGCAAGGACCCCGACGACGTCGCCGCCCGCCTCGTCCAGGCCCTGGTCGACGACGAGCGCGAGGTCCCCTCCTCCGCCTTCTGAGCCGGCCACCCCGCTCCGGCTCCAGACCTCGGGCACCCGCGGGGCGGGGACGGGTCGCCGGTGGGCTTCCGGAGATGGCCCCCTCCCGGCGGTACCGCCCCCGCCTCGAGCTTTGAGGGCCATCTCGGGAAGCCGCCGGAGCCACGTGGCGCGGGCTGTCCCGTCCCGGCTCCAGACCCCCGACCGCCGCCAGGCGGGGACGGGTGCCCGGTGGGCTTCCGGAGATGGCCCTCATCCCCGGCGCCGGGGGGACCGTCAGGCAGGCCGCTGCGCGGCGGCCGCAGGCGGGCTGGACCGCGTCAGCAGCCGCACTGCTTGAGCGCCGGGTCCAGCGGGGCGTGCTCGGCGATGACGCGGCCCTCGCCGTCGTACCAGGTGAACAGCTCCACGCCGTCGACGACGCCCTCGCTGACCAGGCGCACCTCCTCGCTCGTGCTCACCCGGCCATCCTGGCGCGGCCGCGCCTCAGCGGCGAGGGGTCTTGCCCCGCCACGCCAGCGACTGCGCGTCCAGGGGGCGCAGCACCGCGTCGCCGCCGTCGGCGATGGACTCGGCCAGCGCCACGGCGCGGGCCAGCTGGTCGTCGGAGAGCCGCTCGAAGGCCGGCCCGCGCCGCCCGCCCGTCCCGGTGCGCCCGAGGACGTCGTACCAGCGCCCGCCCACGGCGTGGTCGAGCACCACGCGGCCCAGGCAGTGGTCGGCGTGCACGACCCAGCGCTCGCGGGCGGCGCGCTCGGGCAGCTCGCGCAGCACCAGCTGCCGGTAGCGCGCCAGCAGCGCCTGCCGCTCGCTCACTGGCCCAGCGAGCGGGCCACCGCCTCCAGCGGCGCCGGCACCACGCGCCGCGCGCGCAGGGCCCGCGGCGCGTCCCGCAGCGCCGGCACGAGCGCCGCGCGCTCGGGGCCGCCGGCCGCCCACGCGCGCCGCACGCGCTCGGCCACCACCGGCCAGGGCCGCCTCATGAGCGCCGTGAGCAGGGCCGAACGGGTGATCCGGGTGCGGCGCCGCTCGTCGGTGTCGCGCGAGGCGGACTTCTTCGGGTGGTGGTGCACCACGAGCTCGGGCACGTAGGCGCTGCCCCAGCCGTCGCGGGCGAGGTCCAGGGCCACGCGCTCCTCCTCCCCGGGGAAGACCACGACGTCGTCGAAGCCGCCGACCTCCAGGAAGGCCGAGCGGCGCACCACCGCGGCGCACGCGATGAAGCCCAGCGTGGAGGGACCGGGCAGGTCCGGCTCGGTGCCCAGCGGCGCCTGGGCGAGCACGTCGTTGAAGGGGTCGGGCCGCTCAGCCTCCCCGACGAGGATCCGCGCGGTGAGCAGCGCCGCGCGCGGGTGGGCGTCGAGCAGCTCCACGGCGCGCTCCAACGAGCCCGGCGCCCACCAGGAGTCGTCGTCGGCGAAGGCGACGTAGCGGGTGACCGCCCGCTCCACCCCGAGGGTGCGCGCGGCCGCGCCGCGGTTGGCCGGCAGCGGCACCACCTGCACCTGCGGCAGCGCGGCGCGCACGGCCTCGACGGTGCCGTCGCGGCTGCCGTTGTCGACCAGCAGCACCGGCAGGCCCTGCTCCAGGTGCCGCGGCAGGGAGGCCAGCAGCTCCTCGCGGCGGTCCATGCTCGCCACCACGACGGTGACGGCGTCGGCGAGCGGGCCCGGAGGCGTCGTCGTCATCCGACGTACGACCTGGCGGTGGAGCGGGTCTGGGCGTCCTCGAGGGCCAGGAAGCGCGCCTCGGCGTGCGGGGGCAGCGGGCGGCGCTCGCGCAGCACCCACGGCAGCCCCCGCACCGCGTCGCCCACGGCCAGCGCCGTGGTGCGGTCCTTGGGCACCTGCAGCGCCAGCACCCGCAGCCGCCGCAGCGCCGCGGGCCAGGGACGGCGCAGGAGCGTGAACCACACGGTGTTGCGGATGCCGTGCCGGCGCCGCAGCGAGGAGTCGCGGACGGTGGAGGCGTGGTGGTGCACGGTGAGGTCGGGCAGGTAGCACAGCTCCCAGCCGGCGGCGGCGAGGTCGGCGGCGCACATCTCCTCCTCCCCGCCCAGCCACAGCCGGGCCGAGAAGCCGCCGACCTGCTGGAAGGCGTCGACGCGCACCACCGAGGCCCCCGCGAGGAAGCTGCCCAGCGCCGGGCCCGGCAGCCCCGGCCGCGAGCCGGCCACGGGGGAGTCGCGCAGCTCGGCGACGATCGGGTCCTCCCGCCCGCTGGGCTCCACGACGATCCGGGCGGTGAGGACGGCGACGTCGGGGTGGGCGTCCAGCACGTCAGCCGCACGGGCCAGGCTGCCGGGCTCCCACCAGGTGTCGTCGTCGCAGAAGGCGGCGTAGCGCAGGCCCAGCTCGGCCAGGCGCGCCACCCCGACGTTGCGCCCGACGGCGCCCGCGTTGTGCGCCAGGGCCACCACTTCCAGCCTGCCGGAGGCCACGGCGGCCGGGTGCGCGCGGCGCAGGGCGCCCGCGGTGCCGTCGGTGGAGCCGTTGTCGACGACGACGACGCGGGGCCGCTCGGGCAGCTCCAGGAGCCGCGCCACCGCCGCCAGGGCCTCCTCGCGGCGCTGCCAGGTGATGACCACGACGCCGGTCCGCGCGTCAGGGGCGTCGCCGCGGCCGCCGTCGTCGGCGGGGGCTGTGGCGGGGGAGGGGCGGGTGGCTGCGCGGGAGGGGGCGGTGCTGGACATCGCGGCCGATCCTGCACCGGCCCTGCTCGGTTCGCGCGTCCAGCCCCGGTGGGGTGCACTGGCCCCCGGGTGGCGCCACCCGGTCGAGACCAGCGGCCGCCCGGCGCCGTGAGCAGGAGGGTCCGACCGTGGCCGACACCAGTCCCATCGAGCTGACCAAGCACCTCAAGGGCGTGGACTACCCCGCCAGCAAGCAGGCCGTCATCGACACGGCCAAGGGCAACGGCGCGCCGAAGGACGTGCTCGACGGCCTCGAGCGCATCCCCGACCGCGAGTACGAGGGGCCCTCGGGCGTCACCCACGAGTTCTTCGCGTGAGCGCCCCCTCCTCGGCCACCCCCTCGAGCGTGCTGCCGCAGCGCGGCTCCTGCCGCGCCGTCGTCACCGGCGGCGCCGGCTTCCTGGGCAGCCACCTGTGCGAGGAGCTGCTGGCGCGCGGCACCCAGGTGGTCTGCCTGGACTCCTTCCTCACCGGCGGGCCGGGCAACGTCGCCCACCTGGCCGAGCGCTACCCCTCCTCGCAGTTCCGGATGGTCCGCTGCGACATCACCGACTTCGTGCACGTGCCCGGTGAGGTCGACCTGGTGCTGCACTTCGCCTCCCCGGCCTCCCCGATCGACTACCTGCAGCTGCCCATCGAGACCCTCAAGGTCGGCGCGATCGGCACCCTGCACGCCCTGGGCCTGGCCAAGGAGAAGGGCGCGCGGTTCCTGCTGGCCTCCACCAGCGAGGTCTACGGCGACCCGCAGGTGCACCCCCAGGGCGAGGACTACTGGGGCCACGTCAACCCCGTCGGCCCGCGCGGGGTCTACGACGAGGCCAAGCGGTACGCCGAGGCGATGACGACCGCCTACCGCACCACCCACGACGTCGACACCGCGATCGTGCGCATCTTCAACACGTACGGGCCGCGGATGCGCCCGCACGACGGGCGGGCGATCCCCACCTTCATCCGCCAGGCGCTGGCGGGGGAGCCGATCACGGTGGCCGGTGACGGGATGCAGACCCGCTCGGTCTGCTACGTCGACGACCTCGTGCGCGGCATCCTGGCGCTGGCCGGCAGCGGCCACCCCGGCCCGGTCAACGTGGGCAACCCCCACGAGATGACCGTCAAGCAGATCGCGCAGGACGTGGTGGCGGCCACCGGCTCGCGCTCGGCGATCGAGTTCGTGCAGCGGCCCGTGGACGATCCCCAGGTGCGCCGTCCGGACACCACCCTGGCGCGCACGCTGCTGGGCTGGGAGCCGGCCGTGCCGTGGGAGCAGGGGCTGGCCAGCACCGTCGACTTCTTCACGGGGCTGCGGCAGGCGGCGTGAGCGCGGCAGCGGTCCCTGCGGGGACCGACGGGCGGCCGCTGGTGGTCACGCTGGCGCTCGACGGCGCCAGCCAGGACCGCCTCGACGCCCTGCGCCGCGCCCACTTCCCCGCCGACCGCAACCACCTGCCCGCGCACGTGACCCTCTTCCACGCCCTGCCGGGCGCCCGGGAGGCCCGCGTGCACGAGCTGCTCGCCGCCGAGGCCGCGCACGTCCCGGCCTTCGAGGTGCGGGTCGGTGAGGTGATGCGCCTGGGGCGCGGCACCGCGCTGCGGCTGGCCTCCCGGGAGCTGGACGGGCTGCACGCCCGGCTCCTGGCGCGGCTGCGCACCGAGCTCGGCGATGAGGAGCTCACGGCCCAGGACCGCCACCGGCTGCGGGCGCACGTCACGGTGCAGAACAAGGTCGACCCCGCGGCGGCGCGGGCGCTGGCCGACCGCCTGGAGGTGGAGGTCTCCCCGTGGAGCGCCCGAGCCGCGGCGCTGGAGCTGTGGCGCTACGACGGCGGCCCGTGGCTGCCGGTGCGGGACTTCCCCCTCGCCACCTGAGGTGCGCCGGGCGCCCCGGGCGCCCTTGGCGTCCGGGTGGCGCCAGCGCTTGCGGGCAGCGCGTTGATCGCGTGCGGCAGCACGCCCCACAGGTGCTGCACGGCGTAGGACCGCCACGGCGCCCACCCCGCGGCCCGTCGCTCCAGCGCCCGCGCCTCGCCCGGCAGCCCGAGCGAGCGGGCCGCCGCGAGCACGCCGAGGTCGCTGGCCAGGAAGGCGTCGGTGTCGCCCAGGGCCCGCATCGTCACCGTGTGCGCCGTCCACGGCCCGATGCCCGGCAGCGCCAGCAGCTGCGCGCGGGCGCGCGGCGGGTCCCCGCCGTCGTCGACGTGGCGCAGGTCGAGCGCTCCTGAGGCCAGCACCCGGGCCAGGTGGCGCAGCGTCTCGCGGCGCCGCGCGGGCAGGGCGAGCAGGCGCGCGGCGGCGTCGTCGTCCAGGGAGGCCACGGACGCGGCGCTGGGGAACAGCCGCAGGCCCGCGGGTCCTCCTCGGAGCTGCGGCAGCGGCTCACCGAGGGCCGCCACGAGCCGGGCGGCGTGCGTGCGCGCCGCCGCCGTGGAGACCTGCTGGCCGAGGACGGCGCGCAGCGCCACCTCCTCCGCGCTGGGGGAGCCGGGCACGCGGCGCCCCGGGACGGCGGCCACGAGCGGGGCGAGCACCGGGTCGGCCGACAGCGCGGCGTCGGGCGCGGCCGGCTCGAGGTCCAGGTCGAGCAGCCGCCGGCACAGCACCACCGCGAGCCGGCCGTCGGCGGGGGCGGTGGTGGTCACCTCGGCGCGCACCGCGCTGCCGCCCGGCCGCGGCACGTGCAGGACGACCGTGCCGGGGCCGCCGGGCAGGCGCAGGCTGCGCCGCAGCGCCCCGCTGCCGGGGCCCTCACCGGGCAGCCACTCCTCGACGCCCGGGACCGCCGTCGCCGCCAGGTGGCCGAAGAGCTGGTCGGCGTGCAGCGGCGCGGTGAGGGGCAGGTCCACGCCCGACAGCCTGCTGCCGGCGCGCCGCGGGCCGGCCGGGGGGTGCGCGGGGAGCCGTAGCCTGGTGGCATGGCCAGCACCTCCACGGCAGCGCACCCCACCCGATCGGCCGCGGAGCTGGAGACGATGCGCGAGTCCGGCCGGGTGGTCGCCCTGGCGCTGCAGGCCGTGCGCGAGGCCGCGGTGCCCGGGGTCAAGCTGCGCGAGCTCGACGACATCGCCAGGACCGCCCTGCACGAGGCCGGCGCGGAGAGCAGCTTCTTCGGCTACGCGCCCGCCTGGGCGCCGACGCCGTACCGGGGCGTGCTGTGCCTGTCGCCCAACGAGGTGGTGGTGCACGGGCCGCCGACGGGCCGGAAGGTGGCCGACGGGGACGTGCTGAGCATCGACTTCGGCGCGGCCGTCGACGGCTGGCACGGCGACGCGGCGATCACCGTCATCGCGGGGACCTCCACCGAGGAGGACCGCCGCCTGGTCGCCGCCACCGAGGAGGCGCTGGCCGCCGGCATCGCCGCGGCGGTGCCGGGGGCGACGCTGCTCGACGTGGCCACGGCCATCGACGCCGTGGCCCGCCGCCACGGCTTCGCCCACCTGCCCGACCACGGCGGGCACGGCATCGGGCGCGCCATGCACGAGGCGCCGTTCGTGCCCAACCAGCCGCTGGCGGGCGCCCGCGACGTGCGGCTGGAGGCCGGGCACACCATCGCGATCGAGCCGATGCTGCTCGCCGGCTCCAGCGAGTACCGCACCGCGCGCGACGGCTGGTCGGTGGTCACCCGCGACCGCCGCCGCGCGGCGCACGCCGAGCACACGGTGGCCGTGACCGACGACGGCCCCGTCGTCCTCACCGCCCCCTGACGCCCCCGGACCGCAGCCGGGCGCCCGGTTGCGGTCCCGCACCCCTCGGGAACCGCAACCGGGCGACCGGCTGCGGTTCCCGGGCGGGTCAGCCGGCCAGGAAGCCGAGCAGCACCCGGTTGAACTCCTCGGCGTGCGAGGCGTTGATGCCGTGCGGGCCGCCCTCGACGACGTGCAGCTGGGAGCCCGGGAGCGCCTCGTGGCTGCGCTTGCCGGACACCTCGAAGGGCACGACGGCGTCGCTGTCGCCGTGGATGACGAGCACCGGGATGCCGGAGGCGGCCAGCGCCTGCACGTCGCCGCGGAAGTCCGTGCGGCCGAAGGCGGTGATGCAGTCGAGGGTGCCCTTGGGGGACGCCCCCTCGGCGAGGTGGCGGGCGTACTGCCGCTGCGGCTCGCTGACCGCGACCTTCGGGCCCGTCAGCCCCCTGCCGGCGCTGAAGAAGCTCGTCGTGAAGTCCTCCAGGAAGGCGATCCTGTCGGTCTTCACGCCGGTCTGGAACTGCGCGATGGTGTCGTCGTCCAACCCGCCGTCGGGGTTGTCGGCGGACTTGTACAGGTACGGCGGCACGGCCGCGGCCAGCACGGCCCTCGCCACGCGCGAGGTGCCGTAGCGGGCGACGTAGCGGACCACCTCGCCGCCGCCCATGGAGAAGCCCACGAGCGTGGCGCCGGTGACGTCCAGGTGGGTCAGCAGCGCGTCGAGGTCGGCCGCGAAGGTGTCGTAGTCGTACCCGTCCCACGGCTGGGAGCTGTCCCCGAAGCCGCGGCGGTCGTAGGTGATGACGCGGTGGCCGGCCTCCACGAGCGCGGGGACCTGCGCCTCCCAGGAGCGCCCGGACAGCGGCCAGCCGTGGATGAGCACCACGGGGGCGCCGCTGCCGTGGTCCTCGTAGTGCAGTTCCACATCGGTGCGCGAGCCCGTGGCGCTCTGGCCGACGACGAGGCGGGGCATGGTGGGTCCCTTCGCTGGAGGTGCAGCCGTGCTGGCTGCTGACCCACCGTCCCCCGAGGACGTGTCGTGCGCGACCCGAGGGGGTCAGGAGACCGAGACGCGCTCCAGGCGCTCGACGAGCTCGGACAGCTGCTCCACGACGCCGCCCACCTCGGCCGGGGACAGCCCGGTGGCCCGGCACACCGCCCACGGGACGTCCTTGAGCTCCTCGCCCAGGGCCGCGCCCTGCGGCGTCAGGGACACCTCCACCCGGCGCTCGTCGTCGGTGGAGCGGGTCCGCGTCACCAGGCCGCGCTCGGCCAGGCGCGTCAGCAGCGGGGACAGGGTGCTGGACTCCAGCCCCAGCTCCTCCCCGACGCCGCCCACGGTGAGCGTGCCGTCCTGGCGCAGCAGGGTGATGACCAGGTACTGCGGGTAGGTGAGCCCGTGCGGGGCCAGCAGCGGCCGGTACTGCGCTGTCAACGCCCGCGACGCGCGGTGCAGGGCCAGGCACAGCATCTCGCGGACCGGGAACGCCTCGTCCGCAGCGGCGGTCTGCTCGGGCGCCTTCTCGGTCGGTTGCATCAGCCCACCGTACCGGCGAGGACGTCGCTCGGGGTCGCCCGCAGCAGCACGGGGTCGGGCGCGTCGGCGTGCGGGTCGCCCGGCGGGTCGCCCTCCCGCGCGTGCCAGACCACACGGTGGCGGTCGGCGTCCACGGCGGGTCCCCAGCGCGCGGGGGAGGTGGGGCCGAACAGCAGCACCGAGGGGGTGCGGGTGGCGGTGGCCACGTGCGCGGCGCCGGTGTCGCCGGACAGCAGCAGCGGGCTGGAGGTCACCAGCTCGAGCAGCTCGGCCAGCGGCAGCCGGCCGCACAGGTCCTGCGCGCCCGCCGCGGCCACCTGGGCGCACACCGGCGCCTCGGCACCGGCGCCGGTGACGACGACGGCGCGCCCGCGCGCGCGCAGCGCGGACACCACCTGCGCCCAGCGCTGCGCGGGCCAGCGCCGCGCCGCCGACGCCGCGCCGGGGTGGACCACCACCGGGCCCGTGCGCCCGGCCAGCGGCACGTCGCGCAGCACGAGGTCGGCCGCACCGCAGGCGCCGCCCAGGCCGCGGACCAGGGAGCACCAGCGCTCCACCTCGTGCACGTCGTCCGCCCAGGCCGGCCGCCCGGGCAGGTCGAAGGCGACCAGCTCGCGCGGGGCGAGCGCCGCCAGCGCCGCGGTGCTCTGCGGGCCGCGCCCGTGCAGGTTCACGGCGAGGCCGACCGCGTCCCCGCCGAGCACCCCGGGGTGCTCGGCGGCGGCGTGCACCAGGGCGTCGGGCGCCAGCGGTGCCAGGCCGCGCACGGGCAGGACGGCGTCGACGACGCCCTCGGCCACGAGCAGCTCGCCGGTCTCCGGCGGGCCCGCCAGCACCAGGCGGTCAGCGGGGCGGGCGCGGCGCAGCCCGCGCAGCGCGGGCACCCCGGTGAGCGCGTCGCCCAGCCCGAGGGCCCGCAGCGCCAGCGTCGTCGTCATGCGGCGGCGCGCAGGCTCACGGCCAGGACGGCTCCGTGGAGACGGTGACCACGATCTCGCGCACCTCGGTGCCGACCGGCTGGCGCAGGGCGTGCACCACCGACAGCGCGACCTGGCGGGGGTCCATGAGCGCGGCGTCGGGGCCGGGGCGGTACTGCTCGGTGCGGCCGTCGAAGAAGGCGGTGCGCATGCCGGCGGGCACGAGCATCGTCACGCCCACCTGCCCGGCCAGCTCCAGCTGCAGCGCGCGCGTGAACCCGACGACGCCGAACTTGCTGGCGCAGTACGCGGTGGCGTCGCTGGCGGCGCGCAGGCCCAGGGAGCTGGCCACCGTGACCACCGTGCCGCGCGCGGCCACCAGGTGCGGCAGGCAGGCGCGCACGGCCGCGGCGGTGCCGATGAGGTTGACCCCGACGACCTTCTCCCACCGCTCGGCGGGCACGTCCTCCAGGCGCCCGACGGCGTCGGTGCCGGCCGCCGTGAACAGCGCCGTGGGCGGCCCCACCCGCTCGACGAGCTCGGCGACGACGCGCTCCACGGCGGCCGCGTCGGAGACGTCGGCCACCGCGCTGGCGGCGGCCGCGGAGCCCTCCGGGGGAGCTGCCCTGTCGATGACCGCCGCCGTGCCGCCCAGGGCCGTGACGACCTCGACCACGGCGGCGCCCAGGCCGCTGGAGCCGCCGGTGACGTAGACGGTGCCGAGCGGTCGCTCCAGCTCCATGCCGTCGAGCAGGGGGGTCGGGCTGGCGGTGGAGCTCGTCACGGAGCGGTCTCCCGGGTGGTGGTCTGGCTCACCGGCGGCACGGCGCCGCGGGCGAGGATGGAGGTGGTGGAGCGCCCGTCGAGGTAGGGCAGCAGCACCACGCGGCCGCCCCAGCTGCGCACCAGCGGCGCCTCGGGCAGCTCGGCGCCGCCGTAGTCACCGCCCTTGGCCCACACGTCGGGGCGCAGCTCGGCCAGGGCCGTGCGCGGGTCGTCCTCGGCGAAGACGACCACGGCGTCGACGCAGTCGAGGGCGGCGAGCACGCGCGCGCGGTCGACCTCGTCGTTGACGGGACGGGTGGGGCCCTTCAGCCGGCGCACGGAGGAGTCGGCGTTGAGCAGCACCACGAGGGCGTCGCCCAGGCGGCGCGCGGCCTCCAGGGTGGCGACGTGCCCGGCGTGGAGCACGTCGAAGCAGCCCCCGGTGGCCACCACGGTGCCGCCCGCGGCGCGCACGCGGGCCACGACGTCGGCCGCGCTGCCCCCGCCGGCCGCCGCGCCCGGCGCCGCGGCGGAGCCCTGCTGGGCGGCCTCGCGCTGGGCGGCGCGCCACCCGGAGGCACCTCCGCCGGCGACCCACGCGGAGGCGTCGGCGACGGCGGCGACCACGGCCTCCGACGGCACCCGGCCCGTGGCCAGCGACACCGCCGCGGAGGCGGCGAAGCTGTCCCCGGCGCCGCACGGGTCGCCGCCGGCGACGACCGCCGCGGGGGCGAAGACCGCCTCGGTGCCGGGGGCGGCCAGCCACGCGCCCTGCGCGCCGGTGGTGACGCAGACGCCGCGCACGCCCCACGTGCTGGCCAGGTGCTCGGCCAGCACGTCGGGGGTGGCGCCGGCGACGGCGGCCGACGCGGCGGCGCGCGCCTCGGCGAGGTTGGGGGTCACCAGGGCGCAGCCGGGGACCGGGGCACCGCCGCGGGGGTGGGGGTCCCACACGACCGGCACCCGGCGGGCCGCCTCGGCCAGCGCCGCGCGCACCACCGGGTCGCGCGTGGTGCCCGCGCCGTAGTCGCTGACCAGCACGACGTCGGCCTCGGCCAGCACCGCGGCCAGCGCCCCGGCGTCCACGCCGGTGGGCGTGGCGGGGCCGCCCTCGTCCAGGCGGACCAGGGACTGCCCGGCCACCCGCACGCGGGTCTTGGTGCGCGTGCCGCCCTCGTGGCCCAGGGCGTGCACCGCGACGGGGTCGAGAGCGCCCTCGAGGGCCTCGCGCAGCCGGCGTCCGGCGTCGTCGTCGGCGAGCGGGGCCACCAGGGTGGTCTGCGCGCGGCCGGCGACGAGCAGGGCGGTGAGCCCGGCGCCGCCGGGGCTCTCGTCCACGCCGTGCAGGTCCACCACGGGCACGGGCGCGTCAGGGGCGACCCTGTCGCTGCGCCCGAGCAGGTCCCTGTCCAGCACGGCGTCGCCGACGACGACGACGCGCGGCCGGCGCACACCGGCGGCGCGCGGCGCCCGCGCGGCGGCGGGGCGCAGGTCCAGGGGCGCCGAGGAGGGCGCGGCCGCGGCCGGCGCGGCGGTGGCGGACGGCGCGGCGGTGGCGGCGGTGCCCAGCAGGTGGGCGTCGACCGCCGCGCACAGGGCGTGGACGGCCACCAGGTGGCCCTCCTGCACCGCGGAGGTGGACGAGCCGGGCTCGCCGACGCGCAGCACCTCGTCGCTGGCCTCGGCCAGCGGGCTGTGGGCCGCACCGGTCATCGCCCACACGCGCAGCCCGGCCCGCCGGCCCGCCTGCGCGGCGCGCACGACGTTCTCGCTGCGCCCGGAGGTCGAGAGCAGCAGCAGCACGTCACCGGGGCGGCCGTGGGCGTGCACCTGGCGGGCGAAGACCTCGGCGGCGCCGTAGTCGTTGCCGATCGCGGTGGTCGAGGAGGTCTCGGCGTGCAGCGCGATGGCCGACAGCGGGCGGCGCTCGGCGACGAACCTGCCGACCAGCTCGGCGGTCAGGTGCTGGGCCTCCGCGGCGCTGCCGCCGTTGCCGGCGGCGAGCAGGCGGCCGCCGCCGTCGAGCACGCGCGCGAGGTGCTCGCCCCAGGCGTCGAGCTGGCCGGCGGCGCGCAGCAGGCCGCCGACGGTCGCGTCGACCTCGCCGCGGTGCTGCGCCAGCCAGTCGGCCGCCGGGGTGGGGTCCTGGGGAGCGCCCGTGGAGCTCACACCGCCTCCTGCTCGTCGTGGGGCGCCGCCGTGGCGAGCGCCAGCTGTGTGGGGGCGGTCCGGGGCGCCGCGGAGGGGGCCGCGCGCCGGGCGGACCCCCGCAGGGCCCGACCGTAGGCGTCCTCCGTCGAGGCCGCCACGCGGTCCCACCCGTAGTGCGCCACCGCGCGGCGCCGGCCCGCCCGCCCCCAGCGGCGGCGCCGCTCGGGGTCGTCGAGCAGGTCGCGCACGGCGGCGGCCAGCCCGGCGGTGTCGCGCGGCTCCACCAGCACGCCGGTCGAGCCCTCCGCGACGGTGTCCAGCAGCCCGCCGACGGCGGTGCCGACCACGGGGAGCCCGCAGGCCATGGCCTCCAGCGGGGCGATCCCGAACGGCTCGTACCAGGGCACGTTGACCGAGACGTCGGCGGAGCGCAGCAGGCGGGGGACGTCGGGCTGCTCGACCCGGCCGACCAGCAGCAGGCGGTCCGCCACGCCCAGGGAGCGGGCGACGGCGCGCAGGCGCACGGCCTCGGGGTCCAGGTGCAGCTCGCGCGGCGGGGGCCCGCCGGCCACCACCAGCTCGGCGTCGGGCAGCCAGGACAGGGCGCGCACGGCGGTCTCCACGCCCTTGCGCTCCACCAGCCGGCCCACGCTCACCAGGCGGTGGCGGGGGGATCCGGGCGCGCGCGGCTCGACCTCGCCGTCGGGGGTGAAGTGCTCCACGTCCACCCCGCACGGCACCACGGCCAGCCGCCGGCGCGGGGCGCCGAGGGCCTCCAGCTCGGCGACCTCGTCGCGGCAGGTGGCCACCACGAGGTCGACGTCGCGGGCGAGCATCGCCTCCAGGCGCACGCGCTGCGGCGGTGAGGTGTCGTGGTCTCCCTGGTGGCGGCGCTTGACCGAGCCCAGCGCGTGGAAGGTCTGCACCACCGGCACCCCCGCGGCGCGCCCGGCCTCCAGGGCCGCCAGGCCGGACATCCAGAAGTGGGCGTGCACCACCTCGGGCCGCCGGTCCGCGCGGGCCCAGTCGCGCTGCAGCCAGGCGGCGAAGGCCGGCATCCACGGCAGCAGCTCGTCCTTGGGCACCGACCGGGCCGGGCCGGCGTCGACGTGCACCACGTGGACGCCGGGGCCCATGCGCACGCGGCGGGGCAGGTCCGGCGCGTCGCGGCGGGTGTAGACCTCCACCTCGTGCCCGCGGTCCGCCAGCGCCTGCGCCAGCGCCGCGACGTGGACGTTCTGCCCGCCCGCGTCGACGCCCCCGAGGACGGCCAGCGGGCTGGCGTGCTCGGAGACCATCGCGATCCTCATCCGGTGACTCCTGGGTAGGTCCAGGCGGGGGCCGTGCTCTCGACCCCGGGGCGTGCTCGACCGGGGCTCACGAGTGCACCCCGGCGCCGTCCAGGACGTCGTCCCAGTCGGCGAGGAAGCGCGCCAGCCCGAAGCGGCGCAGCGCGTGCTCGCGCGCGGCGAGGCCACGCTCTCGCGCCTCGCCGGGGTCGGCCAGCCAGCGCTGGGCCGTCCGCTCCAGCGCGGCGGGGTCGGTGGACAGGTACCCCGCCTCCGGCGGGACCGACTCCGGCGCCGCGGTGGTGGCCAGCGCGAGCACCGGCAGGCCCATGGTCATGGCCTCCACCAGGGCCAGGCCCAGGCTGGTCCACCGGTAGGGGTGGAAGTACGCGCGGTGGCGGGCCACCTCGGCGTGCATCCGCGCCTGCGGCAGGTCCTCGTGCAGGTGACCGGCCAGGTGGGGCGCCGTCTGCTCCAGCGCGTCCATGCCCATGCCGTACACGTCCAGCGGCACGCGCCGGGACAGGTCGACCACGAGGTCGGTGCCGGCGACGCGCCAGCGGCGCACCGGTTCGTTGACCACCACGGCCAGCGACGCGCGCTCGCCGGTGGCCAGGTGGCCGGGGTCGAGCACCCCGTGCTCGACCACCCGGACGGGTGCACCCCCGCAGTCCCACATGAGCGCGTTGAAGTGCGTCACGTGCACCACGGGGACGGGCACCGGCCGCGCGCCGCCGCCGTCGTGGACCAGGCCGTCGGCCAGCGGGTGGCGCGAGCGGGCGGCGTGCTCGCGGGGGGAGTCGTGCTCCACGTAGACCGCCGCGACGTCGACCCCGGCGCGCAGCCCGGTCCACTCCCGCAGCAGCCGCGCCTCGTGGGGCCGCTGGAGGACGACGACGTCGGGCCGCGCGCCGGGGCCCCCCGCCGACCCGTCCGTGCTGGCGGCGAGCTGCTCGGGGGTGACCTCGCGCACGGAGGCCGGCCAGTCCCACGTGCGGGCCCGCCCGCGCCCGTCGGGGCCGCGGTCGGGCAGCACCGGCACGAGGTAGTCGTGCCGGCCCTGCACGAACGCGGTGGTCCACGAGCCGTGGACGTGCCACAGCAGCACCCTCACAGCGCCTGCCCCCCGCTCGCGGCGAGCGGCCGCGCCGGCGGGGGCACCGGCACCCGCCCGCCGAGCAGGTCGGCCACCGCCGCCACCACCGCCTCCGGCGCGACGTCGAGGCAGGGGTGTCCCGGCACCGGGCACACCTGCACCCGGGTCAGGCGGCAGGGGGCGCCGAGGTCTCCCAGCACCACCACGGGCACCCCGAAGGGCGCCCACCGCTCCACGGGCATCACCGCGGAGAACAGGCTGGCCACGGGCGTGCCCACGGCGGCCGCCAGGTGCGCGGGCCCGGTGTTGCCCACCACCACCGCGTCGGCCGCCTCGAGCAGGGCGGCCAGCTCGGCCAGCGACGTGCGCCCGCCGGCGTCGAGCGCGCCGGGCGCGGCCGCGGCGACGCGGGCGGTGAGCCCGACCTCGCCGGGGCCGCCGGTCACCACCACGTGGTGCCCGGCCTCCACGAGGGCGCGGGTCGCGCGGGCGACGACGTCGGGGTCCGCGGCGCGGGCCGGCACGGAGGCGCCGGGGTGGACGACGACCAGGGCGCCCGTGGCGCCGGGGGAGCGCTCCAGCAGCTGGGCGGGGACGTCGGGCAGCGGGCGCCGCAGCGCCATCCGGGGGTCCTCGGGGACCTCGCGGCCGCTGGCGGCCACCAGGCCGAGGCTGGCGACCACCTCGTGCTCGCCGCCGGTGCCGTCCGGGTCGCCGGGCCGCTTGTGGCGCAGGTCCAGCAGGGAGCCGGGGTAGTCGTCGCTGGCGGCGATGACGCGGGGCACCCCGGCCAGGCGCGCGAGCACCGCCATCGGCAGGGGGCTCTGGTGGTAGGAGGTGAAGACGACCACCTCGTCGTAGGAGCGCTCGCGCAGCAGGTCCACGAGGCCGGTGAGCACCTCGGCGTCCGGGGCGGGCGGGCGGTAGCCCGACCACGGCACGTCGGCGACGAGCACCTCGTCGACGCCCGGCAGCAGCCGCGCCGCGCCGGCGCCGGCGGGGGAGGCGAGCAGGTCGAGGCGCTCCACCTCGGTGCCCCCCGGGCCGCGGCGCAGGGCCGCGACGGCCGGTCCCGTCATGAGGACGTCGCCGTCGCTGTCCAGGCGCACGGCGAGCACCCGCCGGGGGTCCTGGCGGTGGTCCGGGCGCGGGTCCTGCTGGGCGGTCATGCTCGGCCTCCGGTGGGGGTCGCGGCGCCCAGCAGCAGGTCCAGGGCGCCGGACAGGTCAGGGGCGACCCCGAGCACGGGACCGCCGGAGGCTGCCGCCGCGCGGGCGGCGTCCACCTCGGCCGAGCGTGTCACGGGCGTCGGGACCAGCACGCCGCGGGCTCCGGCGGCCACCGCGGCGCCCACGTCGGCGGCGATGTCGCCGACCACCGCGACCCTCGAGGGCGGCACGCCCAGGCGGCGGGCGGCCTGGAGGACCATGCCGGGCCCCGGCTTGCGGCACGCGCAGGCGTCCTCGGGCGCGTGGGGGCAGGTGAGCACCACGTCGAGCCCCCCCACCTGGCGCACCGCCTCGGCGGTGACCGCGTCGGCCTGGTCGCGGGTGATGAGGCCGCGGGCCACGCCGGACTGGTTGGTCACCAGCCCGGTGCGCAGCCCCGCGGCGCGCACGCGCTCGACGGCCTCGCGGGCGCCCTCGACCAGGCGGACCTGCGCCGGGTCGCCGTTGTAGGGGACGTCGTGCACCAGCGTGCCGTCCCTGTCGAAGAGCACGGCGGCCAGCGGCTCGGCGCGCTGGGCCTGCGGCCACGGCGCGGCGCGGGGCGCGGGGGTGGCACCGGGGCCGCGCCAGCGCAGGAGCCCGGCCACCCGGTGGCGGACGGCGGCCACGGGGATGGCCGCCGACGTCAGCACCATCCGGCGCACCTCGGCGGCGTCGCGCGGGCCAGGGGCGATGCGGCGGCGCGCGAAGTCGGCCGTCAGGCCGGCCCAGGCGAAGGCGCCGAGCGCCGCGGGCCGCCGGCGCCCGGCCAGCGCGCCGCCGAGGGCGAGCGCGAGGGCGGCCGTCGTCGCGACGTGCCAGCGCAGCCGCCCCGGCGGGGCCTGCGCGTCGCGGCGCCAGGTGGGGCCGTGCAGGGCGGCCATGAGCACGTCGTCGGCGTTGCCGCGCTGCACGCGCAGGCTCACCCAGTCGTCGGCGGGCCGCACCGGGTGCACCGCGGTGCGCTGCCCGCGCACCAGCGACCAGCCGGCGCGCTCGACCCGCAGCGCCAGGTCGGCGTCCTCGCGGTAGGCGCGCGGGAAGCGCTCGTCGAAGCCCCCGACGGCGACCAGGGCGTCGAGGCGGTAGGCCATGTCGGCCGTCGCCCACGCCGCGCGCTCCAGCCCCGCGGTGCCGCGCTCCCAGTCGGTGGGGCGCCGGTCGGTGGGCAGCGGCACGTGCAGGCGCCCCTGGGAGCCGCCGACCGGGGAGGGCTCGTCAGCGCCACCGGCCGCCGCGAGGTCGGCGAGCAGCTCGCGCGACCACGCCGGCGGCAGCTCGACGTCGTCGTCGACGAAGGCCACCCACTCCAGGGCGCCCGCCCGCGCGGCGGCCGTCCGCCACCCGAGGTTGCGGGCGGCGGCGGGGCCGCGGCCACCGGAGCGCACGACCACCAGCTCGACGCCGGGGACGTCGAGGGCGGGTCGCAGCGGCGGCGGGCCCGACCCCTCCTCGACCAGCCGCCGGTCGTCGGCGACGACGACGAGCGCCGGGCGCGCGCCGCCGTCCTCCTGCGCGGCGAGGGAGTCGAGCAGCGCCTGCAGGCTGGGACGGCCGACCGAGGGGACGACGACCGCCCAGCGAGCGGGCGTCACGAGGCGAAGAAGCTCTGCCGGCGCACGAGGTGCGGGCCGAGGACCAGCACGTCGACGGGGGCCGACCCGAACAGCTCGAGGGCGTCGCGGGGGTCGTCGACCATGGGGCGGCCGGCGGTGTTGAGGCTGGTGTTGACCACGACGGGCAGGCCGGTGCGCCGCTCGAAGGCGCTGATGAGGGCGTGCACGCCCGGGTTCGCGCTCTCGTCGACCCCGTCGCTGCTGGCGCTGCCGTCGGAGACCGTCTGGATGCGGGCGGTGCCGTCGACGTGCGTCACGGCGGGGATCCGCTCGCGCCACTCGGCCTTCACGTCGTGCACGAAGAGCATGTAGGGGCTGGGGAAGGGCCCGTTCTCGAACACGTCGGTCGCGCGCTCGGCCAGCACCATAGGGGCGATGGGGCGGAACTGCTCGCGGCCCTTGACGTCGTTCATGCGCTCGACGTTGTGGGCGTGGCCGGGGTGGGCGATGAGGGAGCGGCGGCCCAGGGCGCGCGGCCCGAACTCGCTGCGCCCGTCGAACCAGGCGACCACGCCGTCGGCGGCCAGCACGTCGGCGACCTCCTCGGCGAGCGCCTCGCGGCTGCCGGGGGTGGTGAAGGGCACCTTCGCGGTGCGCAGCCAGCCGGCCAGCTGCTCGTCGGTCCACTCCCGGCCCAGCGCCGCGGTGCCCATCGGCCGGATGGCGTCGCCGTGCTCGGCGGCCACCTGCAGCGCGGCGCCCAGCGCGGTGCCGGAGTCACCGGCGGCCGGCTGCACCCAGACGCGCTCGAACGGGGTGCGCTGCCAGATCTTCGTGTTGGCCACGCAGTTCAGCGCCGTGCCGCCGGCCATGGTCAGCAGCGCGTCGCCGGTCTGCTCGTGCAGCCAGGTCGCGAGGTCGACCAGGACCTCCTCGGTGAGGGCCTGCACGGACGCGGCGAGGTCGGCGTGCTCCGGGGGCAGGGCCTCGGCGCTGGTGGCGGCCGCCTCGGCGGGGGTGCGCCGCGGGGCGAACCGGCTCCAGTCCGGCTCGGTGGCCACGAAGCGGCCGTCGCCGGTGGCGTGCACGTGCTCGCGCAGCGCCTCCAGGTGGCGCGGCGTGCCGTAGGAGGCCATCGCCATGACTTTGAACTCGTCGGAGGAGCGCAGGAAGCCCAGGTGGTCGGTGAGCGACTCGTAGACCAGGCCCAGGGAGTGCGGCAGCTCGGTGGTGGCCAGCACCTCGAGCTTGCCGTCGACGTAGCGGCCGGACAGGTGGCTGCCGCGCTCGCCGCGGCCGTCGAGCACCAGCACGCTGCCCGTGGTCGACGGGCCCGCCAGCCCCGAGGACGCCGCGTGCGCGACGTGGTGGGGGACGAAGACGACCTTCTCCCTGTCCAGCCCCGGCAGCGCGGTGGCCAGGAAGCCCGCGGCGCGCTGGGCGTAGGTGGTGCGCAGGTGGTCCCACGGGTCGCGCAGGCCGCGCTCGTGGCCCTCCTCCTCGGACAGGGCCATCGAGGGGTCGTAGCCGTAGGCGACGGCGTCGAGGTCCTCGACGGTCAGGCCCGCGTGGTCCAGGCACCAGCGCATCGCCAGCTCGGGCAGCTCCCACGCCGAGAAGGGCACCGGGCGCTTGCCGTGCTTGCGGCGCGAGAAGCGCTCCTCCTCCGCGGCGGCCACCACGACGCCGTCCACCACGAGCGCGGCGGAGGAGTCGTGGAAGACGGCGTTCACGCCCAGGACCTTCATGGGCAGGTGTCTAGGGCACTGTTGACCATTCGCAAAGTCGATCACCCGGCCTCCGGGTGCTGGACGCGTGTGCGACCCCGTGGCGTCACCCGCGTGCCACCCCGGACCACCCCTGGGCCGACGGGCCGCCCGACCAGCCGGTAGACAGGCGCGGTGACCACGAGCACCGACACCCGTCCCGGCGCCCCCGGCGCGCTGCACACCGGCTGCTTCCTGGACGGCGCCCCGGTCGCCGCCGCGGGCCGGTCGCTGCCGCTGGTCGACCCGGCCACCGGGCAGCGGTCCGGCGAGGTCGGCTGCGCCGCCCCCGAGCAGGTCGAGGCCGCCCTCGCGGGGGCCCGCGCCGCCCGGCGCGGCTGGCGCAGGACGTCGGCGGGGGAGCGCGCCACTGCGCTGCGCGCCGCGGCCGCGTCCGTGCGCGAGCACGCCGACGCCCTCGGCGACCTGCTCGTCGCCACCACCGGGCGCCTCGTGGGGCAGGCCCGCGGCTCCGCCGTCGTGGCCGCCGAGCTGCTGGAGGAGGCGGCGACCACCGGCGTGCTCGACGCCGGGCGCTCGCTGGCGGGGGCGTCCGGAGCCATCGACGTGGTGCGCCGCGAGCCGCGCGGCACCGTGGCCGTCATCACGCCGTGGAACGACCCCTTCCCCGCCGCGGCGGGGCTGCTCGCCGCCGCCCTGGTGGCCGGCAACACCGTGGTGCACAAGCCGTCGGAGCGCTCCAGCGCCCCTGGGGCCGCGATGGCGGCGCTCATCGCCGCGGCGCTGCCGCCGGGGGTGCTGCAGGTCGTCACCGGGGACGGCGAGGTGGGCGCGGCGCTGGTGGCGGACGACCGGGTCGACGTGGTGGCCCAGGTCGGCTCCACCGCCACCGGGCGGCGCATCGCCGCCGTCGCCGGGGCCCGCGGCGGCGTCGCGCTGCTGGAGAACGGCGGCAAGGACCCCCTGCTCGTCGACGCCGGCGTCGACCCGGCCTGGGCGGCGGCGCAGATCGCCGCGGGCGCGTTCACCAACTCCGGCCAGCTGTGCACCTCCGTGGAGCGGGTCTACCTGCACGCCGACGTCGCCGACGCGGTCCTCGCCGAGCTGGTCGCCCTGGCCGCGGCCACGGTCGTGGGCGACCCCGCCGACCCCGCCAGCCAGCTCGGGCCGCTGGTGGACGAGCGGCAGCTCGAAGTGGTCGCGGCCCACGTCGAGGGCGCGCTCGCGGCGGGGGCGACGGCGCTCGCCGGCGGGGAGCGGCTCGACCGGCCGGGCGCCTGGTACCCGCCGACGGTGCTGGTCGGCTGCACCGACGCCATGGACGTCATGACCGAGGAGACCTTCGGGCCGGTCGCCGCGGTGCGCGTGGTGGCCGACTGGGAGGAGGGCCTGCGGCTGGCGGGCTCGGGCGCCTACGGCCTGGCGGCCACCGTGCTGACCCCCGACACCGCCCACGCCCTGGAGGCCGCCGAGGAGCTGGAGGTCGGCACGGTCAAGGTGAACGCGGTCTGGGGCGGGGCGCCGGGCGGGTCCGCCGACCCGCGGCGCGCCTCGGGCCGGGGCCGCGGCTACGGGCCGGACCTGCTGGGCGAGCTCACGGTGCTGAAGGCGGTGCACCTGGAGCCGGCGCCCCGGACCGGTCAGCGAGCGTGACGCCCTCCAGCTGCAGCAGGCGGCGCTTGACCTCCACGCCCCCGGCGTAGCCGGTGATCCGGCCGCCGGAGCCGACCACGCGGTGGCACGGCACCACGAGGCAGTGCGGGTTGCGCCCGACGGCCTGCCCGACCGCGCGCACCGCCGTCGGCCTGCCGACGGCCGCGGCCACCTGGCCGTAGGTGCGGGTCTCGCCCCGGGGGATCGCGGCGAGCTGCGCCCACACCGCCCGCTGCAGCTCCGTGGCGCCGGGCACGGCGGCCGAGCTGAGCGGGACCCCGAGCACGGCGGACTCCCCGCGCAGGTGGGCCTGGACGGCGGCGGTGGCAGCGGCGACCTGTGGGTCGCCCGGCTCGGCGGGGACCCCGAGGGCCGAGGGCCGCGGGGCGGGCGCGTGGTGCTCGGCGAAGTAGAGGCCGGCGAGCGCGCCGTCGTCGTCGACGACGACCACCAGGGGGCCGAAGGGGGAGTCCGTGCGGGTGTGCCGCAGCCCGTGCGGCGGGGTGTGGGCCATGCGCCACACCCTGCCCGCCGGACCCCCGCGCCCGCTGGCGCGCGCCCGCGCCCTGTGGACGGTCCCTCCGCGGCACGTCGTGCGGCACGCGCCCCGCGGGGCGCGGCGGCGGGGGTGGTGTCGTGGGCGGTGTGGCGCTGCCCGAGACTGCGGGCATGCCTCTGAGCGGTGAGTACGAGCCCAGCCCCGAGCAGTGGGTCCGCGACCAGGTCGAGCAGTACGAGTCCTCCGGCGGCACTGAGGGCACCACGCTGCTCGGCGTCCCCGTCATGATCGTCACCAACCGCGGCGCGAAGAGCGGCAAGCTGCGCAAGACCCCGCTGATGCGGGTCGAGCACGAGGGCTCCTACGCCGCCGTCGCCTCCAAGGGCGGCGCACCGAGCCACCCGGTCTGGTACCGCAACCTGCTCGCCGAGCCGCACGTGGAGGTGCAGGACGGCCCGCACAAGGCCGACTACACCGCCCGCGAGGTGCACGGCGAGGAGCGCGAGCAGTGGTGGGAGCGCGCCGTGGCCGTCTGGCCGGACTACGCCGAGTACCAGACCAAGACCGACCGGCTGATCCCCGTCGTCGTCATGGAGCCCCGCGGGGCCTGACCCCGGGTGGGCGCGCCGGCGCCGGGGAGCGCAGCTGCGCCCCGAGGCGCCGGAACGGTGCCCCGAGGTGTCGGAACCCTGCCTCGAGGTGTCGGAACCAGCGCCCGGTTCCGACACCTCGCGCCGGGGTTCCGACACCTGGCGCCCACCGCCCGGCTCGGTGCGGCGCCGCTGCGCCCGGGCCCCGGGCGTCAGTCCGGGGGGTGGCCGAGCTCGCGGGGGAGCAGCTCGCGCAGCTCCTCGGGCAGCAGCGGCAGGTCGAGCAGGCTCAGCTTGACCCGCGAGCGCCTGTCGTGGCGGGCCCGGTCCAGGCGCACCACGTGCCCGGCGTCGCGCTCCTCGACCACCTCGATGCGCGCGCCGGGCGCCAGCGGCGCCAGGACCCGCCCGTCGACCTCCAGGGCCAGCACCCCGGAGTCCGGCAGGAGCTCCAGGGCGAGGTGGTCCTCGGGGGAGAGCACCACCGGCCGGGAGATGCCCGACCACGGCGAGGCCGGGGCCACCACCATCGCCGACAGCGTGGGGGAGACCACGGGGCCTCCGGCGGCGTAGCTGTAGGCGGTGGAGCCCATGGGCGTGGCGACGATGACGGCGTCGCAGCGGTACACCCCGTAGCCCTGCCCGTCGATGCTCAGCGCGGCCGAGGCGATGCCGTCCCCCGGGCAGCGGGAGAGCGCGACGTCGTTGAAGGCCACCGCCGAGCTCGCGCCGTCCTCCAGCGCCACCCCCGTCACCCGCAGCGCCGGGCGCGCCTCCACGGAGTAGCGGCCCTCCACCACGCGCTGCAGCGCGGGGGCCACCTCCGCCGGCTCGACCTCCACCAGCACGCCCACCCGCCCGAGGTTGACGCCCAGCACCGGCACGCCGGTGCCGGCGGAGGCGCGCAGCGCCCCGAGCATGGTGCCGTCGCCGCCGAGGGAGACCAGCGCCCGGCACGCCCCTGCGAGCTGCTCGGGGGCCACCTCGAGCACGGGCCCGGCCACGCGGCCCGCCTCGCCCGCGGCGACCACCACCTGCGCGCCCTGCTCGGCGGCCCAGCGGGCCACCCGCTCGGAGACGGAGAAGACGTCACGGGTGGGGTGCAGCACCAGCCCGATGCGCGGCGGCCGCCCAGCAGTCGTCACCCGACCATGCTCGCGCACCCCGCTGCCGGGCCGGCGCGGCGGGGCGGTGAGCGGCTCAGCCCGCGAGCTCGGCGGACCGCCTCGCCGCGGCCAGGACCGCCGAGACCAGCGCCGCCCTCACCCCCTGGGCGTCGAGCTCGCGCAGCCCCGCCGCCGTCGTGCCGGCGGGGGAGGTGACCTGCTCGCGCAGCAGCGCCGGGTGGGTGCCGGTCTCCACCATGAGCCGCCCGGCGCCCAGCACCGTGGCCGCGGCGAGCTGCAGGGCGACCGCGCGGGGCAGCCCGGCGCCCACGCCGCCCTCGGCCAGCGCGTCGGCCACGGCGAAGACGAAGGCCGGCCCGGAGCCGGAGACGCCCGTGGCGGCGTCGAGCTGGCCCTCGGCCAGGCGCAGCACCGTCCCGGTGGCGGCCAGCAGGTGCTCGGCGCGGGCCAGCTCGGCCTCCCCGGCGCCCGCCCCGGCGGCCAGCACCGTGACCCCCGCCCCGACCAGCGCCGGGGTGTTCACCACCGCGCGCACCACCCGCGCGCCGGGGAAGGCCGCCGCCAGCCGCGCGGTGGTGACCCCGGCGAGCAGGGAGACCAGCAGCGCCCCCTCGCGCACCGCCCCGGCCACCTCGGCCGCCACGGCGTCCAGCTGCTGCGGCTTGACCCCGAGGACGACGACGTCGGCGGCCGCGGCCTCCCGGGCGCCCACGACGCGCACGCCGTGGCGCTCGGCGAGCTCGGAGGCCCGCTGCGGGCGGCGGGCCGTGGCGAGCACCTGCGCGGCGGGCCGCCCGCCGGCCAGCACCGCCGCCAGCACCGCCTCGCCCATCGTCCCCGTGCCGAGGACCGCCACCACCTGCTGCTGCCCGGGCTCACCCACCGCCGCAGCCTAGGGCGCGCGGCGGGGCGCCCCGAGGGCGCCGACCCGGGTCCGCGCGCGCCGCCGGGAGCCGCGGGCCCCCACAATGGGCGTCCGTGACCGCCACGACGCCGCCCCCCGCTGCCCCCTCCCCGCTGGTGCGCGAGGTCTCGGCGCGGCTGGTGCTGCAGCTGTCGGCCCCCGCCGACCTCGCCCTGCTCGTCGCGGCGGCGCGCACGCCCGGCGCGGCGGTCCAGGACGAGCTGGTGGTCGACCACGACGCCGGCCCGCTGCCCGAGCCGTCGCGGCCCGTGGAGGTCGCGGTCGGGGCGCCCGGCCGCGGTGAGCGCATGCACGTGCTCACCGGCGTCCCGGCCGGGCGCGTGGTGGTCGAGTACTCGGGGCGCCTCACCCCCGCACCCGCGGGTGCGGACGACGACGGGAGCGCCGGCGCGTCGGCGGCCCGTGAGCTGGAGACCCGCGAGCTGGAGGCCCGTGAGCGCTTCGAGCTCAACCGCCCCAGCCGGTACTGCCCCTCGGACGAGCTGGTGGCCTTCGCCGCCGCGGAGTTCGGCACCCGCGCCGAGCGCGGCGACGCCGAGCTCGCCGACGCCGTCACCGCCTGGGTGGCCGACCGGCTCGTCTACACCTCCGGCTCCTCCACCCCCTTCGACGGCGCGGTGCAGACCCTGCTGCGCGGCCAGGGCGTCTGCCGGGACTACGCCCACCTCGTCGTCGCCCTGGCCCGCGCCCTCGAGCTGCCTGCGCGCCTGGCCGCGGTGTACGCGCCGGGGCTCTCGCCGATGGACTTCCACGCCGTCGCCGAGGTCCGGGTCGAGGACGGCGAGGGCGGCGCGCGCTGGCAGGTGCACGACGCCACGCACCTGGCGCCCCGGCCCGCGCTGTGGCGCATCAGCACCGGCCGCGACGCCGCCGACACCGCCTTCCTGACCTCCCTGCGCGGCGGGGTGGCGCTGCGGGAGATGGCCGTCACCGCCGTCGTCACCGGCGGGGACCTGCCGGCCGACCCCGCGGGCCCCGTCCTGCTCGCCTGAGCCGCCCCGGCCCGTCGTCGCGGGCCCTCGTCGCGGGCCCCGGCGCACGCCCCGGTGCGGGCCGTCAGAGCGGGCGGCCCACCAGCCGGACCGCGACCAGGGCGATGTCGTCGTCGAGGCGACCGCCGACCATCCCCAGCAGCGCGTCGCACACCTCGTCAGGGCTGGCGCCGTCCAGGCCCGCGGCGGCCCCGCGCAGCCACGCCAGGCCCCGGGACAGGTCCACCCCGCGCCGCTCGACCAGCCCGTCGGTGTACAGCAGCACCGTCGCCCCCGGCGGGAGCACCGTGCGGTGGTCCGTGCGCGGCGTGCCCGCCTGCAGCCCCAGCAGCAGCTCGGCGGGCTCCTCGAGCAGCCGCGGGGCCGCGCCGGGCACCAGCAGCAGCGGCGGCAGGTGGCCCGCGCTGCTCCACACCAGCTCGCGCGAGCCGTCGGGCTCGGGTGCCGCCAGCGAGGCGAGCACGGCCGTGGCCAGCGACGTCACGCCCAGGTGCGGCAGCGCCGCGTCGAGCTCGGCCAGCACCCGCGCGGGGGTGCGCCGCCCGCTGTGGGCGATGCCCCGCAGCAGGTTGCGCAGCTGGCCCATGGCGGCTGCGGCCCGCTGGTCGTGCCCCGTGACGTCGCCGATCACCAGCTGCAGCGCACCGGTGGCGGTGGTGAAGGCGTCGTACCAGTCGCCACCGACCTGGGCGTGCTCCAGGGCCGGCACGTAGCGCACCGCCAGGTCCAGGCCCGTGACCGCCGGCGGCTCGGTGAGCAGGCTGCGCTGCAGCTCCTCGGCGATGGCGCGCACCGCAGCGGTGGCGCGCTGCTCGGCCTCGCGCGCGGCGGCCCGGTCCAGCGCCTGCGCGGTGGAGGAGGCCAGCACGGACAGGACCGCTCTGTCCTCCTCGGTGAGCTCGGTGTGCCGCTGCCCCGCGGCCCAGGCCAGCTGCAGCTCCCCCAGGTGGCGCTCGCCGACGTCGAGGTGCACCGCGCCCCGCCCCTCAGCCACCGCCGTCCCGCCGGGCTCGCCGGGCTCGCCGGGCTCGCCGAGCGTCAGGTGGGCCCCGCGCGCGCCCAGCAGCCGCGCGGCGCCGCGCTCGACCACGCGCTCCAGCTGCTCGACGTCCTCGGCCTCGGGCAGCTCCTGCAGCACCCGCACCAGCCCGACCAGGCGGCGCACCTGGGCGCCCTGCAGCTCCGCGCGGGCGGCCGCCGCCTCGGCCGCGCCCGCCACGGCCAGGGCGTTGCCGAGCGCCGCCGCCACCTGCCGCAGGAAGCCCAGGTAGTGCTCGTCCTCGGCGATGCCCGGCGCCAGGGCGACGACGAGCAGCGGCCGCTGCGCGGCCGGGCCGACACCGGGGACCCGCAGCCACGCCGTGCGCCCGGCCGGGCCCGGCCCGACCACCACGGCGTCCTCCACGGCCGTCGGCGCGTCGCCCGGCAGCGCCGCCTCGAGGCG
Organism: Quadrisphaera sp. KR29; assembly: GCF_052644995.1. NCBI lineage: Bacteria > Bacillati > Actinomycetota > Actinomycetes > Kineosporiales > Kineosporiaceae > Quadrisphaera > Quadrisphaera sp. KR29. Next base: position 87,575 of record NZ_JBQXXG010000011.1, read on the forward strand.
CCGGGCGGGCTCCCCGGGGACGTGCAGCTCGACCAGCGGCAGGTCCTGCGGGTCGGTGCGCAGCACCGGGAGCGCCACGCGCGCCAGGTCCTGGGTGCTGCGCAGCACCCAGGGGAGGTCGGCCAGGCGCCGCAGCAGCGCTGAGCGGCGCCGCTCGACCACCTGGTGGGTGGTGTCCACGGCGATGTCGAGCACGCCCTCCACGGAGCCGTCGGCGCCCCGGACGGGGGAGTAGCAGTAGTCGAAGTAGGACTCCTCCGGGAAGCCCCGGCGGTCGATGTACAGCTCCTGGTCGACCATCCGCACGGCGTCCCCGCCGGCCAGGACGCCCTCCATCAGGGGGCCGATCTGGTCCCAGATCTCGGGGAAGACGTCCTGGCACGGCAGCCCCAGGCCCCACGGGTGCTTGCCGGGGAGCATCTGCGCGTAGGCGGCGTTGTAGAGCAGCACGAACCGGGGGCCCCACAGCAGCGTCACCGGGAAGCTGGTGGCGAAGGCCAGGGACAGCGCCGTGCGCAGGGCCGGTGACCAGGTGTGCGGCGCCCCGACGGGGGAGGCGCCCCAGTCCACGGAGGCGTAGGCGCTGCGCAGCTCCCCGGCGGCGGCGAAGGGCCCCTGGTCGGGGGTCACCAGCTGGTCATGCGGTCAGGTGCAGGGTGCGCGCGGTCTCCTCGCGCACCTCGGCGGCCAGGGCGGGGTCCTCGGACAGCGTCCGGCCGTAGGAGGGGATGACCTCGGCCAGCCGCGGGCGCCAGGCGTCGGTGCGGTGCGGGAAGCAGCGCTCGAGCAGCGTCAGCATCGCCGAGACCGCCGTCGAGGCGCCGGGGGAGGCGCCGAGCAGTCCGGCGATGGTGCCGTCGGCGCCGGTGACCAGCTCGGTGCCGAACTGCAGGACCCCGCGGCCGCGCTGGTCCTTCTTGATGACCTGGACGCGCTGCCCGGCGGTGATGAGCTCCCAGTCGCCGTCCCCGGCCTCGGGGAAGAAGGTGCGCAGCGCCTCCATGCGCTGCCCGCGGGTCTGCAGAACCTGCTGCACGAGGTACCTGGTCAGCGCCAGCTCCGAGCGGGCCACGCCGAGCATCGAGGACAGGTTGTTGGCCTTGACCGAGCGCGGCAGGTCCAGCAGCGAGCCCGCCTTGAGGAACTTGGGCGAGAAGCCGGCGTAGGGACCGAACAGCAGCGACTGCTCCCCGTCCACCGAGCGCAGGTCGAGGTGCGGCACGGACATCGGCGGGGCGCCGACCTCCGCCTGCCCGTAGACCTTGGCGTGGTGGGCGGCGACCAGGTCCTTGCGCCGGGTGCGCAGGAACTGCCCGCTGACGGGGAACCCGCCGAAGCCGCGGATCTCGCGGATCCCGGAGCGCTGCAGCAGCGGCAGCGCCCCGCCGCCGGCGCCGACGAAGACGAACGGGGTGACCAGGGCGCTGCGGTGCCCGGTGGCGACGTCCTGGACCACCACCTTCCACCGACCGCTGGGGGTGCGCTCGAGCCCGGTGACGCGGGTGCCGGTGGCCACGTGCACGCCGCGGCGCTGGGCGGCCTGCAGGAGCAGGGAGGTCAGCGCTCCGAAGTTGACGTCCGTGCCGGCCAGCGACCGGGTCGCGGCGACCCGCTGCGCCGGGTCGCGCCCGGCCATCACCAGCGGGACCCACTCGGCCAGCTCGGCGTGGTCGGCGGTGTGCTCCAGCTCGGAGAACAGCGGCTGGGCCTTGAGCGCCTCGTAGCGGGCGCGCATGTACCGCTGCCCGCCCTCGCCGGTGACGAAGCTGACGTGGGGGACGGAGGTGATGAAGGTCTTGGGGTCCGGCGTCAGCCCGGCGCGCACCAAGGAGGACCACAGCTGGCGGGAGACCTGGAACTGCTCGTTGATGCCGACGGCCTTGGCCGGGTCGACCCTGCCGTCGGGACCGGCGGGGGTGTAGTTGAGCTCGCACAGGGCGGCGTGGCCGGTGCCCGCGTTGTTCCACGGGTCGGAGCTCTCCGCGCCCACGGAGGGGCCGGACTCCAGGACGACGACGGACCAGTCCGGCTGCACCAGGCCCAGCAGCGCCGCGAGGGTGGCGCTCATGATGCCTCCGCCGACCATCACCACGTCGGGCGCGGCGCTGGCTGCGCGTGCGGCCTGACCCACGGACTCCTGAGCGCTCAGCGCTTCCTCCTCGGTGAGGACGTCGGACGACGTCGGTGACGGGCGGTGCGCCCGGTGCGGGGAGCCCCATGGTCCCAGCCGCGGGCCCGGTGGTCGACGGCGGCTGCGGCGTCCGTGGCGCACGTCGCAGCCGCCGGGCCGGCGGGCGGGGGCCTCAGGGGTCCCGGCGCCCCCCGCCGGGGAAGGGGAGCGGCTCGGCCAGCGGGCTGCGCCGCAGGAGGAACCACACCTCCTTGCCGTGCTCGGTCGGCTCGGCGCCCCAGGCCGCCGACAGCAGGTCGACCAGCGCCATGCCGCGGCCGTCGACGTCGGCGGGGCGCGCCGAGCGCGGCAGCGGCTGGCGGGAGCTGCCGTCGGTGACGCGCACCCGCATGCCGCTGGAGGTGTCGCACTCGACCGCCAGGGTCACCGGCGGCGCCCCGTGCACCACGGCGTTGGTCACCAGCTCGGAGGTCAGCAGCTCGGCGTCGTCCAGGACGGTGGCGTGGTGGCGCGGGCAGCGCGCGGCGCGCAGGAACACGCGGGCCGTGCGCGGCGCGCTGGCGTCGGAGGGCAGCGTGGTGCTGGCCGCCGCCGTCACGTCGCACACCGCTGCCCCCGGGGTCTGGCCGGGTGCCGGTGGCACCCGCTCGCCCACCAGTCTGGACCGCCCGGACAGCCGGCGCCGGTCCGGGGGCGCGGGCTCGCCGGAACGGCCCTCGCGGAAGGCCCGGGTGCGGCATCCTTGCGGCGTGAGGGCGAGCCGGGGGACCTCGCCCGCGGTGGCCCCGCAGCGCGGCCCCTCCGCCGGTGAGCGGCCCGGTGCGCCCGGCGGTGAGGGGAGCGCGGTCGTCCTGCCCGAGACCCCCCTGCTCGACCGTCCCGGTGCGCCCGGTGCGCCGACCGCGCCCGTCGCACGGGACGGCTCGGGCGCGGCCGGCCCGCCGTCCGCCGCGGGCCGCGACGGCGCCCTGGACCGGCACGCACGGCTGGTCTGCTCGGTGCTGGGCGTGCCCGCCGCCGTCGTCAGCCTCGTCTCCCGGCGCCTGCAGCTCTTCCCCGGCGCCGTCGGCCTGCCCGAGCCCTGGCAGACCACCCGCCTGGCCGACCTGTCCCGCTCGTCCTGCCAGCAGGTGGTCGCCAGCGGCCAGCCGCTGGCCGTGCGCGACGCCCGCGAGGACCCCGACCTGCGCCAGGACGCCGTGGTCACCGAGCTGGGGGCCGTCGGCTACCTCGGCGCGCCGCTGCGCGGCTCGGACGGCGAGGCGATCGGGGCGCTCGCCGCGCTCTCGCCGGAGCCGCGCGACTGGACCCGCCGGGAGGTGGCGCTCCTGGCGGACCTGGCCGCCGCCTGCTCCGCGGAGCTGCAGCTGCGCCGGGCCCTGTCCGACGCCGCCGAGGTCCGCGCCGCCGCCGAGAGCGCCCGCGACGAGGCCACGACCGCCCAGATGCGCGCGGTGGGCGAGCGCCGCGACGCCGAGGTCGCCGCGGCCCGCAGCCGCCTGCTGCACGAGGTGGGCCAGGCCGTCTCGCGCGCCCGCGAGGCCGAGGACGTCGCCGCTGCGGTGGTGGCGGGCGTGCGCGCCGGCCTGGAGGCGCAGATGGCGGCGGTCGCCCTGCACGAGCGGGGCTCGGGAGCGCTGCGCTACGTCGCCACCTCCGCCGCCGACGGCGACGGCGGGGACGGCGCGGGCCCGCCGGAGCCGGTCGACGTCCCCGAGGGCGCCCTGCTCGCCGCGCGCGAGGCCAGGGTCGTCTTCACCCCCGACGCCGCCACCGCGGCCGCGACCGCCTCCTCGGCGGCCCCGGTGCTGGCCGGCGTCGAGGCCGCGCTGCACGCGCCGCTGCTCGTGGACGGCCAGTGCCTGGGCGTGCTCACCGTCGGCTGGGGCTCGGCCAGGGCCCTGCTGGCGGGGGAGCGGGAGCTGGTCGCCTCGCTGGCCGAGGCCGCCGCCCACGGCGTGCACCGCTGCGTGTCGCTGCGGGCCGAGCGCGAGGCCGCCCGCACGCTGCAGCGGGCCATGCTCACCGAGCTGCCCGACCTGCCCCACCTCGAGCTCGCCGCGCGCTACGCGCCGGCCGCCGCGGGGCACCAGGTGGGCGGGGACTGGTACGACGCGCTGCGCCACCCCGACGGCTCCACGCTCCTGGTCATCGGTGACGTGACCGGGCACGACATCGGCGCTGCCGCCGCGATGGGGCAGGTCCGCAGCGCGCTGCGGACGCTGGCGGTGGCCACGGAGGACTCCCCGGGCCAGCTCCTGGCGCGCCTGGACGCCACCCTGGACGTGCTCGGCGCCGACGTGCTGGCCACCGTGCTCGCGATCCGCCTGGCCGACGACGGCCGCGGCGAGGGCGACCTGCGCCTGCGCTGGAGCAGCGCGGGGCACCTGCCGGCGCTGCTGGCGGTGCCGGGCTCCGGCGTCGTCGCCCTGGACGGCCACGAGGCGGACCTGCTGCTCGGGCTGGCCCCCGGCAGCCCGCGCCGCGAGAGCGAGGTGGACCTGCCGGCCGGGTCCACGCTGCTGCTGTACACCGACGGGCTCGTCGAGCGCCGCGACAGCGACCTCGGCGAGGGCGTGGAGCGGCTCGCGGAGGCGCTCGCGGAGGCGGCCCACCTGCCGCTGCCCGACCTGCTGGACGCGGTGCTCACCGAGCTGGTGGGCGCCGGCGGCGCCGACGACGTCGCCGTCCTCGCCGCCCGCAGCCGCTGAGCGGCGGCCCGCCCCTGCCGCGCGGCCGGGGCCCGGGCCGGGCAGGCTGGGCGCGTGAGCGTCACCGACGACAACTCAGCCAGCGCGTCCAGCACGTCCAGCGCCTCCGGCGGAGCCGGCGCCGCGGTGGTGCGCCGCATCGAGACGGCCGCCGTGGTCGGCGCCGGGTACATGGGCGGGGGCATCGCGCAGTCGATGGCGCGCGCCGGGCTGCCCGTCGTCCTGGCCGACGTGTCCGCCGACGCCGCGGCCCGCCAGCTCGAGCGGCTGCTGGGCGAGGCCCGCACCTACGAGGAGCAGGGCCTGTTCGCCCCCGGGGACGCCGAGCGCGTGGCGACCAACCTGCGCGCGGCGACGTCGGTGGAGGAAGCGGTCGCCGACGTCGACTTCGTCCACGAGGTGGTCTTCGAGAAGGTCGAGGTCAAGCACGACGTGCTGGCCCGCGCCTCGGCCGCCGCCCGGCCCGACGCCATCATCGGCACCAACACCTCGACCATCCCGGTGAAGGTGCTCGCGCCCGCCGTCGTGCGCCCCGAGCGGTTCCTCACCGTGCACTGGTCCAACCCCGCGCCGTTCATCCCCGGCGTGGAGCTGGTGGTGGGCGAGGCGACCGACGCCGCCGTCCTGCCGGTGGTCCAGGAGATGCTCGAGCGGGCCGGGCGGCGCTCGGCGCAGGTGGCCGACACCCCGGGCTTCGTGCTCAACCGGCTGCAGTACGTGCTGTTCAAGGAGGCCGCCGACATCGTCGCCGAGGGCGTGGCGACCCCGGAGGCCGTGGACACCATCGTCTCGACGACGTTCGGCTTCCGGTACCCGTACTTCGGGCCCTTCGCCATCGCCGACATGGCCGGCCTGGACGTGTACGTGCTCGGCATGAAGATCATGGAGGAGGCCTACGGCGAGCGGATCTCCCCGCCGAAGGCCCTCACCGACCTCGTCGACGGCGGCGCCCACGGCGCCAAGAACGGCGAGGGCTTCACCGTCCACGGCGACCCCGAGAAGCTGGCGCGGATGATCGCCTACCGCGACCTCGCCTACGCCCGGCAGGGCCAGCTGCTGGCCGAGCTGGCGCACGCCCACCCGGACGCACCGGCGTCCAGCCAGCCGGCGGGCGGACCCGCGCAGGACCCCGACGTCGTCGCCGAGCAGGAGGCCCGCCCGTGAGCACCCCGTCCGCTGCGGGCGCCAGGCCCGACCCCGCCACCTGGCCCATCGGCGCGGCGCTGCTGCAGGCGCCGCCGGTGCTGGCCGACGGCACCCCCGCCCAGGAGGCCCCCGAGGTCGAGTGGCGCCGGGTGCTGCGCCGCGTGCGCCTGGCCGGGTTCGACCACGTCGACCTCACCGACTCCTGGGTGCGCCCGGGGGACCTGTCGCCCGAGCGCCTCGCGCTCCTCAAGCGCCTGCTCGCCGAGGAGGGGCTGGGGGTCACGGCCATCACCACCGCGCGCCGCAGCCCGATCGCCCCCGACGCCGGCGAGGCCGCGGCCAACCAGGCCTACCTCGAGCGGACGCTGGTGGCGGCGGCGGAGCTGGGCACGGGCGTGGTCTCCGCCGGCCTGCTGCCGGTGCTCACCGACGCCCAGAAGGCCGCGGAGTGGTTCTGGCTGGAGCAGGGCCTGACCGACCCCGACCCGGAGAGCGACGGCAGCGCCGCCTTCGACCTGGCGGTGGAGCGCTTCAGCGCGCTCGGCCGGCGGGCGGGGGAGCTGGGGCTGCAGCTGAGCCTGGAGATGTACGAGGACACCTACCTGGGCACCCCGCAGTCGTCGGTCAGGCTGAAGGAGGCGATCGACCTGCCGAACGTCGGCCTCAACCCCGACGTCGCCAACATCATCAGGCTCCACCGCCCGGTGCAGCCGTGGCGCGAGCAGCTGGCCGCGGTGCTCCCGCACGCCAACTTCTGGCACGTCAAGAACTACTACCGCGACCACGACCCGGCCACGGGCTCGTACGCCACCGCGCCGGCGCCGCTGGCCCTGGGCGTCATCGACTACCGGTGGGCGGTGGAGGAGGCGCTGCGGGTGGGCTTCACCGGGCCGTTCTGCACCGAGCACTACGGCGGTGACGGGCTCAGCGTCTCGGCGCAGAACCGCGAGCACCTGCGCCACCTGCTCGCCAGCGCCACCGAGCTGCTCGCCCTCTGAATCCGCCCCCGCAGCCGAGCGCCTGGTTGCGGTTCCGGAGGGTCCTGGGACCGCAGTCGAGCGCCTGGTTGCGGTTCCGGAGGGTCCTGGGACCGCAGCCGAGCGCCTGGTTGCGGTTCCGGGGGGTCAGGCGGGGGCGGTGGCGAGCGCCAGCAGGCCCGTGCCGGCGCGCCACCCGCCGTCGTCGTCGCCCACCGCCCTGACCCGCCAGGAGCCCTCGGGCGGCACGGCGGCGGCCGGGCGGTCCTTGGTGAGGCGGTGCAGCAGGCCCGTGACCCGAGGCTCCAGCCCGGCAGCGAGACCGGCGACGAGGTTCCACGCCCGGTTCGCCGTCCCCTGCGCCAGCGCCCCCGCGCGGGTGAGCGCGAAGGTCGGCCCGTCCACGCGCAGCACGGTGACGGGCCAGCCGCCCGTGCCCCCGGCCACCACGCGCGCCAGGCCCGCGGCGTCGAGCGGGCCCACGTGCGGGGCGTACCCGGACCAGCCGCGCGGGTAGCCGGACTCGTCCGGCGTGGACAGCACCAGCACCCCGCCGGGCAGCACCGCGGCGGCCAGCGAGGCCACGAAGGCGACCTGGTCGGCCGGCTCCAGGTGCTCGACGACCTCCATGGCGGTGACGACGGCGCCCCGGGGCGCGGCGGCCAGCGCGGTGTGGACCGCGGTGCCGGGGAAGGCCGCGGCGGCGAGCGCCGTGTGGCGGGGGTCGGTGTCGACGACGTGCAGCTCGCGACCCAGGCGCTCGGCCAGCAGCGGGGAGAAGGCTCCCGTGCCGGCGCCGACGTCGAGGACGGGACCGGCCGGAGCAGCGGCCGGCGCCAGCACCTGGGCGGCCCGCACGGCGACGAGGTAGTTCACCGCGTGGCGCACCACGGTGCTGCGGTTGCGGTGCAGCCCCGGGTCCCCGCCGTGGGTGTTGGCGGCGCCGCCGGCCACGCGCGCGCGGACGGCGTCCAGGCGGTCCATCGACGCCTCGGCGGCGAGCACGGCGTCGGCCACCCGCTGCGGCTCGAAGGAGCGGTCCTCGTCGGTCCTGGTGGCGGGGGCGTCGGCGCGGGGCGTCTCCACCCCCACAGCGTCACAGACGCCGCCGGCCGGTGGGCGCTGCGGGGTCAGACGGGGTCCGCCGTCCCGCTCCAGCGCCGCGACTGGCGCACCGCGGAGGTCACGGCGGTGTCGGCGCGCTGGCCGGCGACCAGGCCCACCTCGCGCAGCAGGGCCGCGCGCACGTCCTGCAGCGGGGTGCGGGCGCCCACGAAGGTGATGTCGTAGCGGTCCTCCACCCGCCCGTCGGCGATGGCCGTGCGCAGCAGCAGCCGCACCCGGGCCACGTGGCCGTCGGAGGTGACCACCGCCACGCGGCGCACACCGGGGTCGGTGCGGGTGAGCAGCGGCAGGGCGTACGCGAGGTTGTCGGCGGTGGTCAGCGCCCGCTCCTCCAGCAGCAGGCGGCGCCCGTCGACGCCCAGGGCCACCAGGCGCTCACCGAGCGCCTGCGCCTCCGAGACCGGCTGGGCGTCGAAGGCGGTCGGGCCGGTGACGCCGCCGCTGGTGACCACCCACGGGTCACCTCCGGCCTCGCGGGCCTGCTGGACCAGCTCCGCTGCACGCGCCGCGCGGGCCTCCAGCAGCGGGGTGACCCTGCCGCGGTCCAGGCTGGAGCCGAGGACGACGACGGCGTCGAGGTGGCTGGCGTCCACGCGGCGGTGCGACCAGGCGGTGCTCACGGCGATGTCGACCACCGGCCACAGCAGCACCAGCACGGCGGTGGCGGCGCTGGCCAGCTGCAGCCGGCGCGCCCAGCTGCGCCCCCGCAGCCCCGGCAGGCGGACAGCGGTGTCACGACGCAGCACGGGCGCCTCTGGGGCTGCGGCGGTGGGCGGCCATGGCGCGCTCGGCCTCGCGGGCGTCCTGGCGCTCGCGCAGCGCCTGGCGCTTGTCGTGCTCGGCCTTGCCGCGGGCGACGGCCACCTCGACCTTCACCCACGAGCCCAGGAAGTACAGGCTGGTGGGGACCACGGTCCAGCCGCCCTCGCGGGAGCTGTCCGCCAGGCGCCGCAGCTGCGCGGCGTGCAGCAGCAGCTTGCGGGGCCGGCGCGCGGAGTGGTTGGTCCAGCTGCCCTGGGAGTACTCGGGGATGTGCGCTCCGTGCAGCCACGCCTCCCCGGCGTCGTCGATCTCCACCCAGCTCTCGGACAGGGAGGCGCGGCCCTGGCGCAGGGCCTTCACCTCGGTGCCGACGAGCACCACGCCCGCCTCGTAGCGCTGGGTGAGCAGGTAGTCGTGCGCGGCGCGCTTGTTGCGGGCCACCAGGCGCAGGCCCTCCTCGCGGGGACGGGAGGGCCTGGCCTGGCGCGCCCACGCGCCGGCACCGCGGCGGGCTACGGCGCCACCGCCTCGGAGGCGGCGGTGGATGCGGCGACCGCGGTGGAGCCGTAGCGCTGGACGGCGCGGGCGCGGGCCTGGGCGGCCAGGACCTCCCGGTCGCGCGGGGGCGCGGTGGTCGTGAGCGCCTCCAGGAGGTGCTCGGTGGCGTGGGCGACCTCGGCGACCGCCCGGTCGAAGGCGTCGGCGTTGGCGCGCGAGGGCTTCGTCGTCCCCGCGACCTTGCGGACGTACTGCAGCGCAGCCGCGTGGACCTCGTCGTGCGTCGTCGCCGGCGCGAGGTTGTGCAGCGTGCGGATGTTCCGGCACATGTCACGGAACGATAACGGCGTCCGGGCGCTGTGGGGCGAGGAGGGTCAGGTTCGCCCGAACCGCTCAGCATCGGGCACGGTCAGCGACGCCGCACGCCGAGGCACGTCACCCCTTCGGGGTGCTCGTCGCCACCCCGTGCAGTGCCAGGTCCAGGGGCAGTGCCAGGTCCAGCAGGCCGGGTCCGGCCTGCTGGACCTGGCGGTGGGCCCTCGGTGGGCAGGGCGACGACGGCGGCCCGCCGCCCCTGCTGAGGGGGAGGCGGGCCGCCGTGAACGGGGGACGCCTGGCAGCTGGACCGGCCCGGTGGCCGGGCGGCCAGCGCCGGGGCGTCAGCGGGGGGTCAGTCCCAGGCCAGGCCGCCGCCGGTCTGGTACTCGATGACGCGGGTCTCGAAGAAGTTCTTCTCCTTCTTGAGGTCCATCGTCTCGCTCATCCACGGGAAGGGGTTCTCCGCCGGGGGGAAGACCTCGGCCAGGCCCAGCTGGACGCAGCGGCGGTTGGTGATGAAGCGCATGTACTCCGAGGTGAGGTCGGAGTTCAGGCCGAGGATGCCGCGCGGCATCGTCTCGCGGCCGTAGTCGATCTCCAGCTCGCAGGCCTCCTTGAGCATCCCGCGCACCTCGGCCTGGAACTCCGCGGACCACAGGTGCGGGTTCTCGGCCTTGATCTGGTTGATGACGTCGATGCCGAAGTTCAGGTGGATCGACTCGTCGCGCAGGATGTACTGGTACTGCTCGGCGATGCCGACCATCTTGTTGCGCCGGCCCAGGGACAGGATCTGCGCGAAGCCCGTGTAGAACCACATGCCCTCGAACACCACGTAGAAGGCGATGAGGTCGCGCAGGAAGTCCTGGTCAGCCTCGGGGGTGCCGGTGGAGAACTCCCCCGACTCCAGGTTGCGGGTGTGCTTGAGGGCCCACGCGTCCTTGGCGGTGATGGAGGGCACCTCGCGGTACATGTTGAACAGCTCGCCCTCGTCGAGGCCGAGGCTGGTGCAGATGTACTGGAAGGTGTGCGTGTGCACGGCCTCCTCGAAGGCCTGGCGCAGGAGGTACTGGCGGCACTCGGGGTTGGTCAGCTGGCGGTAGACCGCCAGCACGATGTTGTTGGCGACCAGCGACTCGGCGGTGGCGAAGAACCCGAGGTTGCGCTTGAGCATGAGGCGCTCGTCCTCGGTGAGGCCGTCGCGGCTCTTCCACAGGGCGATGTCGGCCTGCATGGACACCTCGGTGGGCATCCAGTGGTTGTTGCAGCCCGCGAGGTACTTCTCCCACGCCCAGCCGTACTTCAGCGGCAGCAGCTGGTTGACGTCGGCGCGGGAGTTGATCATCCGCTTCTCGCTGACGTCGACGCGGGCGGCGCCGGACTGGATGGCGCCCAGGCCCGTCACGTTCTCGACGGTGGTCTCGACGGCGTCGTCCAGGGTGGTCACGGTGCTCTCCTCCGATGCGGTGCGGGTGGTCGGGATCTGCTGGGGGCTGGTGGGCGCGCTCACTGGCAGGCCTCGCAGTCCTCGCCGTTCTCGATGGAGCAGGCGGCGGCGTACTCGGCGCTGTAGCGCGAGGCCTCCTCGGCGGCCGCAGTGTCCGGCAGCGCCACCACGGGGGAGGGGCTGGCCGACACGGCCGCGGCGGGGCTCGCGGCCACCGCCGCCACCGGGGCACCGCCCGCGGCGGCCGCCGAGCCGCCCTGGACGGGCAGGCCTGTGGCCGGCGCGGCGGCCGGGGCGCCGGCGGAGACGGCGTTGAGCTTGCCGTCGGTGCCGCGCAGGGTCGACTTCTCCACGTGCGTGGCCGAGGACGAGCGCAGGTAGTAGGTCGTCTTCAGGCCCAGCTGCCAGGCGGTGCGGTAGAGGTTGTCGAGCTTGCGGCCGTTGGGGCTGGAGACGTACAGGTTCAGCGACTGCGCCTGGTCGATCCACTTCTGGCGGCGGGCGGCGGAGCGCAGCAGCCAGGAGGGGTCGACCTCGAAGGCGGTGGCGTACAGCGCCTGCAGGTCGTCCGGGACCCTGTCGATGGCGCCCAGGGAGCCGTCGAAGTACTTGAGGTCGGAGACCATGACCTCGTCCCACAGGCCGCGCTCGGCGAGGTCGCGCACCAGCGAGGCGTTCACCACGGTGAAGTCGCCGGACATGTTCGACTTCACGAACAGGTTGCGGTACATCGGCTCGATCGACTGCGCGACGCCCACGATGTTCGAGATCGTCGCGGTGGGCGCGATCGCCATGACGTTGGAGTTGCGCATGCCCTGGCGCTGCACCTTCTCGCGCAGCGGCGCCCAGTCCAGCGTGGTGGAGGTGTCGAGCTCGACGTCACCGCCGCGGGCCTCGCGCAGCAGCTCCAGGGAGTCGATCGGCAGCACGCCGCGGCTCCACAGCGACCCGTCGAAGCTGCGGTAGGAGCCGCGCTCGGCCGCGAGGTCGGAGCTGGCCTCGATCGCCGCGTAGGAGATCTGCTCCATGGAGGTGTCGGCGAACTGCACGGCCTCCTCGGAGGCGTAGGGCAGGCGCAGGGCGAACAGCGCGTCCTGGAAGCCCATGAGGCCCAGGCCCACGGGGCGGTGCTGCTGGTTGGCGTTCTCGGCCTGGGGGATCGTGTAGAGGTTCAGGTCGATGACGTTGTCGAGCATGCGCACCGCGGTGCGGACCGTGCGGCGCAGCCGCTCGACGTCCAGGCCGTCGGCGGTGGTGTGCGCGGCCAGGTTGACCGAGCCGAGGTTGCAGACGGCGACCTCGTCGGCGTTGGTGTTCAGCGTGATCTCGGTGCACAGGTTGGAGGAGTGCACCACGCCGACGTGCTGCTGCGGGGAGCGCAGGTTGCACGGGTCCTTGAAGGTGATCCACGGGTGCCCGGTCTCGAACAGCGCCGTCAGCATCCTGCGCCACAGGTCCACCGCGTTCACGGTGCGGTGGACGCGCAGCTCGCCGCGCTCGGCCATGGCCTCGTACTCGGCGTACCGCTGCGCGAAGGCCGGGCCGTACAGGTCGTGCAGGTCGGAGACCTCGTCGGGGGAGAACAGCGTCCACGTGCCGCCGGCGGCGACCCGCTGCATGAACAGGTCCGGCACCCAGTTGGCCGTGTTCATGTCGTGCGTGCGGCGGCGCTCGTCACCAGTGTTCTTGCGGAGCTCGAGGAACTCCTCCACGTCGATGTGCCAGGTCTCCAGGTAGGCGCAGACGGCGCCCTTGCGCTTGCCGCCCTGGTTCACCGCGACCGCGGTGTCGTTGGCGATCTTGAGGAAGGGCACGACGCCCTGGCTCTGGCCGTTGGTGCCCTTGATGTGGGCGCCGATGCCGCGCACCGGCGTCCAGTCGTTGCCCAGGCCGCCGGAGTACTTGGCCAGCATCGCGTTGTCCTTGATGGACTGGAAGATGCCGGACAGGTCGTCCGAGACGGTGGTGAGGAAGCAGCTGGACAGCTGCGGGCGGGTGGTGCCGGCGTTGAACAGCGTGGGCGTGGAGCACATGAAGTCGAAGCTGGAGATCAGGCGGTAGAACTCGATCGCCCGCTCCTCCTTGTGCTCCTCGTTGAGGGCCAGGCCCATCGCCACCCGCAGGAAGAAGGCCTGCGGCAGCTCGTAGCGCACGCCGTGCTCGTGCAGGAAGTAGCGGTCGTACAGGGTCTGCAGCCCCAGGAAGGTGAACTGCCCGTCGCGGCCGGCCTCGATGGCCTGGCCCAGCTTGTCGAGGTCGAAGTCGGCCAGGCGCGGGTCGAGCATCCCCAGCTCGATGCCCTTGGCGACGTAGCCCTTGAGGTAGCGCGGGTAGAGCTGCGCCATCTGCGGCGCGGTGGCCTGGGTGCGCTCGCCGAGGACATGGGAGAGGGCCTCGGTGCGCAGCATGTCCATGAGCAGGCGCGCGGAGACGTAGGTGTAGTCGGGGTCGGCCTCGACCTTGGTGCGGGCAGCCAGCACGAGGGCCTGGGCCAGCTCCACCTCGCCGACGCCGTCGTACAGCGTCCGCATCGCCTCGGTGACCACCGCGTCGGGGTCGACCGTGGGCAGGCCGGCGCAGGCCTCGGCGACGACGGCGGCCACGCGGTCTCGGTCGAGCGGGACCAGGGTGCCCTCGGTGGTGCGCACCGACAGCTGGCGCACCTTCTCCACGCTGGGGGTGGCGGCCTCGCGCTCGCGGCGGGCGCGGGCGTGCTCCTCGCGGTAGAGGATGTAGGAGCGCGCCACGGCGTGCTCGCCCGAGCGCATGAGCACCAGCTCGACCTGGTCCTGCACCTCCTCCACGGCCACCGGGCGGCCGGAGGAGCCCGAGCCCGCCAGGGAGCGGCGCACGAGGGTGTCGACCACGGTGCGGGTCATCTCCTCGACGAGGTCGCGCACGCGGGCGGAGCTGCCGGCGGCCTGGCCCTCGGTGGCCAGGAACGCCTTCTGCAGCGCGACCGCGATGCGGGTGGCGTCGAAGGGCACGACCTCGCCGCGCCGGTTGATGACGGCGGTGGGGGCCGCCGCGACCCCGCCCCGCCCGTCCGAGGAGCCGTCCGTGGTGACCTCCAGGACCTCGTCTGCCACCTGGGTCATGTGCTGCTCCTCGGGTCGGGTGGTGCGTGCGAGCGTGACGGGACCAGGACGCTGCGTCATCGACGCAGGCCCCGGGGAAGTGGGGGAGGCCGGGGCGCCCCGCGGGGCGCCGTCCGGTGCTCTCGACGCTACATCTAGTGGGCTGAGGTTTCCAGCGAACTACTGGTTGTGGTCGGTGTTGGCTGTTCGGACGGCGTGTCGAGCCTTCCCGGTCACGCTGAGCACCTTCCCAGGGGGGTCTGACAGCCCGTCCCGGCGGAGCCGGGGCGGTCCCCGGCGCGGGCTGGCGGACCCCGGCCCTAGCCTGCGGTGCGTGCCGCTCGACGACGCCGTCTTCCGCTGGGCCGTGCTCGGCCCCGGGTCCATCGCCCGCCGCTTCGCCGCGGAGCTGCCCGCCAGCCGGACGGGCGTGCTCGTCGCCGTCGGCAGCTCCGACCGCTCCCGGGCCGCCGCCCTGGCCGCCGAGGTCGAGGCCGCGGGCGCCGCAGGCGCCGCGCGCGGCGGGCGGGTCACCGCCGGGACCTACGAGGAGGTGCTCGCCGACCCGGGCGTCGACGGCGTCTACGTGGCCGTCGTCCACCCCCGCCACGCCGAGCTGGCGGTGGCGGCGGCCCGCGCCGGCAAGCACCTGCTCGTCGAGAAGCCCCTCACCCCCGACCACGGCTCGGCGGCGGGCGTGGTCGACGCCGCCCGCCAGGCCGGCGTGGCGCTGCTGGAGGCCTTCGCCTACCGCTTCCACCCCGCCACCCGGCGCCTGCTGCAGCTCGTGCGCGAGGGCGCCGTGGGAGAGGTCCTCCACGTCGACTCCGCCTTCTCCTTCGCCTCCTCCCCGGCCACCGGCGGCGACGGGCGCGGGCCGGGCCGCCTGTTCGACCCCGCGACCGGCGGCGGCGGGATCCTCGACGTCGGCTGCTACCCGGTCTCCTTCGCCCGCGCCGTCGCCGGCGCCGCCCGCCAGCACGAGAGCGGCCGGCCCTGGGCCGACCCGCTGCCCGGCCCGGACGGCGTCCGCGCCGCCGGCCACCTCGGCCCCACCGGCGTGGACGAGTGGGCCCTGGCCCACCTCGACTTCGGCGGCGGCCTGCTCGCCACCGTCCGCTGCGGGGTGCGCCTGGAAGAGCCCCAGACCGCCGTCGTGCGCGGGACCCTGGGCACCCTGGAGCTGCACGACCCCTGGACCGTCCAGGGCGCCCCGCGCCTGGTGCTGCGCCGCGTCGGGCAGGAGCCGGTGGAGGAGGCCTGGGACGGCGCCGCCCCGGCCCAGCAGGCCTTCGCCCTGGAGGCCGAGGCGCTCGCCGACGCCGCCCGCGCCCTGGCCGCCGGCGCCCCCGGCGCGACGGGCGAGGCGCCGGAGCAGACCCACGAGGACTCCCTGGGCACCCTCGCCGTCCTGGACCGGTGGCGGGCCGCCCTCGGCCTGCGCTACCCCTTCGAGGCCGAGACCGCGGACGTCCCCACGCTGTCGCGCCAGCCCCTGCGCGTCCCGGCGCCCGGCAGCGCCAGCATCCCCGTCGGCACCGTCCCCGGCCTGGCCAGCCCGGTCTCGCGCCTGGTGATGGGCTGCGACAACCAGCCGACGCTCTCGCACGCCAGCGCCCTGTTCGACGCCTTCGTCGAGGCCGGCGGCACCACCTTCGACACCGCCTGGATCTACGGCCGCGACGGTGACTACGAGCGCCGCTTCGGCCGCTGGCTCGCGAACCGCGGCATCCGCGACCAGGTCACCGTCGTCGTCAAGGGCGCCCACACGCCCCACTGCGACCCCGAGTCCCTCTCCCGCCAGCTGCTGGAGAGCTTCGAGCGGCAGGGCCTGGAGCGCGCCGACCTCTACCTCATGCACCGCGACGACCCGTCAGTGCCGGTGGGGGAGTTCGTCGACGTGCTCGACGAGCACGCGCGCGCCGGCCGGATCGGCGTCTACGGGGGCTCGAACTGGACCCCGGAGCGCTTCGACGAGGCCAACGCCTACGCCGCCGCCCGCGGTCGCGCCGGCTTCGGGGTCCTGTCCAACCACTTCGGCCTGGCCCGCGCCCTGGACGTCCCCTGGGCCGGGTGCGTGCACGCCACCGACCCCGCCAGCCGCGCGTGGCTGGAGGAGCGCCGGGTGCCGCTGCTGCCGTGGAGCTCCCAGGCCCGGGGGTTCTTCGCCCGCGACGACGAGGAGATGCGCGGGGACGCGGAGCTGGTCCGCTGCTACCTGTCCGAGGACAACCTCGAGCGCAAGCGCCGCGCGCACGAGCTGGGGGAGCGGCTGGGGGTGGCCACCACCGCGGTCGCCCTCGCCTACGTGCTCGCCCAGCCCTTCCCCACCTTCGCCCTCATCGGCCCGCGCACCCTCGCTGAGCTGCGCTCGTCGATGGCGGCGCTGGAGGTGGAGCTCACCGCCGAGCAGGTCGCCTGGCTGGACCTGCGCACCGCCTGAGCGGGCCGTGACCGGCGCCACGCCGCCCGGCGTGGCGCCGACCGCTCCCTCCCGGGAGGGTGGACCCGTGTCGTCAGCGAACCAGCGCCTGTACGTGACAGCCGACCGCGCCGGGGCGGGCAAGACCGTCGTGGCGCTGGGGCTGCTCGACCTGCTGGCCAGCTCCGTGCGCCGGCCGGTGGTGTTCCGGCCGGTGGTCTCCAGCCGCGACGAGCCCGACCCCCTGGTGGAGCTGCTGCGCCACCGCTACGACCTGGACATCGCCGACGACGACGCCGTGGGCCTCACCTGGAGCGAGGCCGCGGCCCTGGTCGACGCCACCGACGCCGGACCGGACCCCCGCCGCCTGGTGGCCACGATCGTCGAGCGCGTGGAGCGCCTGTCCGAGCGGGCCGACTTCGTGCTCGTCGTGGGCACGGACTTCACCGGCCCCTCCCCGGCCACCGAGCTGGACCTCAACGCGCTGCTGGCGGTGAACCTCGGCGCGCCCGTCGTCGTCGTGGTCTCCGCCGCGGGGGCCGACGACCCGGCGGCCGTCCACTCCGTGGCGGCCGCCGCCCGGGAGGCCGGCTCGGCGCTGGCGGCGCGGGGCTGCACCAAGCTGGCCACGGTGGTCAACCGCGTCGACGCCGCGCAGCGCGAGGCGGTGCTGGCCGCGGTGCGCGAGGAGAGCGGGCACACCGGAGGTGCCACCAAGCACCCCGTGTACGCCGTCGAGGAGGTGCCCCTGCTGTCGGCGCTGACCGTCGGCGAGGTGGCGTCCGTGCTGGGCGGCGCGGTGCTCACCGGCTCGGACTCGGCGCTGGAGCGCGAGGTCGGCGGGTACCTGGCGGGGTCCGCGCACGCCGACGTGGTCCTCAGGCTGCTGCGCGAGGGCACCCTGCTCGTCACCTCCGGCGACCGCCTCGACCTCATGCTCGTCTCCGCCGGCGCGGCGATCCACCGGGACCTGCCCACCCCGGGCGGGCTGGTGCTCACCAACGGCACCCGCCCCGACGACCTGCAGCTGACGCTGCTGCGCCCCAGCGGGCTGCCGATGATCAGCGTGCCCACCGACACGTACACGACCATCCACCGCCTCGAGGGCGCCACCGGCGCGATCCGCCCCGCGAGCCAGCGCAAGGTCACCGCCGCGCTGGGCGCCTTCAGCGCCGGGGTGGACGCCGAGGAGCTGTCCGAGCGGATCCGGCTGGTGCGCACCGAGGCCGTCACGCCGGCGATGTTCAACGCCCGCCTGCTGGCGGCGGCCCGCGCCGACCGGCGCACCATCGTGCTGCCCGAGAGCGAGGACACCCGCGTGCTGCGCGCCGCGGAGGAGCTCGGGCACCTCGACGTCGCCGACCTGGTCCTGCTCGGCCGGGAGGAGGAGGTGCGCGCGCGGGCGGACCGGCTCGGCGTCGACCTCGGCTCGGCGCGCATCGTCGACCCGGCCACCTCTCCCCTGCGCGAGCAGATGGCCCCGGTGTACGCCGAGCGCCGCAAGCACAAGGGCGTGACGCTGGAGGCGGCCGCCGAGCAGCTGCTCGACCCGACGTACTTCGGCACGCTCATGGTGGAGACCGGCCACGCCGACGGCATGGTCTCCGGCGCCACCCACACCACCGCGGCCACCATCCGCCCGGCGCTGGAGGTCATCAAGACCACGCCCGGCGCCAAGCGCGTCTCGGGCGCCTTCCTCATGTGCCTGCCCGACCGGGTGCTCGTCTTCGCCGACTGCGCCGTCAACCTCGACCCGACCGCCGAGGAGCTGGCCGGCATCGCCCTGTCCAGCGCCGAGACCGCGCGCGCCTTCGGGGTGGAGCCGCGGGTGGCGATGGTCAGCTACTCCACCGGCAGCTCGGGCGCCGGCGTCGACGTCGACAAGGTGCGCGAGGCCACCCGCCTGGTCGCCGAGCGCGCTCCGGACCTGCCGCTGGCCGGGCCCATCCAGTACGACGCCGCCGTGGACCCCGCCACGGGGGAGGCCAAGATGCCCGGCAACCCCGTCGCCGGCCACGCCACCGTGCTGGTCTTCCCCGACCTCAACACGGGCAACACCACCTACAAGGCGGTGCAGCGCTCCGGGGACGCCGTCGCCGTCGGGCCGGTGCTGCAGGGCCTGCGCCGGCCGGTCAACGACCTCTCGCGCGGGTGCACCGTGGCCGACGTCGTCTCCACCGTGGCGATCACCGCCGTGCAGTCCCAGACCACGGCCGAGCAGAAGGAGACCGCGTCCGCATGAGCAGGGTCCTCGTCGTCAACGCGGGCTCCTCGAGCCTGAAGTACCAGCTGCGCGAGCACGGGGACGGCGCCGCGGAGGTCCTCGCGAAGGGGACCGTGGAGCGCATCGGCTCCGCCGACGTGCCCGACCACGACGCCGCGCTGACGCAGGTGCTGGACGCCCTGCGCGACGGGCCGGGTCTGGAGGGGCTCGCGGGGGTCGGCCACCGCGTGGTGCAGGGCGGGACCCGGTACACCGACCCGACCGTGGTCGACGACGACGTCGAGCGCGGCATCGACGAGCTCTCGGCGCTCGCGCCCCTGCACAACCCGCCCCAGCTGGCGGCCATCCGCGCGCTGCGGGCCGCGCTGCCCGACGTCCCCCAGGTGGCGGTCTTCGACACCGCGTTCCACGCGACCATCCCGCCGCGAGCGGCGACCTACGCGGTGGACGCCGCCGTCGCGCACCGGTACGGGCTGCGCAAGTACGGCTTCCACGGCACGAGCGTGCAGGTGGTCACCCGGCGCGCCGCGGCCTTCCTGGGCGTGCCGGTGGACGGGTGCGACCTCGTGGTCGCCCACGTCGGCAACGGCGTCTCGGTCACCGCGGTGCAGGGCGGGCGCAGCGTGGACACCACCATGGGCCTGACCCCCCTGGCCGGCGTGGCCATGGGCACCCGCAGCGGCGACGTCGACCCGGCCATCGTCATGACGCTCGTGCGCGAGGCCGGCATGAGCGCCGCCGAGGTCGACGACCTGCTGAACAAGCGCAGCGGGCTGAAGGGCCTGGCGGGGGAGTCCGACGTGCGCGCCGTGCAGTCGCGCGCCGACGCCGGCGACGAGGCCGCCCGCGCCGCCCTGGAGGTGTACTGCTACCGCCTGTCGGCCGCCGTCGGCTCGTTCCTGGCCCTGGTGCCGCGCGTGCGGGCGGTGGTCTTCACGGCCGGGGTGGGGGAGAACGCCGCCGCCGTGCGGGCCGCGGTGTGCGCGCCGCTGGAGCACCTGGGGTACGGGGTGGACGCCGCGCTCAACGAGGCCGCGCGCGGGCCCGCCGAGGCGGTGCGGATCGGCGAGCGGGTGCTCGTGGTCCCCACCGACGAGGAGGCCGAGATCGCCGACCAGGTCCTCGCCGCCGTCAGCCCATGACCACGGACGGGGTCAGGAGCCCTGGGAGTCGCGGTGCTGGGCCACGAGGCGCTCGGCGCGCGCCAGGTCCTCCTCGAAGTCGACCTCCACGGCCACGTGGGCGGAGATGTCCACGGGCAGCACCCGCATCCCGCGGGCGATCGAGAGCTCGATGCCGCGCTCGAAGTAGTCCTGGTCCCCGCAGGCGCGCAGGCCCTCCACGAGCAGGGCCTTGTCCGCCGCGCCGACGAGGTTGATGCCGACCGCCTCCCCGAGCCCGCCGACCACGGTCTTGGACAGCTCGGCGATGCAGCCGTCGGCGTCGACGGTGTACTTGACCTCCTCCTCGGCCACCGAGGCGGTGTTGACGCACACCGCGCTCTCGCCGCGGGCGATCGGCCCGAGCAGCAGCTCCAGCAGCGAGGGGTCGAAGACGACGTCGCCGTTGAGCCAGACCACCGGGCCGTCGGCGGACAGCTCCAGCGCCCGCAGCAGCGACTTGGAGGTGTTGGTGTCCTCGTAGTCCTCGTTGTAGGCGAACAGCAGGTGGGGCAGCGCCTCCATGATCAGCGGTGCCTTGTAGCCCACCACGGCGGTGATGGGCAGCTGCTCGCCGAAGACCGAGCGCAGGTTGTCGACCTGCTGGGCCAGGATGCTGCGCCCGTCGGCCAGCTGCGTCAGCGGCTTGGGCAGCGGCCTGCCCAGCCGGGTCCCCTTGCCCGCGGCCAGCACGACCGCCTGCAGCGTCACCGGGCCACCGCCGGCGCGGTGGCGCCCAGCTCGCCGCGCTGGCCGGGCAGCGCGGCCACCCGCCCGGGCAGCACGAGGTCGAGCACCCGCCGCGCGGCCCCGCCGTCGTCCAGCGGGCAGTGCTCCTCGCGGAACGCCGCGGCGCGGGCCGCCCACGGCGCCGTGGCGGCCACGGGGTCGGCCAGGGCGTCGAGCAGCTGCTCGCTGGTGCGCAGCACCGGCCCGGGAGGGGCGTCGAACAGGTCGAAGTAGAAGCCGCGCACGTCGTCGCGGTAGTGCTCCAGGTCGTAGGCGAACAGCAGCAGCGGGGTGCCGGTGGCCGCGACGTCGAACAGCGTGGAGGAGTAGTCGGTGACCACGGCGTCGGCGGCCAGGTACAGCTCGGCGATGTCGGGGTGGCAGGAGACGTCCAGGACGCCGGGCGGCAGCGGCGCGCCGGCGAGGCGGTCGGAGAGCATGTAGTGCAGCCGCAGCAACAGCACGTGCGTGCCGGCGTACCGGCGGCTGAACTCCTCCAGGTCCAGGCGCAGGTCCACCCCGCGGCGGCCGTCAGCGTCCAGCACGTCGTCGCGCCAGGTGGGCGCGTAGAGCACGGCGGTCCTGCCCTCGGCCAGGCCGAGCCGGGCGCGCACCGCCGCGCGCAGGTCCTCGCGCTGGGGGGAGTGCAGGACGTCGTTGCGCGGCCAGCCGGTCTCCGCGACGGGGCCGTGCCAGCGGAAGCCGCTGCGCAGGGCGCGCGTCGCGGCCGGGCCGGAGGACAGCAGCAGGTCCCAGCGCTCCACGTCGCGCCAGCCGGGCACGGGGTCGCCGGGGCCGACGTGGGGCTCGTCGGCGGCGATGCGCTTGAGCGGCGTGCCGTGCCAGGTCTGCAGGTACAGGCACCCGGGGGCCTTCTCCCACTGCGGCGCCAGGTGGTAGTTGGAGATGACGACGTCGGCCGCCTCCAGGGCCGCGACGGCCTCCGGGCCGTCGGCCGGGACCAGCGCTGCGTCCTCGGGGAAGCCCGCGCGGTGCGCCGGCGACGCCAGCCAGGTGTGCTCGAGCGGGAGGCCGGTCCCGTGGCGGGTGAGGGCCTCGTGCAGCGCCCTCGGGCTGTCCGAGAACCTGCCGTCGAAGCTGTTGTAGACGATCCTCACGCGACCACTCCCTCCTGGCGTCCCCCACGGGGGACGCGTTCCGACCGCCCATGATGGGGCCCGCCCGCCCATGATCGCCCCGGAGCGGACCCCGACCGGTTGGTCGGGAAGTCGGGCCTGGTGGTTGAGTAGGGCCACGCCTCACGGCCGCAGCGCCGCCACGACGACGAGGAGCAGCGTGTCCACCACACCGACCACCCCGGCTGGCAGCAGGGCCAGCGACCAGGTCTCGGTCCAGCTCTACACCGTGCGGGAGGCCCTCGCCGACGACGTCGCGGGGACCGTGGCCCGTCTGGCCGGGCTCGGCTTCGCCGCGGTGGAGCCCTTCGGCCCGCTGGCGCTGTCCGACGAGCTCGCCGCCGCTCTGGCCGAGCACGACATCGCTGCGCCGACCATGCACCAGGGCTTCCTGGGCCGCGACGACGACGCCCTCGACGCGCTGTTCGCCGCCGCGGCGGCGCGGGGCACCCGCACCGTGGTCGACCCGTTCACCCCGCCGGACCGCTGGGGCACCCGGGAGGACGTCGAGGCCGTGGCCGCCGAGCTGGCCGCCGCCGGCGCCGTCGCGGCCCGGCACGGCGTGCGCGTGGGCTACCACAACCACGCCCACGAGCTGGCCAGCGACATCGGCGGCACCTCCGCCTTCGAGGTGCTGGCCCGGCGCCTGGCCGACGTGGCCCCCGAGGTGGTCCTGGAGGTCGACACCTACTGGGTGGCCGTGGGCGGGCACGACCCGGTGGCGCTCCTGCAGCGCCTGGGGGAGCAGGTGGTGGCCGTGCACCTCAAGGACGGGCCCGCCACCCCCGAGGTGCTCGACCAGGTGGCCCTGGGGAAGGGCTCCCTGCCCGTGACGGAGATCGTCGCCGCCGCGCCGCACGCCCTGCGCGTCATCGAGCTCGACGACTCCCGCGGTGACCGGTTCACCGCCGTCGCCGACGGCCTGGCGCACCTGCGGGAGAAGGGGCTGGCATGAGCACGACGACGACGGGCGCGACGGGGGCGGCCGGGGGGCCGCGCGGGTCCGGGCGGGTGGGCGTCGGCGTCATCGGCGCCGGGACCATCAGCACGCAGTACCTGACCAACCTCACCTCCTTCCCCGACCTCGACGTCAAGGTGGTGGCCGACCTCGCCGTCGACCGCGCCCGGGCCCAGGCCGAGGCGTTCGGCGTGCCGCGCTGGGGCGCGGTGGAGGACGTGCTGGCCGACCCCGAGGTGGAGGTGGTGGTCAACCTGACCATCCCCGCCGCCCACGTGGAGGTCGCGACCGCCGCCGTGGCCGCCGGCAAGGACGTCTGGACCGAGAAGCCGTTCGCCCTGGACAGGGCCAGCGGCACCTCGCTGCTCCAGGCCGCCGCCGCGGCCGACCGGCGGGTGGCCACCGCTCCCGACACCTTCCTGGGCGCGGGTCTGCAGAGCGCCCGCCGCCTGCTGGAGTCCGGCGCGGTGGGCGACCCGCTGACCGCGCTGGTGCTGCTGCAGAGCGCCGGCCCGGAGGGCTGGCACCCCGACCCGGCGTTCCTCTTCGCCGAGGGCGCGGGCCCGCTGTTCGACCTCGGCCCGTACTACCTCACCGCGCTGGTGCAGCTGCTCGGCCCCGTGGGGCGGGTCTCGGCGACCGCCTCCACGGCGCGCGCGCAGCGCACCATCGGGTCGGGCCCCAAGGCCGGGCAGGTCTTCGACGTCCTGGTCCCCACCCACGTCTCGGCGCTGTACGAGTTCGAGGGGGGCGCCTCGGCGACCGCCGTGTTCAGCTTCGACTCCGCCGTGGGTCGCACCCAGCTGGAGGTGGCAGGGGCCGGCGGCACGCTGGAGCTGCCCGACCCCAACACCTTCGACGGCGACACCGTGGTGCACGCCCTCGGTGAGGAGCCGCGCGGCGAGGCCCCCACCGGCTCGACGGCCGGGCGCGGCCAGGGGGTGCTGGAGCTGGCGCGCGCCATCCGCGCCGGGCGGCCCGAGCGCGCCAGCGGCGAGCAGGCCTTCCACGTGCTCGACGTCATGGTCTCCACCATCGAGGCGGCGCAGCGGCGCAGCCCGGTGGAGGTGGAGTCCACCGCGGTGGTCGCACCCGCGCTGCCGGCCGACTGGGACCCGACGGCCCGCACCCTCTGAGGCGCCCCACGACGACGGCCCGCCGCCCCTTCGGGGGCGGCGGGCCGTCGTCGTGCGCGGGGGGTGGGCCGCGCTAGAACACCCTTCGGCGGGAGCCGCCGATCGGCACGAAGTTCAGGACGATGCCGACGATGAGCAGGATGATCCCCAGGATCCAGAGGATCTGGATGTTGAGGAAGAAGCCCAGCAGAAGCAGGACCAGGCCCAGGACGATCACGATTGACCTCCTCGTGTTGAACAACCTCTGGATCACTCCAGCTGCGGATCACTGTCCTCCGACGATCATGGTCAGGCGAGTCGATCATGACTCGTTCGGGTGCACCCCCTGCCGCCGGCGCCGCGCGACCCGGCCGCCAGGATGGGCGGGTGAAGACCCAGCAGCTCGGCCGCACCGGCCTCGAGGTCAGCAGCGTCGTCCTCGGCCTCATGCGCATCGACGCCCTCGAGGACGCCGCGATCGACGCCCTCGTGCGCACAGCCCTCGACGAGGGCGTCACGGTGCTCGACCACGCCGACGTCTACGGCGGGGACCACCTGTGCGAGCGCCGCTTCGCCGAGGCGGTGAGGCTCACGCCGTCCGAGCGCGAGCGCGTCGTCATCCAGTCCAAGTGCGGCATCCGCGACGGCTTCTTCGACTTCTCCACCGAGCACATCCTGTCCGCCGTGGACGCCTCGCTGGCGGCGCTGCAGACCGACCACCTCGACGTCCTGCTGCTGCACCGCCCCGACGCCCTGGTGGAGCCCGAGGAGGTCGCCGCGGCGTTCGACAGGCTGGAGGCCGCGGGCAAGGTCCGCCACTTCGGGGTCTCCAACCACACGCCGTACCAGCAGGAGCTGCTGAAGACGGTCGTCCGCCAGCCGCTGGTCGCCAACCAGGTGCAGCTGAGCATCACCCACTCCTCGCTGGTCTCCACCGGCCTCGCCTCCAACATGGAGGGCCTGGAGCAGTCCGTGCACCGCGACGGCGGCATGCTCGAGCACGCCCGCCTCAACGGCACCACCCTGCAGGCCTGGTCGCCCTTCCAGGGAGGCTTCTTCACGGGCACCTTCATCGGCGACCGCGAGCGGTACGCCGACCTCGACGACGTCCTGGTGGAGCTGGCCGAGGCCCACGGCGTCACCCCCACCGGCATCGCCACGGCGTGGATCACCCGGCACCCGGCCGACGTCCAGGTGGTGCTGGGCACCACGAAGCCCGAGCGCGTGCGCGAGGCCGTGGCGGGCTCCGACGTCCGCCTGTCCCGCCAGGAGTGGTACCGCCTGCTCACCGCCGCCGGCTCGATCGTCCCCTGACCCCGGTGGTCGCGGCCACGGCCCTCCGCCGCCGGAGGGCCGTGGCCGGGCCGGGCGCACCGCCCCTCAGCGGCGGGCCAGCTCCGGGGCGGGGGAGGCGCCGGTGCCGTCGCCGCGGTGGTGGTCCGCCCTCGACAGGGCGCCGGGCCACCAGGCGCGCCGGCCCAGCAGCGTGAACAGCGCCGGCACCAGCAGCGTGCGGACCAGCAGCGTGTCGAGCAGCACGCCCAGGCCGACGATGATCCCCAGCTCGGTCAGGGTGATCAGCGGCAGCACGCCCAGCACGGTGAAGACCGCAGCCAGCAGCACGCCCGCGCTGGTGATGACGGCGCCGGTCACCGAGACGCCCACCACCAGGGCCTCGCGGGTGCCGCGCGGGGGCACCTCCTCGCGCACCCGCGTGACGAGGAAGATGTTGTAGTCCACGCCGAGGGCCACGAGGAACAGGAAGGCCAGCAGCGGCACGCCGGTGTCCAGGCCGGGGTAGCCGAGCACCTGCGTCGCGAGCCAGTTCCCGGCGCCGAGGGCCGCGAAGAAGCTCGCCACCACCGTGGCCACCAGCACCAGCGGGGCGACCACCGCGCGCAGCAGCACGACCAGCACCGCCAGGACCACCAGCAGCACCAGGGGGGCGACCACGCGCAGGTCGCGCTCGGTGGCGACCTCCACGTCGAGGCCCTCGGCGGTGCTCCCGCCCACCAGCGCCCCGCCCGGCACCGCGTCGAGCGCGGAGCGCAGCCGCTTCACCGCCGCCTCTGCGGCGGGGCTGCCGGGGTCGCCGTCCAGGACGGCGCTCACCTCGGTGAGCCCCGCACCGCCCGCGGCGCCCGGGGCCTGCCGCCCGGGCGTGGCCGAGACCACGCCCGGCACCGCCGAGGCGGCCTCGACCACGCCGGTCACCACGGCCGGGTCCGTGCTGAGCACGAGGACCTGCGCCGGGTCCGAGGCTCCCGCGGGGAACGCCTTCGCCAGCGTCTGCACCCCGGCCACCGCCTCGGCCTCGACGCGGAACTGCTCGGTCTGGCTCAGCCCGAGCCGCGCACCCGACAGGCCGGCCGCCATCACCGCGAGGACCGCGACGGCCACGGCCACGACGCGCCACGGCCGGCGCACCACGGCCCTCCCGATGCGCGACCACGGCCCGCTCAGGGACGACTCGGCCGAGCCCACGCGCGGGACGAAGGGCCAGAACACCCCGCGCCCGCACAGCACCAGCGCCGCGGGGAGCACGACGAGCGCGAACAGCGCCGCCACCGCGATGCCCAGCGCGCCGAACTGGCCGACGCTGCGGTTGGACCCCAGGACGGCGAAGGACAGCGCCAGCAGCGAGAGCACCACCGTGCCGGCGCTCGCGGCGATGGCGGGGGCGGCGCCGCGCCACGCGCGCGCCATCGCCAGGCGGCGGTCGGCCTCGCGCCGCAGCTCCTCGCGGTAGCGGGCGATGAGCAGCAGCGCGTAGTTGGTGCCCGCGCCGAAGACGAGCACGTCCGCGATGCCGCCCGTGGACGGGTCGAGCACCACGCCGAACGTGCGCGAGACCACGGCGAACAAGGCCGTGGCCGCCGCCGCCGAGGCGCCGACCACGGCCAGGGGCACGAGCCACAGCACGGGGCTGCGGTAGGTCACGAGCAGCAGCGCGGCCACGACGAGCACCGTGGTGAGCAGGAGCGTGGTGTTCGCCCCGTCGAACTGGGAGGCGATGTCGGTGGTGAACGCCGCCCCGCCCGTGACCTGGGCGGTCAGCCCCGGCGGCAGGTCGGCGACGGCCGAGCCCAGCGCCGCGCGGACCGCCCTGACGGTCCCGGCGAGCGCCTCGTCACCGCCGGCGGTGCTCAGCGGCACCGCCACCAGCGCCGTCGTCCCGTCCGGTGAGGTCACCGGCGGAGCCACCCGGCCGCCCTCGGCGAGCTCGGCCAGCTGCGGTGCGAGCTGCTGCAGCGCGGCGGTGTCCTGCGCCTGCAGACCGCCTGCGCGCCGGAGCACGACGAGCGCCGAGGTCGCGTCGGCGCCGGGCAGCTGGCGCGCGAGCTCGGCCACGCGGACCGACTCGGCGCTGGAGGGCAGGCCGGCGCTCACGCCGCTGCCGCGGTCGGGGGAGGGGGCGAGGACCACCAGGCCGACCGCCACCAGCAGGCCCAGCACCACGGACAGCCAGGCGCTGCGCCGTCCGACGGGTGCCGCCAGGACTCGTCTCATCAGAACCTCTCGATGGTCGAACCTCTCGATGAGTGAGATGATGGGGTGTCCGGCGGGGCCGGCGCAAGGCGGGGGGAGGATGGTCGGCGTGGTGCAGCAGCAGGGGAGGGCCGGCGACGCGGCGCGCGCGCGCCTGCAGCGCGCCCTCGTGGACGACGTGCGCCTCCTGACCTACCGCACCCAGCACCTGGCGCACGCCTTCGCCGAGGAGCAGGCGATGCACCCCACCGACCTCGAGGCCGTGGTCCACGTCATGCAGGCCGAGGGCGGTGGAACCCCGCTCACCGCCGGTCGCCTGGCCGAGGCGCTGGGGCTGAGCAGCGCCGCCACCACGAGCGTCGTCGACAGGCTCGAGCGCGCCGGCCACGTGCAGCGCGAGCGCGCCGAGACCGACCGGCGCCGCGTGCACCTGCGCACCACGCCCGGCGCGATGGACGTGGCGCGGGCCTTCTTCGGCCCGCTCGGCCGGCGCACCGACGCCGTGATGGCGCAGTTCAGCGAGGCCGAGCTGCTCGCCGTGCACCGCTTCCTGGAGGGGTTCAGCCAGGCGATGGAGGACGCCGAGCGCGCTCACCGCTCAGGTCGGGCCCAGGGCCGTGCGCAGCGCCCTCCCGAGGCGTGAGGGCCGGGCGAGGACGCGGACGCCCTAGCGGGCAGCGACGGGCGCCGGCAGCGCCGCGGCGCCCAGGGGGTCGGCCAGCAGGGGGCCGAACGCCAGCTCAGCAGCGCCGACGAGGGTGGAGTCCGCCCCCAGCCCCGCCAGGCGCACGTCGACCTCGTCTCGCAGCGCCGGCAGCACCATGCGCCGCAGCCAGGGCAGCACGTCACCGGCCAGCTCGGGCCACAGCCGCGCCCACAGCCCCGCGCCCAGGAGCACGACGTCGGGGTCGACGACGTTGATGGTGCTGGCCAGGCCGCGGGCGAAGGAGCGCGACATCTTGTCGCGGGTGCGCCGCGCGGTGACCCCACCCGCCGCGAGCCGGGCCAGCACCCTGTCGGCGACGTCGACGGCGCTGCCGTCCAGGTCGAGGGCGGCGGCCCACGCCTCGGCGGAGGCCTCGGCCTCCCAGCAGCCGCGGCTGCCGCAGTGGCAGGCGTGCCCCGCGGGGTCGACCCCGATGTGCCCGACCTCCCCGGCGTGCCCGCGCCGGCCCACGAGGGGGTGCCCGCCGGTGATGATCCCCCCGCCCAGGCCCCAGGTCCCGCACAGGTAGACCACGTCGTCGCTGCCGCGGGCCGCGCCCCGCAGCCGCTCGGCGAGGACGCCGAGGTCGGCGTCGTTGGCCACGCTCACCGGCGGGGCCAGCCCCGTGCGGCGCCGCACGGCCTCCGCGACGAGGTCGCGCAGGGGCACGTCGGCCCACTCCAGGTTGGGGGCCAGCCCCAGGACGCCGTCACGGCGCCCGACCGTGCCGGGGACGGCCACCCCCACGCCCACCAGGCGCGCGCCGTGCTCGCCGAGCACCTCCTCGGCCAGCTGCGCGACGCGCGCGGCGGCCGCGCGCGGCGCCGTGCCGGGGGCGAGCGGCTCGGTGACCCGCTCGTGGACCTCGCAGCCCAGGCCCACGCGGGCCACGTGCATCCAGTGCACGTCGAGGTGCACGGCGAGCACGCAGGCGCCGTCGGGCACGGGCCGCACGACCAGGGACGGCCGTCCCGCGCGCCCGGTCAGGGAGGCGCCGGGCGCCTGCTCCTCCGCCAGCTGCGCGGCGACCAGCCCGCCCACGAGGTCGCCGATGGTCGAGCGGTTCAGGCCCAGCTCGCGGGTGAGCTGGGTGCGGGTCGCCGGGCCGCGGGTGTGCAGGCGCCCGAGGACCGCAGCCAGGTTGTGACGCCTCACGTCGTCCTGGCTGCGGCCCACCGGTGCGCTGCTCACGTCACGACCACGAGATCATCCTGCCGGACGGCGCGGGCCGGTGAGCACGTCAGACCGCCGCGCTGGCGCGCCGCCGCCGCGAGACCGCGTCGACGGTGGCGGCGAGCAGGAGGACCCCGCCGGTGACCAGGAAGTTGACGAAGGCCTGCTGGTTGAGCAGGCCCAGCCCGTTGGCGATGGTCGCGATGACCAGACCGCCGATGACGGCGTTGCTGACCCGTCCCTTGCCGCCGAAGAGGCTGGTGCCGCCGATGACCGCGGCGCCCACGCCCAGCAGCAGGGTGTTGCCGGCGCCCGCGCCCGGTGCCACCGAGTTCAGGCGGGAGGCGTCGATGATGCCCGCCGCCGCCGCCATGGTCGACCCGATGAGGAAGACGGAGATCCTGATCCTGGTGACGGAGATGCCGGCGCGGCGCGCGGCCTCGGGGTTGCCGCCCACGGCGTAGACGTGGCGCCCGTAGGCGGTGCGGGACAGCACGAAGGTCAGGACCACGAGCAGCACCACGATGACCGGCACCGAGTACGGGATGCCCGCGAGGGTGATGCTGGGCACCCGGGCGCGGTTCTGCGACAGCACCGCGGTGACCACGACGAGCACGAGGGCGACGCCCACCACCCGGGCCACGACGAGCGCCATGTTGTCCCGCGTCAGGCCCTTGCGCCGCTTGTCCAGCCAGCCCTTCAGCGTGATGCCGCCGTAGGCCAGGGCGGCCACCGCGGTGAGCACCCAGCCGACGGCCACGGGCACGTTGGCGCCGGCGATGCCGACGATGACCGGGTCGCGCACCGGCACGGTGCCGCCCTGGCCGATCAGGCTCAGCGTGACGCCCTGCAGGGCGAGGAAGAAGGCCAGGGTCACCACGAAGGAGGGGATGCCCACCCTGGCCACGAGCAGCCCGATGAGCAGCCCGATCACCGTGCCGGTGGCCAGGCCCACGAGGATCGCCAGGTACCAGGGGAAGCCGCCGTCGTTCACGGCGATCGCCATCACCGCCGCCGACGCCCCGCCGGCCACGCCGGCGGACAGGTCGATGTCGCCGAGCAGCAGCACGAACGTCAGGCCCATGGCGAGCACGATGATCGAGGACGCCTGGACCATGAGGTTGGCCATGTTGATGGCCGTCGGGAAGGTCTCCGGCCGCAGGGCCGAGAAGAGCACGAAGAGCAGGAGCAGGCCGAGGACGGCCGGCAGCGCGCCGATGTCGCCGCCGCGCAGGCGCTGGCCGTAGGCGCGCAGGCCCTCGGCCAGGGTGGGCTCGCGCGCGGCCTCCGACAGCGGGCTGCCGGTCGCGGTCGCGCGGGCCAGCTCGGCGATGCGCTCGCGCTCGGAGCGCTCGTCGTGGGGGGCGGGGGTGCTGGGGGTGCTGGTCACGGGGGGCTCCTCAGGCCGAGGCGGCGGCGGTCGAGGGGGCGAGCCCGAGGTCGCCGGAGCGGCCCGCGGTGATGAGCTCGACGACCTGGCTGTTGGTGACGTCCCGGGTGCGCACCGTGGCGGCCGAGCGCCCCAGGTACAGCGCCGTGATGGAGTCGGCGACCTCGAAGACGTCGTTGAGGTTGTGGGAGATGAGCACCACGCCCAGGCCGTTGTCGGCCAGGCGGCGCACGAGGTCGAGCACCTGGCGGGTCTGGGCCACCCCGAGGGCGGCGGTGGGCTCGTCGAGCAGGACGACCTTGGAGTTCCACAGGACGGCCTTGGCGATGGCCACCGTCTGGCGCTGGCCGCCGGACAGGCTGGAGACCAGCTGGCGCACCGAGCGCACCGTGCGCACCGACAGGCTGGCCAGGGTCTGGCGGGCCAGCTCCTCCATCGTCGACTCGTCCAGGAGGAGGCCGGTCTTGCGCTCCCTGCCGAGGAACATGTTCTGGACGATGTCGAGGTTGTCGCACAGCGCAAGGTCCTGGTAGACGACCTCGATGCCCAGGGCGGCGGTGTCCTTGGGGCCGCGCACGGTCTGCGGCTGGCCCTCGAAGAAGAACTCGCCGCCGTCGGTGGGGTAGATGCCGGCGATGCACTTGACCAGCGTCGACTTGCCGGCGCCGTTGTCCCCGACCAGCGCGGTGACCTCACCGGCGCGCACGTCGAGGTCCACGCCGTGCAGCACCTGGATGGCGCCGAAGCTCTTGTCGATGCCGCGCAGGGAGAGCAGCGGCGGGCCGGCCGGGGTGGTGGGCGCAGTGGGGGTGGTGGGCGACGTCACGGGGTTCTTCCTCCTGGTGCGGGTCCCGACGGGGGTGGGGCGCCCCACCGCCCGGCCGCCGCCGGCCCCGCGGTGGCGGGGCCGGCGACGGCCGGGGGCGAGGCGCCCAGTGCGACCGCGGGGGTCAGGAGATGCCGAGCTCCGTGCAGGCCGCGGCGTAGTCGCCGGTGCACAGCTCGGCGGCGGTCACGAAGCCGTCGTCCACGACGTCCTTGACGTTGTCGCGGAAGATCGCCTGCGGCTCGAGGAGGACCGAGGCGACCTGGCGGCCGCCGGTGGCGTCCTCGGTGGTGCCGGTGGTCTCCGGCTCCTCGCCCTTGGTCAGCGCCACGGCGGTGGCGGCCAGGGCCTCGGCCTCCTTGCTGACCGCCTTGTAGACGGTCATGCACTGGGTGCCGGCGAGGATGTTCTGCAGGCCCTGGACGGTGGCGTCCTGGCCGGTCACCGGCACCTGCCCGGCCAGGCCGTTGCGGGCCAGGATGGAGATGGCGGCGTTGCCCAGGCCGTCGTTGGCGGCCAGCACGCCCTGGACGTCCCCGCCGGCCTGGGTCAGCAGCTGCTCGAAGATCGTGGCGGCCTGCTGGTTGTCCCAGTCCGGGACGGCCTGCTCGCCGACGACCCTGAACTGCGTCTGGGGGTCGAGCACGCTGTGCGCGCCCGCGGAGAACAGCGTCGCGTTGTTGTCGGTGGGCGAGCCGTTGAGGTAGACGATGTTGCCGCCGGCGTCGCCCATGCACTGGGCCAGGCCCTGTCCCTGGAGCTCGCCGACCTTCGTGTTGTCGAAGGAGATGTAGTAGTCGGCGCTGCCGCCGAGGGTGAGGCGGTCGTAGTCGATGGTCTGCACGCCGGCCTGCTTGGCCTTGGCCTCGATGGCCGCCCCGGAGTCGGAGTCGAGGTTG
Organism: Quadrisphaera sp. KR29; assembly: GCF_052644995.1. Lineage (NCBI taxonomy): Bacteria > Bacillati > Actinomycetota > Actinomycetes > Kineosporiales > Kineosporiaceae > Quadrisphaera > Quadrisphaera sp. KR29. The sequence continues at coordinate 119,991 of NZ_JBQXXG010000011.1, forward strand.
ACGATGGCCAGGACCTTCACGCCCTGAGTGATCATCTGGTCGGCGATGGTCTGCATCTGGGTGGCGTCGCCCTGGGCGTTCTGGATGACGGCCGTGACGCCGGCGTCCTCGAAGGCCTTCTCGAGGAACGGGCGGTCGAAGGACTCCCAGCGCACCGAGGACTCGGTGTCGGGCAGGATCACGCCGACCTCCGGGGTGCCCGAACCGCCACCGTCACCGGAGGCCTCGCCCCCGCCGCCGGCGTCGGTGGACCCGCCGCCGCAGGCGGAGAGGAACAGCAGGCCGGCGACGGCGCCGGTGGTAAGGGCAGAGCGACGAACGCGCATGGATGCTCCTTCGCATCGGCGGGCTCCAGCGCCCGCACCATATGTTGCGGGCCCAAACATATGGCTCCGACGACGGATGGCGAGGGCCGTTACCGAATTGTTAGCGGAGACACCAAATCCGGCCCTGCCCGGCGGGTGGCGGTCCTCTCAGCCGAGCCAGCGGCGGCGCCGCGGCCCCGTGGCCGACGGCTCCTGCCCCAGCGCCTGCGCGGCCTCGGTGATGTCCTGCGCCCACAGCGCCGACACCTCATCGCGCTCGAGCACGCCGACGTCGTCGTGGGCCGCCCGGGTCAGCCGCAGCGCCTGGCGGTTCAGCGCCTGCTCGAACAGCGTCCGCACGAAGCGGGCGTTGCCGGAGTCCCGCCCCGAGCGCGGGCCGGTGCCCAGCCCCGCGAGCACCTGCCGCAGCGCCTCGCCGGCGCCGGGCGCGAGGGAGTACGCGTGCTCGGCGGCCACCAGGGAGAAGATCTGCTCCAGCTCGGCCACCGAGTAGTCCGGGAAGGTGATCTCCCGGGCGAAGCGGGAGCGCAGCCCGGGGTTGGAGCGCAGGAAGGCCTCCATGAGCGCCGGGTAGCCGGCGACGACGACCACCAGGCGGTGCCGGTGGTCCTCCATGCGCTTGAGCAGCACCTCGATCGCCTCGGGGCCGAAGTCGAGGCGGCCCTCGCCCTCGGGCGCCAGCGAGTACGCCTCGTCGATGAACAGCACCCCGTCCAGCGCGGAGCGGACCACCCTGTCGGTCTTCAGGGCCGTCGCGCCGACGTACTGCCCGACCAGGCCGGCCCTGTCGACCTCCACCAGGTGGCCCTTGGCCAGCAGCCCCACCGCGCGGTACATCTCGGCGAGCAGGCGCGCCACGGTGGTCTTGCCCGTGCCGGGGTTGCCGAGGAAGACCAGGTGCTGGGAGGTGGCCACCTCCGGCAGGCCGTGCTCCTTGCGCCGGGCCTGCACCTGCAGGAACGCCAGCAGGGCCCGCACCTGCTCCTTGACGTCCTCCAGGCCGACCAGCGCGTCGAGGTCGGCCAGCACCAGGGCCAGCGGCCGCGGCGGCGGGCCGCCGGCGCCGAAGAGCTCACCCAGGCGCTCGTCGACCCCGCGCAGCCCGGGGCCGGGCAGGCGCTCGCCCAGCCGCTCGCCCAGCTGCCCCGCCTTCTCGCGCAGGCCGTCGAGGGGGTTGCGGCGAGGGGCCATGCCGCGAGCGTAGGGCGCCGCCCGCCCCTCGGCGCCGGCAGCGGCGGGCCCCTACGGTGGGCCGGTGCCGCTCGACGTCGCCAGCTCCCTCCTCCCGCCGCTGATGCGCCTGCTGCACTTCAACAGGACGTTCGTCACCGAGGAGGGCGCCCGCGCCAGGATGCGCGAGAGGACCCTGCGCCCCGCCGCCTACGGCCCGCCGCGCACGCTGCGGAGCGACGTGCGCGTCGACGTCGTCCACGACCGCGGCTGGCCCGTGTACACGCTCACGCCCACGGCGGTGGAGCGACCGGCCGGCGGGGTCGTCTACGTCCACGGCGGCGGCTGGGTCAACGAGATCGTCCGCCAGCAGTGGCGCCTGGCGGCCGCGGTGGCCGCAGGGGCCGGCGTCGTCGTCACGGTGCCGGTCTACCCCCTCGTCCCCCGGGGCACCGCCGGCCCGGTGCGCGAGCGGGTCGTCGAGCTGGTCCGCGCCAGCGCCGAGCGCCACGGCCCCACCGGCGTCATGGGTGACTCCGCGGGCGGGCAGGTCGTGCTGTCGGCCGCGCTGGCCCTGCGCGACCAGGGGGTGCGCCTGCCGGTGACCGTGCTGGTCTCCCCGGCGCTGGACCTGACCTGGAGCAACCCGCGCATCCCCGCGGTCCAGCCGACCGACCCCTGGCTCGCCACGCCCGGCGCCCGGGTGCTGGCTGACGCCTGGCGCGGCGACCTGCCCGTGACCGACCCCGCCGTCAGCCCGCTGTTCGGGGACTTCGCGGGGCTCGGCCCGCTGACCCTCTTCACCGGCACCCGCGACGTGCTGAACCCCGACGCCCACCTGCTGGTGGCCAGGGCGCGGGCGGCTGGGGTGGAGGTCGAGCTGTTCGAGGAGCCGGGCCAGCTCCACGTCTACCCGATGCTGCCGACCCCGGCAGGCCGCCGGGGCGCGCGCGTGCTGGTGGGCCGCGTCGCCCGAGCGCTGCGCACCCCGGCCTGAGCGGCGCCCAGGAGCGCCGGGCGGTGTCGCTCGGCGCTGCGGAGGCCGGCAGGTGGCACCGTGCTCCTGTGTCCCTGGCGAGCCGCTTCGTGGTGGTCGTGCTGAGCTGGTCCGCCCTCGTGGGCGCCCTGCTCGCCGTGGCCGGTGTCGCCCCCGCGTCCCTCACGGGCGTGCTCGTCCTGGCCCTCCTGCTCATGCCGTCACCGCTGGTGGCCGCCCTCGTGCTGGAGCGCGGCGTGGTCCGCGAGCGCCTCCGCCTGCCCCGCGGCGGACTGCGCCCCGTCCTGGTCCACCTCCTCGCCCCCGCGGCCGTGGTCGTGGCCGCGCTGGGCCTGCTGGCGGTGGTGGTGCTGGCGTCGGCTGCCCTGGGAGGTCCGTCCTCGCTCGGCAGGCCGGTGACCAGCGGGGCGGACCTCGTCGCCGCGGCGGGTCAGCTCCTCGGGGAGGACGCCGTGGCGGCGGCCGGGCCTCCGCCCCCGCTGCCGGTGCTCCTCGTGGTGGCGGTGGTGGGTGCGGTGGTGGCCGGGTGGACCGTCAACGGCCTCTTCGCCCTGGGGGAGGAGTACGGCTGGCGGGGTCTGCTGTGGGAGCGGTGGAGGTACCTCGGGCCGCTGAGGGCCAACCTGCTCATCGGCCTCGTGTGGGGGCTGTGGCACGCCCCCGTGGTGGTGCAGGGGTACGACTTCCCGGGTCGGCCGGTGGCCGGTGCGCTCACGATGGTGGTCTTCTGCACCGGCGCGTCGGCGGCGCTCACGGCGCTGCGCGAGCTCACGTCCAGCGTCCTGCCGGTCGCCGCCGCCCACGGCGTGCTCAACGGCCTGGCGCCGCTGGCCCTGCTGCTCGTCCCCGGCGCCAGCGCCGTCGTCGCCGGGCCGGTGGGCCTCGTCAGCGCGGGCTCCTTCGCCGCGGTGGGGGCGCTCCTGTGGCGGCTCGTGCGCCGCCGGGAGCGACAGGGGACCGGCGGTGGGTCCCCGGTGGGCGCCGCCGGTGCGGGAGCGGGGGCGGCCGCTCCCTGACGGGCCGCCCGGTCACGGTTCAGCCGGTCGCCGGCTCCGCCGCCGCCTCGTCGGGGACCCACTCGAGCAGGTCCCCCGGCTGGCAGCCGAGGACCCGGCACATCGCCTCCAGGGTGCTGAAGCGCACCGCCCTGGCCCGGCCGTTCTTGAGCACCGCCACGTTGGCCGGGGTCAGCCCGACCCGCTCGGCGAACTCCCCGACCGACATCTTGCGACGCGCCAGCTCGACGTCGATGCGCACGACGATGGCCACTCAGATGACCGCCTCGAGGTCGGAGCGCAGCGAGGTGGCCTGCGTCAGCAGGGCCCGCATGACCAGCATGAGCAGCACCGGCACCAGGCCCACCAGCAGCAGGAGCAGGTGCAGGCCGCCCAGCCCCGGCGCGTCGTCGACCTGGGCGAACTGCAGGACGGGGACGACGGCGACGAGCAGGGCCACCCACGCCGCGGCGAAGGCGCCGATGATCGCGTCCACCCAGCGGAAGGCGCCGGGGCTGAAGATGCGGTCGGCGCGCACCAGGGCGAGCAGGCGCCACGTGGCGACGACGACCACCTCCGCGCACGCGAGCACGACGACGGCGAGCACGAGGAGCGTCCAGCGGAACCGCTGCAGCTCAGGCACGTCCGTGGGGGAGAGCTGCGTGAGCCCGGCGACCAGCAGCGCCTGGGCGCCGAGGAGGGCGGCCAGGAGCGCCGCGAGGAGCAGCTGGAGCGGTCGGACCGCTCGCTTGGCGATGTGCATGCGTTGATGTTCGGTAACCACCGATCGACTGTCAACAGCTCCTGCTCCGTCGATCGTGCGGTGGACCAACGGCCGCCGAGCTGCCGCGCAGCGCTCAGGCGGAGCGACCGGAGGCGCCTGGTGGCGCGGGCGACCCCGGCGGCGCGGAGGTCGTCGAGCGGGCGAGGAGCTGCTCCGCCAGGCGGGAGAAGTACGCGCCGTAGGCTCCCGTGGTCAGGGCGGCGCCGACGGCGACCAGCCCCCACACGGCGTCGCGGCTCGCGCTGGTGAGCAGCAGCGCCAGCAGCCCCGCCAGCCCGACCGCGCTGAGGCCGGTGGCCAGCCAGGTGTCGATCCGGCGCTGGAAGATCCGCGCCATCGGGTAGAAGTGCAGCCCGACGACGAGGGCGACCACCGGCAGCACGAGGTCGGGCCGACCGACGCGCCCCAGCGCGTTCGCCGCGACGACGATGACCACGGCCTCGGCGGTGAAGACCCAGCCGAAGGCGCGCCCGCTGCGGCGCTGCCGAGCCAGCTCCTCCGGCGAGGTGGTCGCGCTGGCCCGGCCGCGGTGGCGCACCAGCCTGACCGCCGTGACGAGGAACCAGGTGCTGGCGGCCACGGCGACCGCGGTGAGCGACGTCCCGAGGACCCCCGGCCAGGCGCCCAGCGCGTTGGCCGCCCACGCGGCGGTGAACACCGCCATGAGCACGAGCCCGAGCACCACGCCGTCGAGCAGCGCCCGCGGCACGGGGCGCCCGTGCGCACGCCCCTCGGTCTCGGCGGTCACGGCAGGGACGGCGGGCACCGAGGACACCCCGCCGACGCTAGCCGCGCACCCTCGGCCGGCGCACCCACCGGGCGGGCGCGACTGGGGCGCGCGCGATCGGGTACCGGGCTGCCATGACCGCCGATGACGCCGACCTCCGCCTCGCGCAGGCCGCCCACACCCACGCCGGACCGCTGGCCGGTGTCGCGCGCTGGTGGCTGCGCACGCGCCGCGAGTACGAGAAGCTCGGCACCGACCCCGACGACCGTGATGAGAGGCCGCTCACCGGCTACGCCCTGCTCATGGGCGGCTACGCCGTGAGCACCATCACGGCAGCGACCGTCCTGGCCCGCCGCCGTCGGGGGGCGGCCCTGCCGGGCCCGGCCGACCTGGCGCTGATGTCCGTGGCCGTCTTCCGCACCACCCGCACGCTGTCCAAGGACGCCGTGCTGTCGCCCCTGCGCGCCCCGTTCACCGTCTTCTCGGGGCCCGCAGGCCCGGGCGAGGTCCTCGAGCAGCCGCGCGAGGGAGCGGTCCGGCACGCCGTCGGCGAGCTCGTCACCTGCCCGTTCTGCCTGGGGCAGTGGGTGGCCACCGCAGCCCTGCTCTCCCACGCGGCGGCGCCGCGGGCGACGCGGTGGGTCACCACCGGCATGACGGTGGTGGCCGCCGCCGACGCCCTCCAGTACGCCTACGCGGCCCTGGAGAAGACCGACGGCTGAGCCCCGCGGGGCGCCCTCACAGCGGGGGCGCCCCGGGGAGCAGGGGGTGCAGGGTGCGCGCCAGGCGCTCGCGGCGGGACGGCTCGTGGCCGGTGTCGAGGGGGACCCGGCGCGCGGCGCGGGCGGTGGCGAGGCCCCAGGTGGAGGCGATGGCGGCGTCCAGGAGCGCGAGGCGTGCCCGGCGCCTGTCGGCCGCGGCCAGCCCGAGCGCGGAGAGCGCGTGCACCGCGTCCAACCACGCGCCGTCGGCCAGGGCCGCCCTCCCGGGCGCGCGCCCGCAGAATGCGGCCTGCACGAGGTGGCGAGCGCCCAGGAGCCGCACCACCCCGAGCGACCGGGGACCGGGCCGGCGCTGGCCGAGCAGGCCCAGCACCGTGCCGGGCGCGGCCAGCAGGGCGGCGCCCCAGGCCGCCCTGGCGCCCTGCAGCACCGAGCCCGCGGGGCGTGGGCGCCGCGGCCGGCTCACCGTCCCAGCCACCGCCGCGCGCGGGCGGCCGCGGAGGTGCGCCGCCGGCGGCGGGCGGTCGCGGCCCCCACCGCCGCGGTCACCGCTCCCAGCGCCAGCGCCGCGGTGCCCGCGGCGTCCACGGCGTGGCGGCGCTGCTGGAGCCACACCTGCGGGCTCCAGCTCCACGACCTGTCGTCGAAGACGCCGCGGGCGCCGGCGTCCCCGGCCACCGGCGCGTCGAGGTAGTCACCGCGCATGCTCGAGCGGGGCTGGTCGGTGAGCTGCCCGTCCACGCCGGTGCGCGCGAGGTAGCGGTCCACGAACCACGGCGCCACCCAGCTGCCGAGCACCGTGTAGACCGTCGACTCCCCGACCCACGTCCGCCGGCGCGGGTGGTCGACCACCTCGGCCACCACCTTCGCGCACGCCTCCGGCTGGTAGATCGGGGCGACCGGCTGCGGGTGCTGCGGCAGGGTGGTGCGGACCCACCCGAACTGGGTGGTGTTCATGCCGGGCAGGTGCACCATCGACACCTGCACCCGGCTGCCCTCGTGGCGCAGCTCGGTGATGACCGACTCGGTGAAGCCGACCACGGCGTGCTTGGCGCCGCAGTAGGCCGCCTGCAGCGGGATGCCGCGGAAGGCCAGCGCCGAGCCGATCTGCACCACGTGCCCCCGGTCCCGCGGCCGCATGCGCGCCAGCGCGGCCCGGGTGCCGTGCACCTGGCCGAGGTAGGTGACCGCGGTGGCGCGCTCGAAGTCGTCGGGGTCGGTGTCCCAGAACGGGGAGAAGACGCTGGCCATGGCGTTGTTGACCCAGACCTGCACCGGCCCGAGCTCGGCCTCCACGCGGGTGGCGGCCGCGTCCACGTGCTCGCGGTGCGCGACGTCGCAGACCACGCCCAGCCCGCGGCGCCCCGCCGCGGCGACGTCGGCGACGGCGCCCGCCAGTCCCTCGCGGCCGCGGGCCAGCACCGCGACGTCCCAGCCGCGGGCCGCCAGCTCGCGGACCACGGCGCGGCCGATGCCCGCCGAGCCGCCGGTGACCACCGCGACCCCGCGCTGCGAGGGCGGGGCTGACAGGTCCGACGCCGCGGTCTCGGCCAGCTCGACGGGGGCGGGGGTGTGCGTGCTCACCCGGTGATCCTGCGGGCAGCCGCCGCCCGCCGCCCGCCCAGCCGCCCGCCCAGCCGTTCCCCGGGCGCCTCCGAGCGCCCCACCGAGCCGGTCAGGCCGCGCCGACGCGGTAGTCGAGCACGACGTGCCCGGTGGGCGAGGCCTCGCTGCCCTGCAGCTGCAGGCGCAGCGCCGGCAGCCCGTCCAGCAGCCGCCGTCCGCTGCCCGCCACCGCAGGGGCCACCACGAGCCTCAGGACGTCGACGACGCCGCCGGCCAGGAGGGACTGCGCGAGGCTGATGCTGGCGTGGACCCCGATGTCACCGCCCTCACCGTCCTTGAGGGCCCGCACGAAGGCGACGGGGTCGCCCGGGACGGCCCGCGCCCCGCCCCAGGCCGGCTCCAGGGGGCGGCTGGTGACGACGTGCTTGGCCACGCCGTTGATGAAGGTGGCGAACGGCTCGACGTCGCTGGTCGGCCAGTACGGGGCCCACTCCTCGTAGGAGCGCCGGCCGAGCAGCACGTCGTCCTGCGTGGCGATCACCTCGCCCAGCTGCGCGTCCAGCGCGTCGTCCCACCCGAAGAAGCGGTCCGGTGACTCCGCGACCCCGTCCAGGGACACCAGCTCGTAGACCACGACCCTGCGCACGTCGGTCCTCCTCCCGGTCGGCCCGGTCAGCCCGCGCGGCGCTCGAGGTAGCGCCGCACCGCCTCGGCCGAGACGGCGTGGTCGACCACGTCGGGCTCGCCCGAGGTGGTGAGCGTGCCCACGAGCTCACCCCGCACGCGCAGCGGCACGGAGCCGCCGTGCGCCTTGAGCTGGTCGTGGTCGACGTCGTCGCGGTCCTCGAAGGGGGTCCCGGCCTCCTCGTGGCGCCGGCGCACGAGCAGCGACGGCTCACCGAAGCGGTGGACGACGCGGGCCTTGCCCGCCAGCCAGCGCTCGTTGCCGGCGTCGGTGGTGCCCGTCCGGGCCAGGAAGACCGTCTCCCCGCCCAGCTCCACGCGGACGGCGAGGTCGGCGCCGCGCTCGCGGACCACCTCCAGCGCGATGACGCCCAGGTCCACGGCGTCGTCCTGGGAGAAGGACCCCACGTCCAGGACGGGCTGGGCGGCGACGTCGGCGGCGGTCAGGACCGGGAGCTCGCTCACGCGCCCATGGTGGACCCCTCGGCGCCGACCTGCTCCAGCACGGCCGCGACGACGGCGTCCGGCTCGAGCTCGGGCACCCAGTGGCCGGTGTCGAGCGTGCGCCGCCGGTAGGGGCCGCGCACGTGCTCGGCGGTGCCGAGCACGCTGGCGGGGGAGTAGAAGGGGTCCTGCCAGCCGTGCAGGTAGGTGACCGGCGCGGACACCGGTCCCACCGGCCGGCGGCCCAGCGGCAGGGCCCGGTACCAGGCGATGCCGGCGGCCAGCCGTCCTCCCCGGGCGGCCCGCTCGGCGTACCCCCGGGCGAGCTCGGCCGGCAGCCCGGTGCGCTCCAGGAGGCGGCCGAGGGCCCCGCCGCGCAGGAGCACCAGCTCGGGCAGCAGCGGCACCTGGAAGGCGCCCACGTACCAGGAGCGCAGCCCCTGGGAGGACCCCAGGACGGCGCGGCCCATCGCCGCGGGGTGCGCCTGCGACAGGGCTGTCAGCGACGCCACCCGCTCGGGGTGCCACGCGGCGAGCGCCCAGGCGACCACCCCGCCCCAGTCGTGGCCGATGACGTGGGCGCGCTGCACGCCGGCCGCGTCCAGCAGCGCGACGGCGTCCGCGACGAGCTCGGACAGGACGTAGGGACGACGGCCCCGCGGCCTGGCGCGCGGTGAGCACCCGCGCTGGTCGGGCGCCAGCACGCGCACCCCGCGCGCCGCGAGGCGGTGCGCGACGCCGTCGAAGGCGGTGCGGTCCTGCGGGAAGCCGTGCAGGCACAGGGCGACCGGCGTCCCCGGCAGGTCGGGTCCGAGGTCGGTGACGTCGAAGTGCAGCCCGCCGCGGGTGTAGCCCTCCACCCCGCGAGGCTGGCACGCCGCGCCTCCCGGCACCTCCCGGCACCTGTCAGCGGCCGGCGGTGCGGAGGGCGGGGTCCATGGTCGACGGGTGTGATCCGCGCCACTGGAGCAGCATCGACGGATGAGCGGTCCCACCCGAGCAGCGCGCGCCGTCGACAGGGCCATCGCCTGGTACCAGGCCCGGCTGTCCCCGCACAAGGGCTACTCGTGCGCCCACCGGCTGGCCCACGGCGGTGACTCCTGCTCCGGGGCGGTGCGCCGCACCGTCGCCGAGCGCGGCGTGTCCCGCTCGGTGCTGCCCGTGGCCCTGCGCTTCGCCGCCTGCTACCAGGCGGTCGCGCTGCTCACGCCGCAGCAGCGGGTGCAGGGGGTGTGCTGCTGCGGCCCGATCCCCATCCCGTTCGGCTTCGGGCGGCCGTGACCCGCACCCGGCGGGCGGGGCTGGTGCCGACCGCGTCGCTGGCCGACGCCGCCCGGCTGCTCACCGGGGTGCTGCTCCCCGTCGCGGCGCAGGGGGCCGTCGTGCGCCGGCCGCGGGTGGTGGCCGCGGTCGGCCGGCTCGACCTCGATGCGCGCGCGGTCGCGGCGGTGCGCCGCCTGCGCGAGCGCCACGGCCCCGACCCGGTGCACGTGCGCGTGCTGGGCAGGTCCTTCGTCGTCCCCGTCGAGCCGGATGACGTGCGCAGGGTCCTGGACGGCGCCCCGGAGCCGTTCTCCCCGGCCTCCCCGGAGAAGCGCGGGGCGCTGGCCCACTTCCAGCCTCGCGGGGTGCTCATCAGCCCACCCGCCGCCCGGGCCGAGCGCCGCCCGTTCAACGAGTCCGTGCTCGACGCCGGCCAGCCCCTGCACCACCTCGCCGGCCCGTTCGCCGCGGCGGTGGCGCAGGAGGCGCGGCTGCTCACCGAGCAGGCGCGCGCCGAGGGCGCGCTGACCTGGCCGCTGCTCTCGCGCGCCTGGTGGCGGACCGTGCGGCGGGTCGTGCTGGGGGAGTCCGCCCGCGACGACGAGCAGGTGACCGACGACCTGCTCGCCCTGCGCCGCCGCGCCAACTGGTCGGGCCTGGCCCCGGTCGACCGGCGCACGCGGGCCCGCTTCCTCGGCCGGGTGCGCCACTACGTGGAGGCCGCCGAGCCCGGGAGCCTGGCCGCGCTGGTCGCCAGCACGCCCGCGCGGCCCGGGGTGGCACCGCACGAGCAGGTGCCGCAGTGGCTGTTCGCCTTCGACGCCGCGGCGTGGGCGTCCTCCCGGGCCCTCGAGCTGCTGGCCGCCCACCCCGACGTCGCCCGCCGCGTCCGCGAGGAGGCGCCTGCGCCGTCGGCCGACCCGGCGGCGCCCGTGGCGCGCCGCCCGCTGCTGCGCGCGGTGGTGCTGGAGTCGCTGCGGCTGTGGCCCACCACCCCCGCCGTGCTGCGGCAGACCACGGCGACGACGACGTGGCGCACCGGGCAGCTGCCCGCGGGTGCCGGGGTGCTCGTCTTCGCGCCCTTCTTCCACCGCGACGAGAGCCGCCTGCCGCAGGCCCACCGCCTCGCCCCCGAGCTGTGGCTGGACGGCTCCGGCCAGGAGGACCCGCGCGGCGCCGTCGACTGGCCGCTGGTGCCCTTCAGCGCCGGGCCGGGGATGTGCCCGGGGCGCGGGGTGGTCCTGCTGACCACCAGCACGCTGCTCGCTGCGCTCGCCCAGGAGGCGTGGCGCCCGGTCGCGCCGCGCCTGCGCGCCGACCGGCCGCTGCCCGGCAGCCTGGACCCCTTCGCGCTGCGCCTGCTGCCCGCCTGAGCGCCGCCGGCGCTGCGGACCGGGCGCGCCGGCGGCGAGGTGCGGGCGGCGGCGGATCGGGGTACTCCTCTGCTGCACCTGGTCACCGCCGACCGACAGGGGGTCTGCGTGTCGTACGACGTCCTGCTGTTCCTCCCGCCCGAGCAGCCCGAGCGCTGGTCGGGGGCCGTCGAGCAGCACCTGCGAGAGCTGCAGGAGCGCCCCGCCGAGCCGGGGCTGGTGCTCGACGACTGCCTCGAGCAGATCGCCACCCGCCTGCCGGAGACCGCCTGGGCCGGGCCCGCGCGCGACAGCACCACCGAGACCGCGGCGCTGCTGTCGCTCGCGCCCGGCGTCGCGGCCACGGCGCGCGAGGTGCTCGTGGAGCTGGCCGGTGGGCTGCGGCCCTTCGTGGCCTACGACCTGCAGGTCGAGGACTTCCTGCTGCCGTGAGCCCCGGGCGGCACCCGCAGGGAGGGCCACCGCTGCACGGCCCAGTCCGACCACGACGCGCTGGTGGGCGGCAGCACCGCCTCGGGGGCGCCCCCGGCCAGCTCCGCCGCGTCAGGCGGCTCGAAGCGCAGGCGCCACCCGTCGAGCTCCTCGCGCGTCATGGCGAAGGTCAGGCGGCCCACGGTGTCCCGGCGCCCCTGCACGCGCGCCCACTGCTCCTCCGGGCCCACCGGCAGGTAGACCGAGCGGCACCCCGCCCCGGCGACGGCGGCGAGGTGGTGCAGCGCGGCGCGCTCCTGGCGGCTCCACAGCCCGAAGTCGAGGACGACGTCGCAGCCGAGGCCGAGCACCTCCAGCGCCGTGGTGATGAGGCGCCCCTCGAGCACGTCGCGCTTCCCGCCGGCGTCGTTGTGGGCGAACAGCGGGATCATCCACTCGTCGGGCGTCAGCCGCAGCGCGCGCCGCTGCTCGGCGAGCGCGCCCGCCGTCGTCGTCTTGCCCGAGGCGGGCAGCCCGACCATGAGGTGCAGCACGGCCACGCCAGGATCCTGCCCCCCTCGGCGGTGGCGCGAGCGCGGCGGGTGGCGGTGCCCGTCCCGGCGCGACGTCGGTGACGTCCTCAGCGCGCCGGGGCGGGCACCGCCCGGGCGGCTCGTGCCCACCGCCAGCCTGGTGCACCGGGGGGCGCGGGCGCGCCGCCCGTGCGGGTGAGCCGGCGGGCGCTCAGGCGCCGGCGCGGGGGTCGGGCAGCACGTCGCGCCAGGAGTGCTCGGGGGCGTAGCCGAGGAGCTCGCGCGCCTTGTCGATGCTGTAGAAGGTCTCGTGCTCGCCCATCGGGCGGCGAACCTCGACGCCCTCGTAGAAGGTCTCGATGATCTCGCTCGTGGTCGCGGCCACCGAGCAGTCGGCGTTGGCGACGTTGAAGACCTGGTAGCCGAGCCCGTCGGTCTGCAGGGCCCGCAGCGTCATCTGCCCGAGGTCGCGGGTGTCGATGTAGGCGAAGACGTTGCGGCGCCGCAGCGCGGGGTCGGCCAGGAAGGCCGGGAAGTCCTCCGCGTACTGGTGCGGCTCGATGACGTTGTTGATCCGCAGGCCGTAGACGTCGGCACCGCTGCGGGCCTGGAAGGAGCGGGCGACCACCTCGCCGGCCACCTTGGACATGGCGTAGGAGTCCTCCGGCACCACCGGGTGCTCCTCGTCGACCGGGACGTAGAGCGGCTTGCGCTCGCCCTGGGCGAAGCAGATGCCGTACGTCGTCTCCGAGGAGGCGAAGACCACCTTGCGGATCCCGAGCCGGGTGGCGGCCTCGAGCACGTTGTAGTGGGCCACCACGTTGCTCGCGAAGGTCGTGGCGTCCGGGGCGATGAACTGGCTGGGGATGGCGGCGTAGTGGACGACGGCGTCGTAGGCCGAGGCCGTGCCCGCCGGGCGCCCGGGACCCTCCAGGTCGGCCCCCGAGGGCGTGCCCGCCAGCGCCGAGTAGACCTGGCCGGCGTCGGTGAGGTCGACCCGCAGGTCGGTGACGTCGGGGTGGCGCAGCGGCGTGAGGTCGGCGTTGGTGACGTGGTGCCCCTGGGAGGCCAGGAAGGGCGCGACGTGGTGGCCGGCCTTGCCGCTGCCGCCGGTGAAGAAGATGCGCATCCCCCGAGCCAACCACCGGGCCGCGGCGGGCGCCCTGCGATCTCCGCCGTGGGAGCGGTCGCGCTGTCGGGCACCTCGCGCGCCCCGGGCCCGCTGCCCGACGATGGGCCGGTGACAGGCGCCCGGCTCAGCGACCACCTGGCTCCCGGGCTGCGCGTCGTCCTCGTGGGGCCGGCGGTGACCGCGTGCGCCGCCCGGCGCGGGCACCACCACGCCGGTCCCGGCGACGGCTTCTGGCGGCTGCTGCACGAGTCGGGCATCACGGCGCGCCGCTTCTCGCCCGAGGAGGACGCCGACCTGCCGGGCGTCGGCGTCGGGCTGACGGACCTGCTGCAGGACCCGGCCCGGCCGGGCGGCCGGGCGTCCGCCGAGGACCTGCAGCGCTTCCGCGCCGCGGTCGAGCAGCACGCACCGGGGTGGGTGGCCTTCCACGGCAAGGCCGCGGGGACGGCGTACGCCCGCTTCGCCGGTCACCGCCCTCCGGGCCTGGGGCCCGCGCCGTGGTCCGTCGGCGCCAGCCGGGTGTTCGTGCTGCCCAGCGCCTCCGGCGCGAACCGGCGCGCCAGCTACGACGGGCGGCCGACGCGGCTGGAGTGGTGGGCCGAGCTGGCCGGGCTGCTGCGGCGGGTCTGACCGACGCAGCAGCCCGCACCGCCGTCCCCCAGGAGACGGCGGTGCGGGCTCAGCGCTGCACCCGGTGATCAGATGTCGTAGTACATCTCGAACTCGTGCGGGTGCGGGCGGAAGCGGATCGGGTCGATCTCGTTCTTCCGCTTGTACTCGATCCAGGTCTCGATGAGGTCCTCGGTGAAGACCCCCGAGTCGGTCAGGTACGTGTGGTCGGCCTCGAGCGCGTCGAGGACGGCGCCGAGCGAGCCCGGCACCTGCGCGATGGCGTCGTGCTCCTCGGGCGGCAGCTCGTACAGGTCCTTGTCCACCGGGTCCGGCGGCTCGATCCGGTTCTGGATGCCGTTGATGCCGGCGAGCAGCATCGCGGAGAAGGCCAGGTAGGGGTTGCACGAGGGGTCCGGCACGCGGAACTCGATGCGCTTGGCCTTGGGGTTGGAGCCGGTGATGGGGATGCGCACGCAGGCGGAGCGGTTGCGCGCCGAGTACACGAGGTTCACCGGCGCCTCGTAGCCGGGCACCAGGCGGTGGTAGCTGTTCACCGTCGGGTTGGTGAAGGCGAGCAGCGACGGCGCGTGGTGCAGCAGACCGCCGATGTACCAGCGGGCGGTGTCGGACAGGCCGCCGTAGCCGGACTCGTCGTAGAACAGCGGCGAGCCGTCCTTCCACAGCGACTGGTGCACGTGCATGCCCGAGCCGTTGTCACCGAAGAGCGGCTTGGGCATGAAGGTGACGGTCTTGCCCGCCTGCCAGGCCACGTTCTTGATGATGTACTTGAACAGCATGATCTTGTCGGCCGACTTCGCGAGCGTGTCGAACCGGTAGTTGATCTCGGTCTGGCCGGCGGTGCCCACCTCGTGGTGCGCGCGCTCGACGCCCAAGCCCTGCGCGTCGAGCGCCAGGCTCATCTGGTCGCGCAGGTCGGAGTAGTGGTCGGTCGGCGGCACCGGGAAGTAGCCGCCCTTGTAGGGCGTCTTGTACCCGCGGTTGCCGCCCTCCTCCACGCGGCCGGTGTTCCACGCGGCCTCGATGGAGTCGATGTGGTAGTAGGCCTCCTGCTGGGAGGTCTTGAAGCGCACGTCGTCGAAGATGTAGAACTCCGCCTCCGGCGCGAAGAACGCCGTGTCGGCGATCCCCGTGCTGCGCAGGTACGCCTCAGCCTTGGCCGCGATCTGGCGCGGGTCGCGGCTGTAGGGCTCACCCGTGATCGGGTCGACGATGTGCATGTTGATGTTCAGCGTCTTCTCGACGCGGAACGGGTCGATGTAGGCGGTGTCGAGGTCCGGCACCAGCTTCATGTCCGACTCGTTGATGGCCTGGAAGCCGCGGATCGACGACCCGTCGAACATCTGGCCCTCGGTGAAGAAGTCCTCGTCCACCGTGGCGGCGGGCACGTTGAAGTGCTGCATCACACCGGGCAGGTCGCAGAACCGGACGTCGACGAACTTGACGTCGTTCTCGTCGATGTACCTGGTGACCTCGTTCGCGTCCTTGAACATCCACCCTCCTCGGGGGGTCGCGCTGGCACTGCTCGTGCGTCTGCCGTCGTCGCACGCTAGGGAGCACGCGTCTCCGGCTTGTGACACCGGCATTTCGGGGAGGTTACGGGGGTGGCCGTCGGCGCCGGGGGTCGGCCCGGCGCCGACGGCCGGCTCGGGTGGGGCGGGGTCAGCCCTTGACGGCGCCGGCGAGCAGCGCTGCCGCGAACTGCCGCTGGAAGACGAAGAAGACCAGCAGCGTGGGGGCCAGGATCAGCAGCGACCCCGCGCACAGGAGCGGGATGTCGGTGCCGTACTGGCCCTGGAAGGCGCCGAGCGCGCCCGCCATGGTGCGTCGGGTGGGGTCGTCGACCATGACGATGGCCAGCAGGAACTGGTTCCAGGTCCACAGGAACAGCAGGATGCCGAGCGACGCCAGCGCCGGCCGCGCCAAGGGCACGTGGATGCGCCAGAACAGCTGCCACAGCCCCGCGCCGTCCATGCGGGCCGCCTCGGAGAGCTCGGCGGGGACCGTCGCGAAGTGCGCACGCATCCACACCACCGCGAAGGGCATGTACAGGCCCAGCAGCGGAAGCACGATGGCCCAGCGCGTGCCGAGCAGACCCATCTCGCGCACCTGGTAGTACAGCGGGATGACGACGCCCTCGAAGGGCAGCGCCAGCCCCAGCAGGAACAGCACGAGCAGCGCGCGGTGCCCGCGGATGCGCAGCTGCCCCAGCGCGAAGCCGGCCATGGTGGCGAACAGCAGCGCAGCGGGCACCACGCCCAGCTCGATGAGCAGGGTCGAGCTCAGCAGCCTGCCCATCTGCGCCGCCTCGAAGGCCCGCGCGAAGTTGCCCCACTGCGGCGCCTCGGGCCACGTGATGCCCTGCGGGTAGGTGCCGCCGGGGTGCAGCGCGGTGACGAACAGGCTGATGAAGGGCACGACCGTCACGGCCATGAGGACGACGAGCAGCACCCGTCCGAGCAGCGCCTCCCGGCGCGAGACGATCATCCCTCGCCCCTGCGGGTGACCCACTGGATCGGCAGCACGACGAGGACGACGAGCACCATGAGGGCCATCGCCAGCGCGCTGGCCAGTCCCACCTCGCGCTGGGAGAACGCCAGGGAGAAGATCTGCAGGCCCGGCACGCTCGTGGCGCCGCCAGGGCCGCCCTGGGTGGAGATGTAGACGATGTCGAAGCTCGACAGCGCCGCGATCACCGTCACCGTGACGCACACGGCGATCTCCTGGCGCAGGCCCGGCAGGGTCACCGCGAAGAACTCCTGCACGGGGCCGGCGCCGTCCAGCCGCGCAGCCTCGTAGAGCGCGGTGTCGATCTTCCCCATGCCGGCCAGCAGCAGCACGGTGCACAGCCCCAGCAGCACCCAGGCGCCGATGAGCCCGACGGCGGGCAGCGCGGTGCTGAAGTCACCGAGCCATGCGCGCGTCAGCGAGCCCAGGCCGACGGCCCGCAGCAGCTGGTTGACCAGACCCGTGCTCGAGAGCAGCCAGCTCCACATGATGCCGGCAGCCACCAGGGGGATGACCTGCGGCATGAAGACCACCGTGCGGGCCACACCGGCCAGGCGGCTCGTGGCGATGCCGCGGATGGTGTTCGCCACGAGCAGCCCGAGGACCACCGGCACCGCGCTGAAGAAGATGATCAGCTCGAAGGCGTGCAGGATCGGGCTGAGCAGCCGCTGGTCCGTGATGATGCGGACGTAGTTGTCAGCCCCGACGTAGCGGGCCGCGCCGATGCCGTTCCAGTCGTACAGGGAGTACTGCAGCGTCAGCGCGATGGGGCGCAGCACGAACACCCCGTAGAAGGCCAGCGCCGGCAGCACGAAGAGCCACCCCGCCGCGGCCGCCCAGCGCCGCGCGACGGGGGCGCGGCGTGAGCGGCCGCGCGGTGCGGCGTCCGGCGAGCGGCCGGTCAGCTGCGTGCGCAGCTGCCCGGCCTCGTCCTCGGAGACGGTCAACGTCAGCCCTGCAGCTGGCTCTCGTAGTCGGCCTGCACCGACGAGAGCAGTCCCTCGGGCGTCTGCTGGCCGGCCACCATCTTCTGCAGGTTGGGGGTCCAGCTCTGCGCGTAGATCGCCCCGGTGGCGTTGGCCAGGAAGTCCATGGCGCCGTCGTCGGCGGTGATCTTCGCGCCGGCTTCGAGGGTCTGCGCGGTCACCGAGCCGGCCTCGGTCTCCGGCATGAAGGCGTCGGCGGGGCCCATCGGGTGCGAACCGCCCACCTGGACGGTGGTGGTGCGCGCCTGCTGGTCGGTGGCCACCCAGTCCAGGAAGGCGGCCGCGCAGTCCGCGTGGGGTGCCGCGTTGGCGATGCCGAAGGTCAGGGGCGCCGACATCGCGGCCTGCCCCCCACCGGCCTCCTGCGGCGGCATGAGGAAGAACCCGACCTTCCCGGGGACCTGCGTGTCGAGGTTCGCCGACTCCCAGTCGCCGTCGAACATGAACAGGCCGTCCCCGCCGATGAAGCGGCTCATCATGGTCGCGTAGTCGACGGAGTTGACGTCCCCGGCGAAGTAGCCGGCGTCGATCCACCGCTGCAGGTGCTGTGCTCCCTGGAGGTTCGCCGGCGTGTCGATCGTGGCGCCCTCCTTGTTGAAGATCCAGTCGTTCAGCTCGGTGGGGGAGCCGTAGGCGGCCATGAGGTTCTGCAGCGGGAACAGCAGGCCGCCGGTGGCGCCGCCGTTGAACTGCTGGATGGGCGTGATCCCCGCCGCCTTCGCCTTCGCCAGGGCGTCGTCCAGCTCGGCCAGCGTGGCGGGCGGCTCGGTCATGCCGATCTGCGCAGCCAGGTCCTTGTTGTAGAAGACGCCGGTCATGCTGAAGTTGAGGCCCAGCGCCTGCAGGGGGCCGTCGCCGCGCTCGCCGTCCTCGCCCACCCGCAGCTGCTGGAGCTGGGAGGGCGGCCACTGGTCCCAGCCGAAGGCCTCCGCGTAGGGGTCGAGGTCCTTGAGGAGCCCGTCCTTCGCCAGCTCCGACATCTGCGGCAGCCGCATGAGGTCCGGCGGGTTGTCGGCCAGCACGCGCGGCGCGTTCTGGGTGATGACGGCGAACTGGTCCTCGCGCACGTCGAAGGTGACGTTCGGGTTGGCCTTGGTGAACTCGTCGAAGAGGGCCTGGGGCAGGGGGAAGCCCGACTCGATGTAGGCGGACAGCTCCACCGGCTCGGTGCCGCAGCTGGGCCTCTCGCCCGCGGCCAGGGTCGACGACGACGAGGCGGCGCCGGCGGCGGTGCTGCTGCCCGGCGCGGAGCACCCGGCCAGGAGCAGGCCCGCCGCGGCGAGCGCGGCGGTGCCGGCGTGACGGCGCAGCGGCCGGGCGGACCTGGTCGCGGCGGCGGTGTGGGACATCTCAGGTGCCTCCTTTGGCAGCGCGGGGCGTCAGTCACCCGGCGCCCCCAAGGCTCAGCGCCGCGGCGGTGCCCGGACAACCGCCACGTGGCGCCCCCGCGGCGCCGGTCTCCGCCGCGGTGGCGGCTTGAGGCCCCTGCGGCGGTGGCGGACGCTGGTCGCCCGGCACGGGCCAGCGACGGCCCGCTGCTGCCTCGACGCTGCCCCGACCAGGTCTGGTGAACCACATGACGACGTCTGCCAGCGGGCTCGTGCCCGCGCCGCCGCTTGACCCCGAGGTCGCGGCGGCGCTCGCCGTGCAGCTCGAGACCCCCTCGCCGATCACCGAGGCGGACGTGCCGCTCAAGCGCGCCGAGGACGACGCCGCCGCCGTCTCCGCCCAGCAGCGCGTGGCGGAGCTCGGGCTGGTGCGCCGGGACCTCGCGGCCACCGGGCACGACGGCGCGTCCGTGCCGCTGACCCTGGTGCACCGGCCTGACCGCACCGCCACCAGCCCGCTGGTCTACTTCGTGCACGGCGGCGGCATGATGCTCGGCACGCGGTGGAGCGGCGCCGAGGTCTTCCTCGACTGGGTGGAGCGCTACAACGCGGTCATCGCCACCGTCGAGTACCGCCGGGCTCCGGAGCACCAGTACCCGGTCCCCCAGGAGGACGTCTACGCCGGGCTGCAGCACCTCGCCGAGCACGCCGAGGCGCTGGGCGTGAACCCCGCCGCCGGGGTGGTCGCGGGCATCAGCGCCGGGGCCGGGCTGGCGGCCTCGGTGGCCCTCATGGCCCGCGACCGGGGCGGCGCGCAGGTGGCCGGCCAGCTGCTCCTCGCCCCCATGCTCGACGACCGGGGGACCACCTGCTCCACCCGGCAGTACCCCACCGGCATGTGGAACGCGGTGGAGAACGAGCTGGCGTGGCGCTCGCTGCTGGGGGAGCGCTACGGCTCCGGCGAGGTGCCGGCGTACGCAGCGCCGGCACGGGCCGATGACCTCTCCGGCCTGCCGCCGGCGTTCCTGGAGGTCGGCAGCGCCGAGGTGTTCCGCGACGAGGCCGTCGACTACGCCAGCCGCATCTGGGCGCAGGGCGGTCAGGCCGAGCTCCACGTCTGGGCCGGCGGCTTCCACGGCTTCGGGACGTTCGAGCACACCGTGCTGGCGCAGGGCGCCTCGGCCTCGGCGCGCAACTGGCTCGACCGGGTGCTGGGTGTCAGCGGCCGGCCCTGAGAGCACGATGGGCCGGTGATGGCACGGTGAAGGAGCTGATCCAGCGGCTCAGCGCGCTCGACGAGGACGCTGGCGCCGCCATGAAGATCATCCTGCACTTCGACACGCTGCTCGGCCGCGGAGCTGGGCTGGAGTCCTTCCTGCGGGGCGCCGCGGTGCTGGCCGGCCACGCCGCCGGCCTGGCGCACCCCCAGCACCGGTTGTACCTGCGCGTCGGCGCCGACGGCCGGCCGACCGATCCCGTCACCGACCTCGCCGACGCCGTGCGGTGGCCCCACCACTCCCTGGACGACGGCTCCGGCGCCGTGGTGTGGGTGGAGCGGCCCGCGCCCAGCGCTCTGGACGGCGTGCTGCTGGAGCGGCTCGCCGCCGGCGTGCACCTCACCCTGGAGCGGGTCTCCCCGACCGCCCTGGACGACGACGCCGGAGCGGTCGAGATCCTGCTGTCCACGGCCTCCGACGATGCGCGCCGCAAGGCCGCCCGCAGGCTGCGCCTGCACGAGGGCGCACGCGTGCACGTGGTGGCCTCCGCCGCTGGTGCCCCTGCTCCGTTCAGCCGCCGCTCGGCGGTGCTGGCCACGGCGGACGGTGACGTCCGGGCCTCGCTGGTGGAGGCGGTCCGCTTCTCCACCGCGTGCCTGGCGGGTGTCGGCAGCGCCGTCGGCCTGCACGACCTGCCGACCTCCTGGGCGCAGGCCCTGGTGTCCCTGCGGCTGGCCTCGCGCATCGCCCCGGTGGTGCGCTGGGAGGAGCTGGGCGCGCTGAGCCTGCTGGCCGACGTGCCGGCCGCAGCACGGGCGTCCCACCCCGACGTCCTGGCCCTGCGCGAGGCGGCGCGCGAGCCGTGGGGGCTGGACACGCTGGAGGCGGTGGTGCGCACGGAGAGCAGTCGCGCCGCCTCGGCCGTGCTGGGCCTGCACCACTCCACCGTCCAGACCCGCCTGGCGCGGTTGGAGGACCTCCTGGGCTACCGCCTCGCCTCCGCCGACGGGCGCACCCGTGCCACGGCGGCCCTGGTGCTTCACCGCCTCACCCCTGGGTGAGGCGGAGCCCGGTGACGCCTAGCCTGGCGGAGTGACGGCACCCGCGGACGCCTGGCCGGGTCAGGGGCTGGGGCTCCCCGAGAGCGGTCCCGGGGCGCTCGGCTCGCCGGGGCGCCGCGTGCTCGCGCTCGTCATCGACTGGCTGGCGTGCTCGCTGGTGTCCTTCGCCTTCTTCGACTACGACCCGGTCGCCACCCTGCTGCTCTTCGTCGCCGAGCAGGTGGTCCTGGTGGCCACGCTGGGCGGCAGCTTCGGGCACGCCCTGGTGGGCCTGCGCGTCCACCGCCTCCTGACGGGGACGACGCCCCCGCCGCCGGCGGCCGCGCTGCTGCGGGCGCTGCTGGTCGGCCTGTTCGTGCCCGCGCTGCTGCCCGGCGGCGACGGGCGCCAGCTGCACGACCGGCTGGCGGGCACCGTGCTGCTGCGCCGCCGCTAGCGTCGTCGGCGTGGAGCAGCTGGAGAGCCGCGTCGTCTACGCCAACCCCTGGATCAGCGTCCGGGAGGACCTGGTCCGCCGCGAGGACGGCACCACCGGTGTCTACGGGGTGGTCGACAAGCCCGACTTCTGCGTGGTGCTGCCGCGCACGACGCCCGCCGACGGCCCCGGGGACGGCTGGTGGCTCGTGGAGCAGTACCGCTACCCGGTGCGCGCGCGGCGCTGGGAGTTCCCCCAGGGCACCTGGCCCGCCGGTGGCAGCGGGTCGCTGGAGGACCTCGCCCGCGCCGAGCTGGCCGAGGAGACCGGGCTGCGCGCCGGTCGCCTGACCCCGCTGGGCAGCTTCGACCTGGCCGCCGGGCTGGCCTCCCAGCGCGGGCACGCGTGGCTGGCCGAGGAGCTCCTGCCGGGCGAGCAGCGGCTGGAGGAGACCGAGGCGGACCTGGTCACGCGGTGGGTGCCCCGCGAGGAGCTGGCCGCGATGGTCGGCGACGGGCGGGTGGTCGACGCGGTGAGCCTGGCCGCGCTGACGCTGCTGGCGGCCCGCGAGGGCCGCTGACCGCCCGCTGGGGCCGCTGACCCCGTCGTCGGCTCAGTCCTCCAGCGCGGCCATCGGGCGGCGCAGGCCGCGCGTGTAGACGAGCAGGTAGACCAGGCCGACCGTGGCCCACACCCCGCCGGCGACGAGCGCGTCGCTGTGCAGCTGGGTCCACAGCAGGGCCGTCATCAGCGTCGCCACGCCCGGGACCACGACGTTGCGCAGCTTCTCGCGGGTGGTGCGGGTCTCGCGCCGGCGCACGGCGAACTCGGCGATCACCGAGGCGTTGACGAAGCTGAAGGCCACCAGCGCCCCGAAGTTGATGCAGGCGGAGATCAGCTCGAGGGAGAAGTCCACGGCCAGCAGGCACACCGCGCCGACGATGACGATGTTCACCACGGGCGTGTGCGTGCGCGGGCTGACCCAGCGCAGGCCCCGCCCGGGCAGGGCGCGGTTGCGCCCCATGACCAGCAGCATGCGGGCGACGCTGGCGTGGGAGGCGAGCCCAGAGGCCACCGTCGCGACGAACGCCGCCCCCACCAGCACCGCCTGGAAGAGGGGGCCGCCGACGAGCTGGCCGATCTGCGGCAGCGGGTCGTCGGTGAACTCCCCGAAGGGCGCGTTGGTGGGGAAGCGCAGCTGCGTCACGTAGGCGGCGACCAGGAAGATCCCGCCGCCGATGAGCACCGTGAGCATGATCGCCCGGGGGAGCGTCCGGGGGGTCTTGGCCTCCTCGGCGTACATCGTCACCGCGTCGAAGCCGATGAAGGAGAAGCACACGACCGTCGCCCCGGTCAGGACGAGCGGCAGGGTGGTCTCGGGACCGGCGAAGGCGCGGGTGCTGAACAGCGTGCCGGCGCCCTCGCCCTGCAGCAGCTGGTAGCTGGCGATCACCACGAACACCGCCATCACCGCGATCGCGGTGGCCAGCAGCAGCATGTTGACCCGGGAGGTGCCGCGCATGGTGACGGCCACCAGGGTGGTGGTGGCGACGGTGTACACGACGACGACGAGCCAGCTGGGAATCGCGGGGAAGACCTGCTCGACGTAGAGCTTGACGATCAGCGCGTTGACCATCGGCAGCAGCAGGTAGTCCAGCAGCGAGGACCAGCCGACCATGAACCCGAGGTTGGGGTGCATGGCCTCGCGCACGTAGGTGTAGGCCGAGCCCGCGGAGGGGAAGACCGCGACGAGCTTGCCGTAGCTCGTGGCCGTCAGGGCCATGACCACCAGCGCCAGCAGGTAGGCCGACGGCACGGCGCCGCCGGTGCTGTCCGAGACGATGCCGAAGGTGTCGAAGACCACCGTGGGGGTCATGTAGCCCAGGCCCAGCCCGACCAGGGCCACCAGGCCCAGGGAGCGGCGCAGGCCGCCGCTGTGGCCGCCTGCCTTCGCCGCCGGAGTGCTCGTCGCCGTCATCGCCGTCCCTCACCCGTCCTGCGCGCAGCCCCTTCGTTGGAGCGCCCGGGCAACTGTCGTGGTCCGGGAGGCGGCTGTCCAAGGCCCGGGCAGCACCGCCGCGATGCCTCGCAGGCATGGCTGGCGCCCCGGCGCCCCCGGGTCGGCGGGGGTCAGGCGTCGAGGGTGTCCAGGAAGGCGCGCAGGTCGGCGGCGCCGGTGAACAGGTGGGCCACCATGCCCGCGGCGCGGGCGCCCGCCACGTGGCGCGGGGAGTCGTCCACGAAGGCGCAGGCCGAGGTCGGCAGCCCCAGGTCGTCCGCGACGTGCCGGTAGACCTCCGGGTCGGGCTTGGCGATGCCGATGCGCCAGGTCGCGTAGACGGCGTCGACCTCGTCCTCGACGCCGAGGCGCTCCAGGTCGGCGTCGAGGCGGTCCGTGGCGTTGCTGAGCAGCACCACCCGCCGCCGGCGGCGCTGCTCGCGCACGAGCTCCAGGACCCCGCGGTCGACCTCACCGGCCGAGCGGGACCAGCTGGCGACGACGTCGCGCGCGGCGTCCAGGCCCACGCCATGGGCCTGCGCGAGGCGCTCCGCGGTGCCCTCGCGCCACTGCGCGTCGGTCGTCTCGCCGGTGACGACCGACCGCAGCGCCGGCCTGTCGAAGGCCGCGCGGTACAGCGACCCGCGCGGCACACCCGCCCGCGCCTCCGCCGCGGCCCACTCCTGCGGGTCCCAGCGGCGCAGCACCCCGTCGACGTCGACGACGAGGGCGTGGATGCTGCTCAGCGGCCCCTCACCGCTCGGCGGTCGGGCCGCGCCCGGAACGGGTCGATGCCCTTGGGGATGGGGGGCCGCACGCCGCCGAGCGCCTTGAGGCGCTTGGTGACCTCGGCGACCTCCTGCTTGGTGAGCTTGCGCTCCAGGCGCTGGACCTTCCGCGGCAGCTTGGGCAGCGGGACCTGGCCCTCGCCGCGTCCGCACTGGACGGTGTGCAGGGGGACGTCGCGCAGCACGCGGGCGGTGCGGCGCCGCTCGTCCTCCAGGAGGCGGGTGACGCGGGGTGCGGGGCCGTCGGAGACGAGGATGACGCCGGGGCGCCCGACCACGCGGAAGACGACGTCACGGGTGCGCGGGTCGATGGCGACCGGCTCCTCCTCGACCAGCCAGCCGCGGCGCAGGGTGCGCAGCGCGGCGCCGGCGGCGCCGGGCTGGCCCTCCAGGCTCTTGTAGGCCGCCGTCTCGGCGCGGCGCGCGAGCACGAACAGCGCTGCCAGCACGGAGAAGAGCAGCCCGATGATGCCGAAGTAGATCCAGTGCCCGGTGATCAGGCCGATGACCTCGAACACCACGAAGGGGACCACGAGCGCGCCGAGCATCCACCACCTGATGGAGGGGTCGACGCGCGCGGTCATGCGGTAGACCTCGCGCATCTGCGCGAGGCGGCCGGGGCCGGTGCGGGGCTTGCGGCGGGACAGCCCTCGACGACGCCCCTCCGCCGGGGCGGGGGAGGGAGCGGGGTCAGCGCGGCGGGCCATGCCAGGGATTCTAGGCGCGCCCGCGGGCGCCTCCCGGCTGCCGTGCGGCGACCGGGTGGCGCCCGTCAGGGGCGTCAGCCCGCGGCGCGCGCGCCGTGGCGGGCGAGGACGGCGGAGGCCTCCTGGCGGGCGGGGCCGGCCGCCGAGGCGGCGCCCAGGTGGGCCAGGTGCGCCGGCAGCGCGCCACCGCGGGCGGCCAGGGCCGCCGCGTACAGCCGGCCGGCGCGGTAGGAGGAGCGCACCAGGGGCCCTGCCAGCACCCCGGTGAACCCGATCCGGACCGCCTCGTCCTGCAGCTCCACGAACTCCTCGGGCTTGACCCAGCGGTCCACGGGGTGGTGGCGCGCCGAGGGGCGCAGGTACTGGGTGATGGTGATGATGTCGCAGCCCGCCGCGTGCAGGTCGCCCAGCGCGGTCACGACCTCCTCGGTGGTCTCGCCCATGCCCAGGATGAGGTTGGACTTGGTCACCAGCCCCGCGGCGCGGGCGTCGGTGATGACGCCCAGGGAGCGCTCGTAGGTGAAGGCCGGGCGGATCCGCTTGAACACCCGCGGGACGGTCTCCACGTTGTGGGCCAGCACCTCCGGGCCGGAGGAGAAGACCTCCGCGAGCTGGTCGGGGTCGCGGTTGAAGTCCGGGATGAGCAGCTCGACCCCGGTCTGCGAGGGCACAGTGCCGTCTCCGCTGCCGCTGGCGTGGATGGCGCGCACGGTCTCGGCGTACAGCCAGGCGCCCCCGTCGGGCAGGTCGTCGCGGGCGACGCCGGTGATGGTGGCGTAGCGCAGCCCCATGCTCGCCACCGACTCCGCGACGCGGCGGGGCTCGTCGCGGTCGAGCGCCTGCGGTCGGCCGGTGTCGATCTGGCAGAAGTCGCAGCGGCGGGTGCACTGGTCACCGCCGATGAGGAAGGTGGCCTCGCGGTCCTCCCAGCACTCGAAGATGTTGGGGCAGCCCGCTTCCTGGCAGACGGTGTGCAGGCCCTCGCGCTTCACCAGGCCGTGCAGGGCCTGGTACTCGGGGCCCGTCTTGGCGGTGGTGCGGATCCACTCGGGCTTGCGCTCGATGGGCACGGCGGCGTTGCGGGCCTCCACCCGCAGCATCCGACGACCCTCAGGTGCCAGCGTCACGACGTCGAGCCAGTCATCACCGCACGAGCCTAACCGGCGGGCGCAGCGGCCACCGTCGTGAAGCCGCTGGCGTGGAAGACCAGCGGCCCGGGCTCCAGCACCCGGTGGGCGTGCAGGCGCAGCAGCACCACGACGTGGTCGCCGCCGGGCAGCTCCTCGGCCACGGAGCACTCCAGCCACGCGGCGGCGCCGTCGACGAAGAGGGCGCCGCCGACGCCGTCGACCAGCGACAGCCCGGCGAACCTGTCGGCGGTGCGCGAGGCGAGCTGGCGGGCGGTGGCGTCGTGGGCCTCGCCGAGCACGGAGATCCCCAGCCGCTCGCCCTCGGCGCGCTCGCGCAGCTTCGGCCAGGTGGAGGACGCCCTGTCCACGCAGACCAGCACGAGCGGCGGGTCGAGCGAGACGGAGGTGAACGAGCTCATCGCCATGCCGACGGGGGCGCCGTCCACCCGGGCGCACGCCGAGACGACGCCGCTGGGGAAGCGCCCGAACGCGTCGCGCAGCGCCCGGTGTGCGCTGGCGGTGTCGGGAGCGTCGTCGACGCCGGTCAGGCCGGCCTCGCAGGTGGTCGCGTCGATCACGTCGACCACCGTAGGTCCGGCTCGCGGCGAGCGCGCGTGGCGCCGAGCCGCCCCGTCACCGCGGGGCGGGCAGCTCGGGCGGTGGCTCGTGCTGGCTCAGCCACCCCCGCAGGATCCGCTCCAGCTCGGCGGCGTCCCGCGGGTCCAGCTGGGCCAGGAGGCGGTGCTCGTTGGCCATGTGGTCGGTCCAGGCCCTGTCGATGAGGGCGCGGCCGGCGTCGGTGAGGGAGATGACGCGACCCCGCCCGTCGCGCTCGCTGGTGCGCCGCACCACGAGCCCGGCGCGCTCCAGCCGGTCCAGGCGCTTGGTGAGGCCCCCGCTGGTCACCATGGTGGCGGCGGCCAGCTCCCCGGCGGTCCTGTCGCTGCCCGAGCGGCGCAGCGTGGCCAGCACGTCGAAGTCGCCCTCGCAGAGCCCGTGCGCCTCGAAGACCACCTCCAGCTCCCGCGTGAGGGCCGCGGCCAGGCGGTGCAGCCTGCCGATGACGCCGACGGGGGTGGTGTCGACGTCGGGGCGCTCCCGGGCCCACTGGGCCTGGATGACCGCCACGGCGTCGGGGGGCTGGTCGACCACCCGTGGAAGATATCTTCCGCGTCAGGCATTGTGTCTTCCGTGGAAGGTACTTGGCGCTGGGCGGCCCTCACGGCCATCGCCCCGGTCTCGTGGGGCACCACGTACTGGGTGACCGGGCACGTGCTGCCCGCCGACGAGCCGCTGTGGGGCGGGGTGCTGCGCGCCCTGCCGGCCGGCCTGGTGCTGCTGGCGCTCCCGCTGCACCCTGGCGGGCGCCGGCTGCGCGGCTCGTGGTGGTGGCGCGCCGCTGTCCTCGGGCTGCTCGTCAACGCCGCCTTCTTCTCCCTCGTCTACGCCAGCGCCACCCTCCTGCCCAGCAGCGTGGCCGCCACGGTCGCCGGCGTCGGCCCCCTCGTCGTGCTCGCCCTGGCGTGGCCCCTGCTCGCCCAGCGCCCCCGGGCCGCGTCGGTGGCCTCGGCGCTGGCGGGGCTGGTCGGCGTCGTCCTCCTGGTCGGCGCGGCCACCAGCGGCCTGGACCCCCTCGGCGTCGCCGTGGCCCTGGCCGGGGTGGTCTCCTTCTCCGCCGGCACCGTGCTCTCCCAGCGGTGGTCGCGCGCGGCGGCCGACGGCCGCCTCTCGCCCGCTCCGCGGCCGCTGACGATGGCGGCCTGGCAGCTGACCCTGTCCGCGCTGCTCGTGGCGCCGGTGGCCGCGGCCGTCGAGGGCGCACCGCCCGCGCTCGACGCGCCGGCGCTGGCGGGCCTGGCCTACCTCACGCTCGTCGCCACCGCGCTGGCCAACGCCCTGTGGTTCGCGGGTCTGGCGCGCCTGGACGCGAGCGCCGTCTCCGTCATCGGGCTGCTCAACCCGGTCGCGGGCGTCGCCCTGGGCACCCTGCTGGCCGGGGAGCACCTGGCGGCGCTGCAGTGGGCCGGGCTCGTGCTCGTCCTGGGCGGGGTGGTGCTGGGTCAGGTGGGGGCCGGCCGCGGGCGTCGCCGCCCGGCGCAGCCCGCAGCGGCGCAGGCCCTCCCGCGCGAGCTGGCGGGCGCGCGCCCGTAGGGTCGGCCCCTGTGAGCCAGCGACCTGACCTGCGGATCTTCACCGAGCCCCAGCAGGGAGCCACGTACGCCGACCTGCTGGCCGTGGCGCAGCGGACCGAGGAGACGGGCTTCAGCGCCTTCTTCAGGTCCGACCACTACCTCGCCATGGGCGACGACCCGGCGCAGGCGCTCCCCGGGTCGACCGACGCGTGGACCACGCTCGCGGGCCTGGCGCGCGAGACCTCCACCGTCCGCCTCGGCACGCTGGTCTCCTCGGCCACCTTCCGCCACCCCGGCGTGCTCGCCGTGCAGGTGGCCCAGGTCGACGAGATGTCCGGCGGCCGGGTGGAGCTGGGCCTGGGTGCCGGGTGGTTCGAGGCCGAGCACGCCGCCTACGCCATCCCGTTCCCGCCGCTGGGGGAGCGCTTCGACAGGCTGGCCGAGCAGCTGGAGCTCATCACCGGGATGTGGGCCACCCCCGCCGGCACCACCTACGGCTTCTCGGGGCAGCACTACACCGTCAAGGACTCGCCCGCGCTGCCCAAGCCGGTGCAGCAGCCGCTGCCCGTGGTCGTCGGCGGGGCGGGGAAGAAGCGGACCCCCGAGCTCGCGGCGCGGTACGCGGCCGACTTCAACGCCGGCTTCTGCACCCCCGAGGACGCCGAGCAGCGCTTCGCCCGCGTGCGCGCCGCCTGCGAGGCCGTCGGGCGCGACCCGGGCAGCATCGAGATGTCGGTGGCCCACCTGCTCGTGCTGGGGAAGGACGACGACGAGGTGGCGCGCCGCGCGGCCGCGGTGGGCCGGGACCCCGAGCACGTCCGGGAGCAGGGCTTCTGCGGCACGCCGGGCGAGGTGGTCGACCTGCTGGGGCGCTACCGCGAGGCCGGCGCCACCCGGTTCTACCTGCAGGTGCTCGACCTGGCCGACCTGGACCACCTCGACGCGTTCGCCTCCCTGGTGACGCCCCAGCTCTGACACCCCACCGGCGTGATCGTGGGCGATCGGCCACCTCGAGGTCGCCGATCGCCCATGATCACGGTTGCTGGGGGGCGGTGGGGCCGGGGTCAGGCGGGGCGGCTCGCGGTGGGCGTGGCGGCCGGCTCCTTGCCGAGCAGCGGCTCGATGACGTCGGCGCCCTTCTCGGAGGCGAAGGCCAGCAGCGCCCCGACCACGAGCGAGACCACCGAGGCCAGCACCGCCGCGCCGCTCGCGCCGGTGCCGAAGAAGCAGGCCGCCCCGACGAAGGCGCCGGGGATGAACGCCAGCGGCTTCCAGGCCGCCTGCACGCACATGCCGAACGCGCCGACCGCCACGGCGATGCCCAGCACGAGCGCGCCGCCGGCCACGGCGGCGGTGGCGGCCTGGATGATCAGCCACCCCCACACCACACCGGACAGGGTGGAGGCCACGGTCTTGCCGAGGCCTCCGGTGCCGCCGCCGGCGGCGTAGAACAGGGCCCAGGCGGCGAAGCCGACCCACACCACGAGGACAGCGGCCGCGGTGCCGGCGCCGGGCAGGGAGAACCCGACCCAGGTGAGGACGCCGGCGAGGACGCCGATCGAGGTGCCGAGCGCGAGAAGACGCTTCATGACTGCTCTCCTTCGAACAGTGCGGGTGGTGCGGGGCGTAGTGGTGCGAGGCGTGGTCGACAGGGGTGCGGTGACCAGAAGACGGTGATCATGGGCGTGGGCCCCCCCCGGGGGGGGGG
>NZ_JBQXXG010000012.1:0-144500 GCF_052644995.1 Quadrisphaera sp. KR29
TCAACGGGCGCCCACAGCGCCCGCCAGCGGGCGCAGCGGCAGCGGTGCCCTCAGGAGGCCAGGGCCGCGTCCAGCATCTCGCGGAAGTCCGCCTCGTCGACGGGCCGCACGAGCACCCCGTCCAGGAAGTGCGTCGGGGTGCCCGTGACCCCGAGCGCCACGCCGTCCTCGAAGTCCTGCCGGACCCGTGCGGCGGTGGCCGGGTCGGCGACCGCCGCGTCGTAGGCGTGCATGTCCAGGCCGAGCTCCGCGGCGAAGCTGCGGAAGAGGGAGGTCTGCGGCTGGCTGGAGCGGCCCCAGTGCCCGTGGGTGGCCCACATGACCTCAGCCATCTCCGCGAAGGCTCCCTGGCGCGCAGCGGCCTCGACGGCGATCGCCGCGTGGGTCGAGTTGGCGTGCCCGGGCAGGGGGAAGTACCTCACCACGAAGTCGACGCGGCCCGCGTAGTCGGCGCGCAGCTCGTCGATGAAGGGCTGCGTGGCGCGGCAGCGCCGGCACTCGAAGTCGATGAACTCGACGAGCTGCACCGGCTCACCCGTCGCTCGCTGACCGCCCTGCCACCCCTCCTCGGCGAGCCGGTGGCTGTCCCACCGCACCAGGGAGGGCGGCGCGGCGCCGGCTGCGCCGCCGGGGGAGCGGCCCGCCGCGGCGACCGCGACCACGCTGGCGGCCGTGGTGAGGGCGACGATCGAGGCGAGCAGGCGCGTCCTCGCGCTGCCCGTCCGCCGGGGGCGCTCGTTCGCGCCTCCCGCGGTCCTGCGTGCGGTCATGCGTGCACCCCGTGCTCGTGGTCGGCGTGGCTGGCTGGCTCCACCTGGAAGGTCGAGTGCGTGATGCTGACGGGGAAGTGGCCGGCCACGCACGCCTGGAGCTGGTCGAGCACCTCGGGGGCGTGCCCGTCGGTGAAGCAGGAGTCGTCCAGGACCACGTGTGCGGTCAGCACGGGCAGGCCCGTGCTGATCTGGCTGGCGTGGAGGTCGTGGACGGCCATGAGGTGGGGCTGCTCCAGGAGGTGCTGGCGCACGGCCGCCAGGTCGAGACCGCGCGGCACCGCCTCCAGGAGGACGTCGGTGGCCTCCCGCAGCAGGACGACGGTGCGGGGCACGATGAGGAGGCCGATGAGCAGGGAGACCAGCGCGTCGGCGCGGGCCCATCCGGTGACGGCGATGACGCCGGCCGCGAGGAGCACCGCCACCGAGCCCAGGCCGTCGCTGACGACCTCCAGGACGGCGGCCCGGCGGTTGAGGCTCATCGGCGCGGCGCGGTGGCCCCCGTCGTCGTGCTGGGGTCCGTCCTCGTCGTGGTGGAGGTCCCGGTGGCCGGGGCCGTCGGCGCCGCGCCGGGTGAGGACCCACAGCGCGACGGCGTTGCCGACCAGCCCGACCGCGCCGAAGACGAGCATGCCGGTGGAGGCGACGGCCGGCGGGTCGATCAGCCGCCGGACGCCCTCGACAGCGATGAGGACCCCCACGGCGAGCAGCAGCGCCGCCTGCAGCACGGCCGCCAGGACCTCGGCGCGCTGCAGCCCCCACGTGCGCGCCTCGGTCGCCGGGCGCAGCGCCAGGCTCGAGGCGAGCAGGGCGACGCCGAGGCCCGCGGCGTCGGTGAGCATGTGGCCGGCGTCGGCCAGCAGCGCCAGCGAGCCGGTGACGAGCCCGCCGACCACCCCGCTGACGAGGACGACGAGGGTGGTGGCCAGGGCGGTCGCCAGGCGCCTGCGGTCCGTGCCCGCCGCGCCGGCGTGGCTGTGCCCGTGGCTCACCGGTGCCCCGCCTCGGCCAGGGGGTCGACGGCGGCGACGGCGGACAGCAGGTCCTCCAGGGCGTGGCCGAGCGCAGGGTCGGTGAGGGCGTAGCGCACCCGCCGGCCCTCCTGGGACGCCACCACCAGGCCGCAGCCGCGCAGGCAGGCGAGGTGGTTGGAGAGGTTCTGCCGGGAGACGCCCAGCTGCTCCGCCAGGTCGGCGGGGTACCCGGGCTCCTGGCGCAGGGCCAGCAGGAGGCGGGCGCGGGTGGGGTCGGACAGGGCGTGGCCGAAGCGGGCCAGCACCCGCGCGCCGGCGGCGGTGCTGGTCTCCGCGAAGGCGCTCGTCACGGCGGCCACGACCCTGATCATACAGCAAGGGGTGAACTGTGGCAGGATCGCGGCAGCCCCGCCGACACCCGGCCCCGAGCAGCCGACGGAGGAACCGCGATGACGCACACCACCTCGTCCACCAGCGACCCGGCCGACCCCGACAGCGACGCGCGCGTCGGCCGCCCGGACCGCAACCTGGCCCTGGAGCTGGTCCGGGCGACCGAGGCCGCGGCCATCCGCGCGGTCCCCTTCATCGGCAAGGGCGACAAGATCGCCGTCGACCGCGCCGCCGTCGACGCCATGCGCGCCTTCCTGTCCACCGTCTCCTTCGACGGCGTCGTCGTCATCGGCGAGGGTGAGAAGGACGAGGCGCCCATGCTCTTCAACGGAGAGCGGGTCGGCAACGGCCAGGGGCCCGCCTGCGACATCGCCGTCGACCCCGTGGACGGCACCTCGATGGCCGCCGCCGGGCGCCAGAACGCGCTGTCGGTCATCGCCGTGGCCGACCGCGGCGCCATGCTCGACGCCTCCAGCGTCTTCTACATGGACAAGCTCGTCACCGGCCCCGCCGGACGCGGCGTCGTCGACATCCGCAAGCCCGTGGGGGAGAACATCCGGGCCCTGGCCTCGGCGCTGGGCAAGCGCCCGGACGAGGTCGTCGTGGCCATCCTCGACAGGCCCCGCCACGAGGGGCTCGTGCGGGAGATCCGCGAGGCGGGCGCCGGGACGCGGCTCCTGCTCGACGGCGACGTCGCCGGGGGGATCAACGCCGCGCGCGGCGGCACGCGCATCGACATGTGCGTGGGCATCGGCGGCAGCCCCGAGGGGGTGACCACGGCGTGCGCCGTGAAGGCCCTCGGCGGGTTCATGCAGGGCGTGCTGGCCCCCGGCGACGACGCCGAGCGCGAGCGCGGCCAGGCGGCGGGCCTGCAGATGGACCACGTGTACGAGGTGGACGACCTCGTGGCGGGCGAGCACTCCTTCTTCGTGGCCACGGGCGTCACCGACGGCGGGCTGCTGGACGGGGTGCGCCACCTCGACGGCATCGTGAGGACCGAGTCGATCGTGCTGCGGTCGGCCTCGGGCACGGTGCGCCGCATCGTCGCCGAGCACCAGGCCTCCAAGTGGCTGTGAGCGCCTGACCACCTGAACGGCAGCCGGGCGCCGGCCCCGACGGGGGTCAGCGCTCGGCGAGGGAGGCGGCGGCGCCCGGCAGGCGCAGCTCCAGGGCGCCCGCGCGGACGTCGTCCAGCGCCTGCTGGACGGCGCCGAGCGCGATGACGCCCCCTCCCAGCGCCGAGGCGACCAGGCGCGGCACCGGCTCGTCGAGCAGGTCGGGCAGCAGTCGCGCCGCGACGTCGACGACCGGCCCCAGGTCCTCGGCCAGCTCCCCGGCCACGACCACCACCTCCGGGTCGAACAGGCCGGCGGCGGTGGCCACCACGCGGGCCAGGTGCTGCCCGGCGCGGTCGGCGAGGGCGAGGGCGTGCCCGTCACCGTCGGCGGCGAGGCGCAGCAGCTGGCGGGCGCGCTCGATGTCGGCCTCGAGGTCGCCGGTGCCCGGCTCGGCCTCGAGGGGCCCGGGCGGGTCCGGCGCGACGTCGGTGCCGCGCTCGTCCCACAGGGCCAGGAGCGGGCCGAGGCCCACCGGCGCGCCCACCCCGGTGACCAGGTCGAGCCAGCGCATCTCCCCACCGCGGCCCCAGCGGCCGCGCACGAGCGACCCGGCGGTCACCAGGCCCGCCCCGAAGCCGCCGTCCGCGAGGACGGTCGCGTGGTCGAGC
The DNA here is from genome assembly GCF_052644995.1 of Quadrisphaera sp. KR29. NCBI lineage: Bacteria > Bacillati > Actinomycetota > Actinomycetes > Kineosporiales > Kineosporiaceae > Quadrisphaera > Quadrisphaera sp. KR29. The sequence goes on from NZ_JBQXXG010000012.1 coordinate 3,861, forward strand.
AGGCCCGCGGCGGCGCCGGAGCGCCCCTCGGCCAGGGCGGCCAGGTCGGCGTCGTTGGCCAGGCGGACCGGGCAGGGCAGCAGACGCTCGAGGTGCTCGCGCAGGCCGGCCTCCATCAGCACCCAGTAGGGGTTGCTCCGCACCTCCACGCGCCCGGAGGCGGCGACCGGCGCCGGCACGGCCACGGTGCAGGCCAGCACGTCGTCCGCGCTCGCGCCCGCCTCGGCCAGGGCTGCGGCCACCGCCTCGGCCGCCGCCGTCCGGCGCTCCCCGGCGTCCCGCCGGCACGCGCTCTCCGCCGCACCGACGCGGGCGCCGAGCAGGTCGGTGACCAGCGCGGCGCAGCGCGCGCTCGAGGCCTCCAGGCCCACGACGACGCCGGCGCGCGCCCGCAGCCCGTAGCGCCGCGCCGGGCGGCCGCGGGCGTAGCTGCCGTGCGCGCGCTGGTCGGCCAGCTCCTCCACCCAGCCTGCGGCGATGAGGTCGGCGCAGACGTCGTGCACCGTCGCGCGGGTCAGGCCCGTGGTGGCGATGAGGTCGCTCCCGGTCACGGCGTCCCCGTGCCAGAGCGCGTCGAGGACGGCCGCCGTGGAGGCGAGGCGCAGCGAGCGGGTGGAGGTCGCCCTCTCCCGCTGCCCCGGGCGGGCGCTGCGCACGGGGCTTGACTCTACGGCGGCCACGGTGCCACGCTCTCGCAGTTGCTTCACGACGTCAATCAAATGGCTCCGCGTGACGGGGCCCAGCACGAAGGGGTGCCTGTGGACGGTCCTCCCGGCGGTGCCATGAGCCGCCGCTCCCTGCTCCGGCTGGTCGGCCTCGGCGCCGCCGCGGGCGCCCTGCCGCTCTCGCTGGCCGGCTGCGGCGCCAGCGCCGGCGGCGGGCGCGAGACGCTGCGCTGGGTGGCCAACAAGCCCGAGGTGCTCGCCTACTTCGACGACCTGGCCGCTCAGTACAACGCCACCCAGGACGCGGTCACCATCGACCACGACGGGACGCAGACCTCGATCGTCCCGCAGTTCGTGCGCGGCGCCCCGCCGGACGTCGCCTGCTACAACTACAACCTCGAGACCTCGAACTACGTGCGGGGCGGCGTGCTCACCGACCTCGCCGACCTGCCCGAGGCCGGCACCATCAACCCCGACTACCAGTCCCTGGTCGACCAGTACGCGAACTACCAGGGCCAGACCAGCGTGCTGCCCTGGTCGGTGACCGCCGCCGGCGTCATCTACAACGTGCGGCTCTTCGCCGACAACGGCATCGAGGTGCCGACGACGTTCAGCGAGCTGGTGGCGGCCTGCGAGCAGTTTCGGGCCGCGGGCGTCACGCCGATCTACACCACCGCGCGCGACCCCTGGACCACCCGCCAGGGCCTGTGGGACTACGCGACCGGGTCCGGCGCCGACGTCCCCGCCTTCTACGAGGCCAAGCTGGCCGAGGGCGACGAGGCCGGCAAGCCGACGTTCCTGGAGACCTTCGGCCCGGTGATGACGAACATCCTCGCGCTGCGCGAGTTCTTCAACCCCGACTTCCCCTCCCGGACCTACGCCGACGGCAACCTCGCCATGGGACAGGGGGGCGTCGCCATGTACTGCCAGGGGCCGTGGGCGCTGGGGGAGATCGCCAAGACCGACCCCGACCTCGAGCTCGGGACGTTCTCCCTCCCCATGACCGAGGACCCCGACGACCGCGCCGCCCGCGTGAACCTCGACCTCGCGCTGTGGGTGCCCACCGCCAGCGCTGACGTCGAGGAGGCCGTGAAGTTCGTCCAGTGGATGATGCGGCCGGAGGTCTGCACCACCTACAACCAGGAGAACCTCGCCTTCTCCCCCCTCCAGGGCGCCCAGGGCACCACCGACCCGCGCACCGCCGGGCTCGCCCCCTACCTCGAGGCCGGCCGCATCTACCAGGGCTCGAGCACCTTCGTGCCCAACACCATCCCCCTGGAGAACTACTTCCAGGGCGCCCTGCTCGACGGAGACGGAGACGGCATGCTGCGCACCCTCGACGCCGACTGGGACCGGCTCGCTGCTCGGTCGGCCCTGGCGTGAGCGCCGCCGCCCCCGCCCCCGCGCGGCGCACGCGCAGGAAGGTCGACGCCGCCTTCTACGTGATGCTGCTGCCCGCGCTGCTGCTCTTCACGCTGCTGATCATCGGCCCGGCCCTGGCCGGCATGTACTTCTCCGTGACCAACTACGTCGGGTACGGCGACTACAGCTTCGTGGGCCTGGCCAACTACCTGGTGCTCTTCACCGACCCGCGCATCCTGTCCGCGTACGGGTTCACCATCGGCTTCTCGGTGGTGACGGTGCTCCTGGTCAACGCCATCGCGCTGTTCCTCGCGGTGCTGCTGAACTCCAGGATCAAGTTCAAGACCGCGCTGCGGGGGATCTTCTTCATCCCCATGGTCGTCTCGGGCATCGTCATCGCCTACGTCTTCAACTACATCTTCTCGACGTCGATCCCCGCGGTCTTCGGCGGCAGCAGCATCCTCGCGAACGAGGACTGGGCCTGGGTCGCCGTCGTCGTCGTCACGGCGTGGCAGGCCATCCCGAGCGCGCTGATCATCTACCTCGCCGGGCTGCTCGCCATCCCCGAGGAGGTCTACGAGGCCTCCTCGCTGGACGGCGCGACCCCGTGGCGCCAGTTCACCGCCATCACGCTGCCGCTGGTGGCCGGCTACGTGGTGATCAACACCGTGCTCGGCTTCAAGAACTTCCTCAACGCCTACGACATCATCGTCGGCCTCACCAACGGCGGCCCCGGGACGGCGACGTCGTCGGTCGCCATGACCATCTTCACGGGCTTCACCAGCGGTGACTACGCCTACCAGATGGCCAACGCGGTGGTCTTCTTCGTCATCACCGTGCTGATCTCCATCGCCCAGCTCCGCATCATCAACCGCCGAGGGGTGACTCTGTAGATGGCCATCACCGCCGACCCGGCCTCCGTCGAGGCCGCCGCCAGGAACGCCCGCCGCAACGAGGGGCACCAGCACGGGGGCGGGGCCGTGACCGGTCGCGCCAACCGCAGTGCGTGGCTCCTCACCGGCGTCCTGGCCGTGTGCGCCCTCACCGTCCTGCTGCCGCTCTACCTGACGATCACCATGGCGTTCAAGACGCCGGAGCAGTCGGTGGACGGCAACGGCTTCTCCCTGCCCGCGCCGTTCAACCCGGGCAGCTTCGCCGACGCCTGGAACCTGGTCGGGTTCCCCACCGCGTTCGCCATCTCGGTCCTGGTGGCCGCCGTCAGCGTCGCGGGGGTGATCCTGCTGGCCTCCCTCGCGGCGTACGCCATCGTGCGCCAGTGGGACCGCCGGCTGTTCCGGTACAGCTACTTCTACCTGCTCGCCGCGATGTTCATCCCCTTCCCGGTGATCGCCCTGCCGCAGGTGAAGCTCACCGCCTACCTCAGCCTGGACAACCCCGTCGGGGTGGCGGTGCTGCACGTGCTGTTCCAGCTGTCGTTCAGCGTGCTGCTCTACTCCGCCTTCCTGCGCTCCATCCCGGGTGAGCTGGAGGAGAGCGCCCGCATCGACGGCGCCACCACCTGGCAGGTGTTCTGGAGGCTCGTCTTCCCGCTGCTGGCGCCCATGAACGCCACCGTCGGCATCTTCGCCTTCCTCGCGGCGTGGAACGACTTCATGATGCCGTCGCTCATCACCGCCAACCCCGACCTGCAGACGATCCCGGTGATCCAGCAGATCTTCCAGAGCTCCTTCTCCACGGACTACAACGTGGCGTTCGCCAGCTACCTCATGGCGATGGCGCCGACGATCATCGTCTACGTCTTCGCCCAGCGCTGGGTGATGTCGGGCGTGACGCGGGGTGCCATCAAGTGAGCTCCCCCTGGTGGCGCCAGGCCGTCGTCTACCAGGTCTACCCCCGCTCCTTCGCCGACGCCGACGGCGACGGCGTCGGCGACCTGCGCGGGGTCACCTCGCGCGTGCCGCACCTGGTCGCCCTCGGCGTCGACGCGGTCTGGCTCTCGCCGTTCTACCCCTCCGCCCTGTCGGACGGGGGTACGACGTCGACGACCACCGCGACGTCGACCCGCGCCTGGGGACGCTGGCCGACTTCGACGAGATGACGGCGGCGCTGCACGCCGCCGGGATCCGCGTGCTCGTCGACGTCGTGCCCAACCACACCTCCGACCGGCACCCGTGGTTCCGCGAGGCGCTGGCCTCGCCGCGGGGGTCGGCCGCCCGCGCCCGCTACGTCTTCCGCGACGGGCGCGACGGGCCCGCGGGCCCCATGAGCGAGCCGCCGTCCACGTGGAGGTCGCTGTTCGGCGGCTCGGCGTGGGAGCCCGTCGGCGACGGGCAGTGGTACCTGCACGCCTTCGCCAGGGAGCAGCCCGACCTGGAGTGGTCGAACCGCGAGGTCCGCGAGGACTTCCTGGCCACCCTGAGGTTCTGGGCCGACCGCGGCGTGGACGGGTTCCGGGTGGACGTCGCGCACGGGCTGGTGCGGGCCGTGGACGACAACCTCCACGTGGAGCTGCCCAGCACCCACACCGCGCTCTTCGACGACGGCAGCCACCCCCTGTGGGACCGCGACGAGCTCATGGACGTCTACCGCGAGTGGCGCCAGCTCTTCGACTCCTACGACCCGCCCCGGGCCGCCGTCGCCGAGGCCTCGGTGCACCCCTCGCGGCGCTGGCGCTACTCCGACCCCTCCACGCTCGGCCAGGCCTTCAGCTTCGACCTGTTCGAGGCGGGGTGGGACGCCGCCGAGCTGCGCCGCGGCGCGGAGCTGGGCCTGCAGCAGCTCGAGGTGGGCGCCTCGTGCACGTGGACGCTGGCCAACCACGACTGCGTGCGAGCGGCCAGCCGCTACGGCCTGCCGCCGGACCCCGAGCTCTCCTCGCAGGAGGCGGCCAAGGCGTGGGTCACCCGGGACGGCGCCGCGCCCGCTCTCGACCGCGCGCTCGGGCTGCGCCGGGCGTGCGCGGGGCTGCTGCTCGAGCTGGCCCTGCCCGGCTCGACCTACCTCTACCAGGGTGAGGAGCTGGGGCTGCACGAGGTGGCCGACCTGCCCCCGCAGGTGCTGCAGGACCCGATGGCCGTCCGCTCCGGGGGCGCCGAGAAGGGGCGCGACGGGTGCCGCGTGCCGCTGCCGTGGACCGCCGGCGGCACGTCCTTCGGCTTCGGCCCGGACGGCGGCGCCGCCCCGCACCTGCCGCAGCCGGCGTGGTTCGCCGGTGCCGCGGCCTCGGTGCAGCGGGCCGACCCCGGCTCCACCCTCCAGCTGCACCGCGCCGCCCTCTCGCTGCGCCGGGGCCTGCTGGGCCCCGAGGAGCTGAGGTGGGAGCCATCGGCCGCGGACGTCCTGCACTGGTCGCGCCCCGCCGGCGGGGGCGGGCGCTGGCACTGCGTGGTGAACGTCGGCGCCGCCGACGGCTCCGGGCCGGCGGTGGACCTGCCGGCCGGGGAGCTCGTGCTCACCAGCGGACCCCTCGACGACGCCGGCCGGCTGCCGCCCTCGACGACGGCCTGGGTGGTCAGCGGCTGACCGGGGCGGGGGCCCGGCGGGCCCAGGTGGGAGCTCGCTCGGGCCGCACGCCCACCCCCACCAGGTAGGCCGGCAGCACCGACAGCCACGGCGCCCACCGCAGCGCCGTGGTGACCAGGCGCGGCGGACCGCCCAGGGCACCCGCCAGCACCGGGGCGACCACGCGGCGGTGCGCCTGCTGCTGCGCGGCTTGCGTGAGCACCGTCGGCAGGGTGCGCCGGCGCTGGACCGCCGCGAGGTGGGAGCGGCGCAGGCGGCCCTCGCGCAGGGGGGCCGCGAGCAGGCGAGCTGCGGCGACGGCGTCCTGCACGGCGAGGTTGATCCCGACCCCTCCCACCGGGGACATGGCGTGCGCGGCGTCACCGATGCAGAGCAGGCCCTCCCGGTGCCACACCGGCAGCCGCGAGAGGCGCACGTCGAGCACGGGCACGTCGTCCAGGGAGCGGATCGAGTCCGGGGACAGGACCGCGGCGGCGCGGTCGGGCAGCAGCTCGGCGACGTCGCGGCGGAAGGCCTCCACGCCGCGGGCCCGCAGCGCCGCGTCGGTGCCCTTGGGGCCCAGGTAGGCGACCTGCAGGTACCGCTCCGTGGCGGTGCGGCGGGGGATGACCACGAGCGCGCGCCCCGGCGCGACGACCGGCAGCAGCCGCGGCAGGGGCTCCTCGGCGCCCAGGGGCAGCCGGAACCACCACGCGTCGAAGGGGACCTCGCGCTCGCGGGGCACCAGCTCCGCGGCGCGGCGCACCGCCGACCAGCGGCCGTCGCAGGCGACCACGAGGTCCGCCCGGAGCTCCCCGGTGGCGCCGGACCCGTCGGTGCTGCGCCACCTCACGCCGGTGGCGCGCAGGCCGGTGCGCGTCTCGCGGGCCGGGCCGGTGAGCAGGCCGGTCACCTCCGTGCTGGTGACGAGCGTGAACGCCGGCTCTTCGCGGGCGGCGTCCGCGAGCAGGGTCAGCAGGTCCCACTGGGGCACCAGCGCGATGTAGGGGTGGCGCAGGCGCGGCAGCAGCCTGCCGAGCCGGTCGAGGTCGGCTGCGACGAGGCCGTCGGCCAGCTCCACCCGGCGCACCTCGCTGCGCGGCAGGGCGTCGAAGCGCTCGGACAGGCCCAGCTCGTCCAGGAGCTGCAGCGTGCTGGGGTGCACGGTGTCGCCGCGGAAGTCGCGGTGGAAGTCGGCGTGCTTCTCCAGCACGGTCACCTCGACGTCGGCGCGGGCCAGCAGCAGCCCCAGGACGACGCCCGCCGGCCCGCCCCCGACGACGGCGCAGGTGGTGCGCCCGGGTGCGCTCACCCGCCCATGGTGGACCCCGCCGCGGCGCGGGTCGAGCCCTCGCCGCGGCGGGTCGCGTCAGCCCTGCGGGGAGCTCACCGAGTCGGCGGCGATGGTCAGCACCAGGCGGGTGCCGCCGCCGTCGAACTGGGGGTACGGCCGGCCGAGGTACTTCATGGACAGCTCGTCGATGCTCTCCCGCCCGCCCTCGGTGGTGGCCCGGACCACCCGGCCGCGCACCTGGAAGAAGCGGAACGGGTCGTCGGGGTCGACGACGTTGACCGCGACGCGCGGGTCGCGGGCGACGTTGCGGGCCTTCTGCATCCCGTCGACGACGTTGATGATGACGTGCTCCCCGTCGGTGCTGACCCAGGTCTGGGTCAGCTGGGGGGAGCCGTCGGGCATGAGCGTGGCCACGAAGCACGGCGAGGGGTGGCGCAGGAGGTCGAGCAGGGGCTGGGGCAGGGGAGTGCTCACCGGGTCATCCTGCGGCGCGCCGGCGGCGCGCGCCGCGCGGGCCCTGAGCGCTCACCGAGCGGTCGGTCGTCCTTGACCCGTCGTGCGCGACAGGTATCCTCTCGCCATGCCCGTCAAGCAGACCGTGCCCTTCGTCCTCGACGCCGAGGGCACCGGTGTGGCCCAGCGCCTGGTGGTCGCCGGTGAGCACGAGCACGTCTTCACCGCCGACACCTACCCCTCCTTCGGCGGGCAGGACGCCGCCCCCAGCCCCCTGAGCTACCTGCTGGGAGCCCTGACCAGCTGCAACCAGGTCACCGGCAGCCTGGTCGCCTCCGGCCTGGGCATCGCCGTGGGCACCTGGTCCTTCCGCATCCAGGGCGACCTGGACCCCTCCGTCATCGCCGGCGGGGCCGAGGGCAACGCCAACTTCGAGCGCGTCACCGTCCAGGTGACGGTGCAGACCGACGCCTCCGAGGAGGTCTTCGAGACCTTCCAGGCGGAGACCGAGCGCCGCTGCCCGGTGACGCAGATGTTCCAGCGCAGCGGGCTGGCCTACAGCAGCTCCTGGCACCGCGCCCCGCTCGGCTGAGGGCCGTCGGCGCGCCCTGTTGACGGTCGGGGCGCGCCGCCCCTACCGTCGTCGCGACCATCCAGAGCGGCCGAGAGACGTGGCTCGTCGACGCCGCAGCAACCAGCGCAGTCCCCGGACGGCGTCAGGTGCTCCCGCCACGGCCGATGGAGGACACCGTGCGCACGTCCCGACCCGCCCCCGCTCTCCCCGGCGTCCTCACGCGGCGCCTGCACATCGACCTCGCCCCCACCGCTGGTGGCGGCTGTCGGCGCTGACCAGCGCCCCGCCAGCCCCCACCGCCCCCCGCGCCGCCCGACGACGGGCCGGCCGCGGCGCCGCCAGCAGCGGCGCGCCCGAGAGGTCCCCCATGTCCGCCCAGACCGCCCTCCCGTCCCTGCCCCAGCCCGTCCGTCCCGTCCAGCCCGCGGTGGCCCCGCCGGTGGTGCGCCCCCGCCCCTACGGCTTCACCACGCAGCAGGTGCACGCCGGTGACGCCGGGGTGCCCGGCGGTCACGGGGACCGCGTGGCGCCGATCCACGTCTCCGCCGGCTTCCGCTTCGAGGACTCCGCCTCCGCTGCCGCTCGCTTCTCGGGCGAGGAGGACGGCTTCGTCTACTCCCGGGTCGCCAACCCCACGACCGCCGCCCTCGAGCGGCGCCTCGCGGCGCTGGAGGGCGGGACCGAGGCCCTCGTGGTGGGGTCCGGCCAGGCCGCCATCACCACGGCGCTGCTGGGCCTGCTGCAGGCCGGTGACCACCTGCTGGCCTCCGACCACCTCTACGAGGGCTCGCGCGGCCTGTTCGAGGAGAACTTCGCCCGGTTCGGCATCGAGGTCGACTTCGTGCACGACCACGCCGACCCGGCCGCCTGGCGCCGCCTGCTGCGCCCGACCACGCGGGTGCTGTTCGCGGAGTCGCTGTCCAACCCCCGCAACGAGGTGCTCGACGTCGCCGCGGTGTCCGGGGTCGCCCACGCCCACGGCGTGCCGCTCGTCGTGGACAACACCCTGGCCACCCCCTACCTCCTGCGCCCCCTCGAGCACGGCGCCGACGTGGTGGTGCACTCGGCCAGCAAGTTCCTCTCCGGCCACGGCACGGCGCTCGGCGGGGTCGTCGTCGTCGGCACCGGCTTCCCGTGGCAGGGGCGCGCCCCCGGCGGGGACCTCCTGTTCCCGCAGCTGGCCGAGCCCAGCGCGGTGCTCGGCGGGCGCAGCTGGCTGGACCTGCACGGGGAGCGCGCCTACGCCGAGCACGCGCGCCACGCGGTCGCGGCGCGCTTCGGCCCCGTCCTGTCCCCCTTCAACGCCTTCCTCGTGCAGCAGGGGGTGGAGACGCTGTCGCTGCGGGTGGCGCAGCACTGCCGGAGCGCCGCGCTGCTGGCCAGCTGGCTGGAGCGCCACCCGGCCGTCGCCGGGGTCGACCACGCCAGCCTGGCCTCCAGCCCCTCGCACCTGCGCGCCCGCCGCTACCTGCCCCGCGGCTCGGGGTCGGTGCTGGCGGTGACGCTGCGCGGGGGAGCGCCGGCGGCCCGGCGCTTCATCGAGTCGCTGCAGCTGTTCAGCCACATGACCCACCTGGGCGACGTGCGCTCCCTGGTGGTGCACCCGGCCTCCACCACCCACGCCCACCGCACGCCGGCCCAGCGCGAGCGCGCCGGCGTGCACCCCGGCACCGTGCGCCTGTCGGTGGGCATCGAGGACGTCGAGGACCTGCAGGCCGACCTGCGCCGCGCGCTCGTGGCGGCCGAGCTGGTGACCCCCCACGCCGACAGCCTCGAGGGCGCTGCGCAGGACGGTGCCGCGTGAGCCGCCTGCAGCACGTCGGGTACTTCTTCTCGCGCGGCTTCGGCCCGCAGGGCTGGGGGCGCCCGGACTGGGCGTGGGGGTGGGACTGGCGGCGCCCGGAGGTCTACCAGCAGGCCGTGCGCGAGCTGGAGCAGGCGGGCGTCGACCTGGTGGTCATGGAGGACGCGGTCTCCCTGGGCAGCCCGGACACCCTGGAGCTGCGGGTGCGCGGCGCCTACGGCGGCCCCAAGCACGACCCCCTGCTGCTTGCCCCCTACCTGTTCGCCGCCACCTCGCGGATCGGCCTGGTGCCCACCGTCAACGCCGGTGTCACCCCGCCCTACCTCGCCGCGCGGCAGGCCGCCACGCTGCAGCACCTCTCGGGCGGTCGCTTCGGGCTCAACGTGGTCACCGACACCGGCAGCGCCCGGCACGTGGGCGCGCCGGCGCTCGACCACGACGCCGCCTACGACCGTGCCGAGGAGTGGACCTCGCTGGTCAAGGACCTCTGGCGGTCCTGGGAGGACGGCGCGCTCGCGGACGGCGACGGCAGCGCGCCCGCGGGGCGCTACGCCGACGGCACCCGCATCGCCGCCCGGCACCACGAGGGCCGGTACTTCGACGTCACCGGCCCCCTCAACGCCGCGCCCTTCGACGGCGGCCGGGAGGGGGAGCCGCTGGTGGTCTCACCGGGCGGCTCCCCGCGCGGCCTGGCCTACGCCGGGGCGCACTCCGACGTCCAGCTGGCCTACGCACCGCTGGACCCCGCCAGCGTCCGCGCCCACCGCGCCCGCGTCCACGAGGCCGCGCGCGAGGCCGGGCGGAGCGCGCAGGACGTGCGCGTCCTCTTCTGGGTCAAGGCCGAGGTGGTCGCCTCCCGCGAGGAGGCCGAGCGCGTCGTCGCGGCGTCGCTGGACCCCAGCGACGCCGACCTGCTGGCCGTGGCCGGCCACTGGTCCAGCGACCTGGAGACCGACCTCACCGCGCACGACCTCGACGCCCCGCTGCCCGCGGAGGCCTTCGGCCAGCACGTCTCGCGCGGGACCCTCAAGGGCTTCTTCGCCGGCGTCGGCGACCCCGCGGCGACGCCGCTGCGCGAGGTGCTGCTCCGCCGCTCGCGCAAGGGCCTGGTGGCGCGGCGGGAGGGCCTGGTCGGCACCGCCGAGGAGGTCGCCGACCTCGTCGAGGAGCTGGGCGAGGAGGCCGACAACGACGGCGTGCTGCTCTCCGGTGACCTGCACCCGGTGACCCTGCACCGCCTCCTGGACGAGCTGGTGCCCGCCCTGCGCCGCCGCGGCGTGCTGCGCCGCGAGCTCGGCGACGGCGGGGCGCGCGCCAACCTCTTCGACTTCTGACCCGCCGCCGCGGGCGGCGGGCTCAGGTGCGGCGCCCCGCGCGCCGATGCAGAGCAGGGGCGGGACGTCCGCCCGCGCGGTGCGTCCCTGCTGGAGGTCGGTGTGGTCAGCGTGCTCGTCGTGGAGGACGACGACGTCTCCCGCGAGCTCATCGCCTCGCGCCTGCAGCGCGCCGGTCACGAGGTCCGCTCCGTCGGCTCCGCCCCCGCGGCGCGGCACCAGCTCGACGACGCGCTGCCCGACGTCCTCGTCAGCGACATGTTCATGCCCGGTGGCAGCGGGCTGGGCCTGGTGGCCGACCTGCGCGGCGACGCCGGGACGGCGGGGCTTCCGGTGGTGTTCCTCTCGGGGCGGGCGCTGCCGGCCGACGTCGAGGCGGGACTGGCCCTGGGCGGCAGCTACCTGCGCAAGCCGTTCGCCGTCACGGCCCTGCTCGAGGCCGTCGAGGAGGCCGCCGACGCGCCCACCCGCGTGGTCGTGGCGCAGGTGCTCGCCCGCCTGGCCGACCTCGGCGACCTCGCCGACCCCGCCGAGCGGCGGCTGTTCCGCAGGCTGCTCACCTCCTTCGCCGAGCAGGCGCCCGCGGCGCTGGGGCAGCTGGTCGCGGCGGCCCGCCGCGGGGACGCCGGGGAGGTGCAGGCGCTGGCGCACCGCCTGGCCGGCGGTGCCGCCAACCTCGGTGCCCCGCGCCTGGAGGAGCTGCTGCGCGCCGCCGAGGACGGCGCCGCGGGCGGCCTGGTGCCCGACGCCGCCGACCTGCGCCCGCTGCACCTCGAGCTCGGCGTGGTGCGCCGGGCCCTCACCGCTGTCGCCGCCGAGCTCGCCGAGCGCTGAGGCGCCCGCGCGCCGGGGGCGTGCGCGGCGGGGGTGTGCGCGGCGGGGGTGTGCGCGGTGCGCCACGGGTGCGCCACGATCGTCCCCGTGACCCCCGACCGCTCCCGAGAGGCCCGAGACGCCGGTGACGGCGTGACGGCCGTCGCCGAGGACTACCTCAAGACGATCTGGTCGGCCCAGGAGTGGGACGACGCCCCCGTCACCACCTCGGCGCTCGCGGCCCGGCTGGGGCTGGCCGCCTCCACGGTCTCCGAGCAGGTCAAGCGCCTGGTCGACGCGGGACTGGTGGTGCCAGCCCCCTACCGCCCCGTCGAGCTCACCGACGCCGGGCGCGCCCGGGCGCTGCGCGTGGTGCGCCGCCACCGGCTGCTGGAGACCTACCTGGTGGAGCACCTCGGCTACGGCTGGGACCAGGTGCACGAGGAGGCGGAGGTGCTCGAGCACGTCGTCTCCGACCTGTTCCTCGAGCGGATCGACGGGCTGCTCGGGCGCCCGGTGCGCGACCCCCACGGCGACCCGATCCCCTCTCCCGAGGGCGCCTACGAGCGCCCCGAGGCGGTGCCGCTCACCGACTGCGCGGCCGGGGAGCTCGTGCGGGTGGTGAGGATCTCCGACGCCCGGCCCGACGTGCTCCGCTGGCTCGCCGAGCGGGGCGTGGTGCTCGACGCCGAGCTGGTCGTGGTGCACGGCGCGACCGGCGAGCGCGTCGGTGCCGTCGTGGTGGACGGTGCCGGCGTGGTGGACCAGGTCGCGGGCGCCGCGCCGCTGCGGCTGCCGCCGGACGCGGCGGAGGCGCTGCGGGTCGTGCGCGCGGCGCGCCCGGGCTCCGCGGCGTGAGCGGTCCGGCGGACCCCGGCGGCGCGGGAGCCGCGCCGGGGCCGGCGCTGCCACCGGGGCTGGCCCCCGGTGGCCGGCACGCGGCGTGGCGCCCCGCGCCCGGCGGGTCCGCGGCGGTCTTCCTCGACGTCGACGGCACCACCGTGCACGCCGAGCCGCACGCCTCCGCCGCCGTGGTCGAGGCGGCGGCGCGCGCCACAGCGGCCGGGGTGCAGGTGGGCTTCGCGACGGGCCGGCTGCCGCGCGGCCTGGCCCTCCTGCGCGCGCAGCTGGCCGGGGCGGCGCACGCGGGGCCGGGTGCTGCCGTGGACGTCGTCCACAACGGCGCCGCCGTCGTGCGGAGGGAGGAGGTGCTGGCGCGCTGGCCGCTGCCCCGGGAGGCCGCCCACGAGCTGGTGCGCTGGTGCGTGCGCGAGGGCGTCTACGCCGAGCTGTACAGCGGGACGGCGATGTTCGTCACCGACCGGCGCGCCGAGGCCCAGGTCGGCTGGGCCGAGGTCAGCGGTGCTCCCGACGGGGACGCCGCGGACCTGCTGAGCGGGGCGGGCGCCGCGCTCGAGCTGGACAAGGCCACGCTCGACGTCTTCGAGGTGCACCGCACCGCGGAGGTCACCGCCGTCCTGCAGGGGCTCGGCCTGCACGTGGAGGACTCCACCGCCCCCTTCCTGCCCGGTGTGCCGGTGCTCAACGCCACCGCGCCCGGGGTGACCAAGGGGTCCGCGCTGCGCTGGTGGTCACGGGCGTCGGGCACGCCGCTGGAGCGGGTGGTGGCGCTCGGGGACGGGGACAACGACCTGTCGATGCTCGGCGCGGTGGGCACCGCGGTGGCGATGGGGCAGGCCGACCGCGCCGTCCGCGAGGCCGCGCACCTGGTCAGCGGCCCCGTGGAGGCCGACGGGGCCGCCACGGTGCTCTCCCTGCTCGCCGAAGGGCGGCTGTAGGTGGCGGGGGCGCCGGCGCGGCCCCGGCGGGCGGGCGCCACCGGCCCGGCGGAGTCGGGGACGGGAGGGGCCGGCATCACCTACCGTGGGGCCCCTGGCCGACCAGACCCCGCGAGGCAGGCAGAGCAGCACATGGGCGACGACCGCGGCGCCGTGACGGCGTGGGAGCAGGACGCCCACGTCGTCTCCCCGTCGTACCCCGCTCAGCTGGAGTCCGTGCGCCTGGCGCGCCGCTTCGTGATGGGCGTGGTCGAGGCGGTGGGCCTGGGCGGCTGCGCCGACGACGCCGGGCTGCTGGTCTCCGAGCTGGCCGCCAACGCCGTCCTGCACGCGCGGACCGGCTTCTCGGTGCACCTGCGCCCCACGCTGGAGGGCGGGGTGCGCGTGGAGGTCGAGGACGCCTCGCCGCTGCCCCCCGTGCACACGCCGCACTCGGCCAGCGCCATGAGCGGGCGCGGCCTGGACCTCGTGGCGTGCACGGCCGTGCGCTGGGGCAGCCACCCGCACGGCGCCGGCAAGGCCGTCTGGTTCGAGGTGGAGGCCGCCGCCCCCGCCGCTGCGCCCGACCTCGACACCGCCCAGCTGCTGGCCCTGTGGAGCGACGACGACAGCGGGCCGGTGATGCCCGTCGGGCACCCGTCGGCTCCGGTGCGCGGCGTGCCGGCCGGGCCCGCCCGGGCGGGCTCCGCACCGCCGGTGCCGTCGGGTGCGCACCCGCCCACGGCCGGGATCATCACCTCCACCATGGTGGCGGTGGAGGTCACGCGGTCGGTGGAGCTGCGCGACCTGCCGGTGGCCGCCGTGCTCGCCGCCGAGGAGGCCATGGACGACCTCCTGCGCGAGCTGCAGCTCGTGCTCCTCGCCACCCCCGCGGCGGGCATCGGCGCCTCCCGCGCCGGCGGCGCGCCGGGCCTGGACCACCACCGTCCCCACCACGAGGCCGAGCTGCAGGTGGCCGCGCGCCTGGACGCGGCGGCCCGCGGCTTCGAGTCGGGGCGCCGCCAGCTGCGCGAGCAGGTCGCCGCGGCGGCGCTGCGCGGCCAGCGCGAGGTGACCGTGCGCCTGGCGGTGCCCGCCTCGGCGCGCCAGGCGGCCGCCGACTACCGCGACGCCGTGGAGGAGGCCTCCCAGCTGGGCGGCACCGGCCAGCTGCTGGCCGCCGTGGACAGCTGCGGGCGCCACGCGGACCTGCGGCGCGCCTACCTGCAGGAGGTCGTCCGGCAGCTGGGGGCCTGAGGCTCCTGGCGAGGCCCGTGCCGACGTCCGCGCCGGCGACCGTCTGTGGGGCTCACCCCAGCCAGGTGCTGGGCTCGCTGCACGGGGCGTCGGGGCCCGGCGCCGGGGCGGTCGCCGGGGTCACCGGCGCCGCGCGGGTGCTGCTGCTGCCGTCCCCGCGCAGGTCGACGACGTCGGCGCGCAGGTCGACCTCGGGCACCACGGTCAGGCCCCGCCGGTCGACGGGCCGGCGCGGGGACGGCACGTCCTGCACCGCCGACGCCGGGGCGGGGGGCAGCAGGCGCGGGTCCCCGGCGTGCCAGTGGTCCTCCGGCAGCGGGCCGGGGGAGGTCTCGAGCAGCGGCGGCGGGGCCGCGCCGAGCAGGAGCGCCGGGCCGGGGCGGCGCGAGCGGGAGCGGAGCCTGTCGATGAAGGACGGCGTGGACACGGGGCGCACCTGGCTCTCTGAGGGGTCGGCGGTGACGGCGGTGCTGGGTCGCGCGGGTCGGCGGAGGGCGCTGCCTCCCGGTGGTGCTCCTGGTGTTGCTGGTGTTGAAGGTACGCCTGTGACTGCTGGCGCGAGGGCAGACACGCCGCGCCGGTCAGCGCGCCTCGGGCTACCGTCCGGGGCGTGAGCGCCCCGCCGTCCAGCCCCGCTCCCGGCTCCTCGCTCCCGGCGGCTCCGCCGTCGGCGCAGGGCGTGGACGCCCGCGGCGTCAGCGCCCTCCTGGACGCCCTGGAGGCCCACCCCCGCATCGACTCCCACAGCCTGGTGCTGGTGCGCCACGGCCACGTCGTCGCCCGCGGCTGGTGGGCTCCGTACGCGCCCGACCAGCCGCACCTGCTGTACTCCCTCAGCAAGAGCTTCACCGCCACGGCCCTCGGCCTGGCCGTGGGGGAGGGGCTGCTGTCGCTGGACGACCGGCTCCTCGACGTGCTCCCCGAGCTCGCGGACGCCGCCGCGGGGGAGCGGGCGCGCTCGTGGACCCTGCGCCACCTGCTCGGGATGGCCAGCGGCCACCTCGCCGAGACGTGGGACCGCGCCCAGGCGGCCGACCCCGCCGAGCCGCTGCGCGGCTTCCTCGGCATCGAGCCCGAGCGGGAGCCCGGCACCGTCTTCGCCTACAACCAGCCGTGCACGTACGCCGTCGCCGCGGCCGTGCAGCGCGCCACGGGCTCCACGCTGCTGGAGCACCTGCGGGCCCGGCTGCTCGGGCCGCTCGGGGTCACCGGCACCGAGCGCTTCGGGTGGCAGCAGCACCCCGCCGGACGCGACCTGGGCTTCACCGGGCTGCACGCCACCACCGACGCCGTCGCTGCCCTCGGGGTGCTGCTCCTGCAGGGCGGCCGCTGGGGCGGGCGCCAGCTGCTGCCGGACGGGTGGGTCGAGCAGGCCTCCCGGGCTCACCTGCCCACGCCCCACGAGCCCGAGGTCGACTGGCGGCAGGGCTACGGCTTCCAGCTGTGGCGCCAGCGCCACGGCTTCCGCGGGGACGGCGCCTTCGGGCAGTTCCTGCTCGTGCTCCCCGAGCACGACGCCGTGGTCGCCATCACCAGCGACACCCCCGACATGCAGGCGGTGCTCGACGCCGTGTGGGAGCACCTCCTGCCCGCCCTGGGGACGGACGGCGCCGGCGCCGACGCCGACGAGGCGCTCGCGCGGCGGCTGGCCGCGCTGGCGCTGCCTCCCGCCGCCGGCGGCCCCGAGCCGTCCGAGGGACCCACCTGGGACGGGCTGGTGCTGACGCCCTCGGCGGTGCTCAGGCCCGGGGACGCCGCCGTCAGCGAGGTGCGCGTCGAGCGGGGTGCGCGCGGGTGGCGCCTGCTCGTGCAGGAGGCCGGTCCGGGCGCACCCGACGGCGCCCGCGGCGGCGCCGCCGTGGCCACGGGCGAGCAGGTCGGTGCCGGCTGGTCCCTGGAGGTGCCGGTGGCGGCGGGCGGGTGGCGGCTGGTGGACGCACCGGTGCCGGACCGGCTCGGGGGAGGCGCGGTGCCGCTGGCCGTCAGCGGCGGGTGGGTGCGCGCCGCAGGCGGCGCGGAGTCCCTGGCCGTGGAGGTGCGCTTCCTGCAGACACCGCACCGCCTGGTGCTCACCGGGGACGCGGCCTCGGCCAGCCTGCGCGCCCGGTGGGTCACCCCGCCGCTGCGCGCCGGCTCCCTGGCCGAGCTGCGGAGCCCTGCGCCGGCCACCTCCTCACAGGCGCGCTGACGTCACCGCGTCGCGCTCGTCGCCGAAGAAGTGCTCCAGGACCGCGGTGAACACCGGCTCGTCGGGAGCGGCGGCCGCGAACAGCGTGGCGCTGGAGCGCAGCTTCACCGCGTCGACGCTCCCCAGCACGCGCACGGGGTCGGTCTCGTCGAGGCCGGTGAGCACCTCGCAGCACTGCCGCAGCCGGGGCCCCAGCACCGGGTGGGCCAGGTAGGCGCGGGCCTCGTCCAGCCCGGAGATCCCGTAGTGCCGGCTGGTGGGGCTGCTGCCCAGACCGCGCAGCTGCGGCAGCACGAACCAGATCCAGTGCCCGCGCTTGCGCCCGCCCCGCAGCTCCGCGAGCGCGGCCTCGTAGGTGCCGCCGGCCTGCGCGTCGACGAAGCGCTGCAGGTCGTGCGGGTCGCCGGCGGGGTCAGGGGACACGCCCCCATCCTCTCGGTGATCATGGGCGATCGACCACCCGAGGTGGCCGATCGCCCATGATCACGGGAGGTGGGCGAAGGCGTCCCGCAGGGCGGTGAGCACCAGCTGCACGGCCTCGCGCTGCGCCGACGTCGCGCGCACCAGGGCGACCACGCGGCGCTGCGCACCGCCGGCGGGGTCGGGCAGCGGCGCGGTGTCGCAGCGGGTGGGGCGCAGCGCCAGCATCAGCGGCGTCGCCAGGGTCAGCCCCGCCCCGGACTCCGCCAGCGCGAGGGAGACGGCGGTGTCGGTCACGGTGTGGCGCACCACGGGCGACACCCCCGCCCTGGCGCACGCGGTGCGCGCCGCCCTGCCGAAGGCGGTGTCGAGCGGCGGCAGCACCCAGTCGGCGCGCTGCAGCGCCTCGCGCCGCGCCTCCTCCTCCCGCGGCAGCGACCCGACGGAGCCCACCACGGCGTACTGCTCGACCAGCAGCGGCACCGACTCCACCCCCGCCACCGGCGGGGACGGCGAGTCCGGGTGCTCCAGGCCCAGCGCCAGGTCGAGCGGGGCCGGCCCCGCGCCGGGCACGACGGCCTCCAGCGCCCTCTCGACGTCGACCTCCACGGCCCGCACGTCCACCCACGGCGCGCGCTGCCGCAGCAGCGCCGTGGTGGGCCCGAAGCCCGCGCTGGCGGCCGAGCCGAAGACGCCGAGGGTGACGGCGGCGCGGCGGTCGGCTCGGGGCGCGGACAGCGCCGAGCGCGCCCGCTCGTCGGCGGCGAGCACCTCGCGGGCCCCGGCCAGCAGCAGCCTGCCGTCGTCGGTGAGCTCCACGCGCCGACCGGCGCGCACCAGCAGCGGCCTGCCGGCGGCGACCGCCAGGGCGGCCATCTGCTGCGAGACCGCTCCGGGGGTGTAGCCGAGCTCGGCGGCGGCGGCCGCCATCGTGCCGCCGTCGGCGAGGGCGGCGAGCGTGCGCAGCTGCTCGAGGGTCCAACCCATCAGCGCTCCTGACGACGACCGGCAGAGACCGTCGATGGTGCCTGATGACTGTCCGGGTCCACAGTGAGCGGGTGGACACCCTCCCCCGCTCGGCGCAGGTCGTCGTCGTCGGCGGCGGGGCGGTCGGGCTCGCCGCGGCCGCGGAGCTGGCGGCCGCGGGGGCCGACGTCGTCCTCCTGGAGCGCGACCGGCTCGGGTCGGGATCCTCGGCCAAGCCCTTCGGCGGGGTGCGCGCCACCTTCTCCGACCCCGGCAACATCGCCCTCGGCCTGCGCGGGCTGGAGAGGTACGCCCAGCTGCACGAGAGCACCCCGGGCGGCATCGGCCTGCGCCGCGTCGGCTACCTGTTCTGCGCGCGCACGCCGGCGGAGGCGGCGGCCCTGGAGGCCAGCACCCGGCTGCAGCGCTCGATGGGCGCTGTCGCCGACGTCGTCAGCCCCGCGCGCGCCGCCGAGCTCAACCCGCTCCTGGCCGCCGGCGCGCTGCTCGCCGCCTCGTTCTCCCCGCTGGACGGCTACGCCCAGCCCCGCCGGGCCGTCGCCGCGTGGGCGGCCGCCGCCCGCGCCCGCGGCGCCCGCGTGCTGGAGGGCGTGCAGGTCCGCGGCGTGCAGACCTCACCGGGCACGGCCGGCAGCGGCCAGCGGCACGTGACCGGCGTGGTCACGACGGCGGGGACGGTGCGCTGCGAGCACCTCGTCGTGGCCGCCGGCGCCTGGTCCGCCGAGCTGGGGCGGATGGCCGGGGTGGACCTGCCCGTGGAGCCCGTGCGCCGGCAGGTCGCCTTCGCCGACGTCCCCGCCGGGGCGCCCCGGCCGGCGACGCTGCGCGGGGAGCTGCCGTTCACCCTCGACCTGTCCACCACCTTCTACGTGCACGGCTCCCCGGACGGGCTGCTGCTCGGCATCTCCGACCCGGCGCAGGCCCCCGGCTTCGAGCGCTCCTACGACGACTCCTGGGTGCCGGCCTTCGAGGCGGCCGCCGCCGTCGTCGCGCCCTCGCTGGTCGGCCTGCGCCTGCGGGACGGGTGGGCCGGCCTGTACGAGAACACCCCCGACCACAACGCCCTCATCGGCGCCGCCCGCGAGCTGGGCGGCCTGGTGGTCGCCACCGGCTTCTCCGGCCACGGCTTCCTGCAGGCGCCCGCGGTCGGGGAGGTGGTGCGCGACCTGGTCCTGGGGCGCGAGCCCGCCCTGGACGTCTCGGGGTTCGCCCCGGAGCGCTTCGCGCCCACCTCGGCGGCCCCCCTGCTGCAGGAGGTGCACATCATCTGATGGGCTGGACGGAGCAGCGGGGAGGACGGCGGTGGGAGCGATGACCACGACGACGGCGGCGAGCACGACCGCGGTGGCGCACGCGCAGCTGCGCGCGCGCTTCGCGGTGGCGCTGGCGGAGATGTACGGGGCCGAGGTGCCGGCCTACACGACGCTGGTGGAGGTCAGCCGCGCCGTCAACGCCGACGTCGCCGCGGCCCGGGGCGCCGACGCCGAGCGCCTGGGCTCGCTGGAGCGGGTCACCGCGGAGCGCCACGGGGCGATCCGCGTGGGCTCCGAGCGCGAGCTGGAGCGGGTGGGGCGCGTCTTCGCCGCCTTCGGCATGCACCCCGTCGGCTTCTACGACCTGCGCGACGCCTCGGCGTCCTCGGTGCCGGTGGTCTCCACGGCGTTCCGGCCCGTCGACCCCGCGGAGCTGGCGGCCAACCCGTTCCGGGTCTTCACCTCCCTGCTCGCCGTGGACGACGCCCGGTTCTTCGACGCCCCCACCCGGCTGCGGCTGGAGCGCTTCGTCGAGGACCGGCGCCTGTTCTCCCCCGAGCTGCTGGCCCTGGCCGACCGCTCCGCCGCCGAGGGCGGCCTGCCGCCCGCGGAGGCCGACGAGCTGCTGCGACGGGCCACCGACGCCTTCCGGCTGTCCACCGAGCCCGTCGACCGCGCCTGGTACACCCACCTGGAGCGCATCTCGGCCGTCGCCGCCGACATCGGCGGAGTGCCCGCCACGCACATCAACCACCTCACCCCGCGCGTGCTCGACATCGACGAGCTCTACCGGCGGATGTCCGAGCGCGGCATCACGATGATCGACGAGGTGCAGGGCCCGCCCGCGTGGGAGGGCCCCGACGTGCTGCTGCGCCAGACCTCCTTCCGCGCCCTGGCCGAGGAGCGCACCTTCCGCGAGGCCGACGGCTCCGTCACCACGGGCGCGCTGAGGGTGCGCTTCGGCGAGGTCGAGCAGCGCGGGACCGCGCTGACCGCGGCCGGCCGGGACCTGTACGACCGGCTGGTCGCCGAGGTCGACGCGCGCCGCGCCGCGGGCGACCAGCGCACCCGCGTCGAGGTGGCCCGCGACGTGTGGCGCGAGCACCTCCCGCGCACCGAGGCCGAGATGGTGCTCGCCGGCCTGGCCTGCGGCGAGGTGCGCCTCGTCGACGCCGCCGCGCTGCCGGCCCGCCAGGCCGACGGCTCCCTGTCGCTGCGGGCGCTGGTGGAGTCCGGCGCCGTCGTCGTCGACCCGGTGGTCTACGAGGACTTCCTGCCGCGCAGCGCGGCGGGGATCTTCCAGTCCAACCTCGACGGCGCCGGCACCAAGGACGACGGCGCGGGCGGCGCCGAGTACGACGCCGAGCGCCTGTCGGCGATCCTCGGCCAGCCCGTGCTCGACCCGATCGCGCTGGCCACCGACCAGATGCAGCGCTCGCTGGACGCCCTGTCCGCCCAGCTGCAGACCCGCCTCACCCACTGACCCCCACCCGCTGACTCGCCGTGATCATGGGCGATCGGCCACCGCGCGGTGGTCGATCGCCCATGATCACGGTCGGAGAGGACCTGACATGACCGCACTGACCGGCACCATCCCCGCCGCCGGCGCCCTCGCCGCCGACGTCGCCACCGCGCTCGACGCGCTCGGCGTGGACCACGCCCTGCTGCAGGGCGCCCACGAGTGCCGCTCGCCGATCACCGGGGAGGTGCTCGCCCGCACCCCCGAGCACACGGCCGCCGACGTCGCCGCCGCCGTCACCACGGCCGCCGCGGCCTTTCCCGCGTGGCGCGACGTGCCCGCACCCGTGCGCGGGCAGCTGGTGAAGCGCTGGGGCGAGCTGCTCACCGAGCACAAGGAGCACCTGGCCACGCTCGTGCAGGCCGAGGTCGGCAAGATCCGCTCCGAGGCCCTCGGCGAGGTCCAGGAGATGATCGACATCTGCGACCTGGCCGTCGGCCAGAGCCGGCAGCTGTTCGGGAGGACCCTGCCGTCGGAGCGCCCCGGCCACCGCCTCGCCGAGACCTGGCACCCGCTCGGCGTGGTCGGGGTCATCAGCGCCTTCAACTTCCCGGTGGCCGTCTACGCCTGGAACACCGCGCTCGCGCTGGTGTGCGGGGACACGGTGGTGTGGAAGCCCGCCGAGACCGCGCACCTGTGCGCCCTGGGCACCGACGCCCTCCTCGCGAAGGCGGTGCGCGAGGTCGGCGCCCCCGAGGGGCTGCACGGCGTGGTGCTCGCAGACCGCGTGGCCGGCCAGGCCCTGGTCGACGACGAGCGCGTGGCGCTGGTCTCGGCCACCGGCTCGGTGCGCATGGGGCGCGAGGTGGCCCCGCGCGTGGCCGCCCGGTTCGGGCGCGTGCTGCTGGAGCTGGGCGGCAACAACGCCGCGGTCGTGGCGCCCTCGGCCGACCTGGACCTGGCGCTGCGCGGCATCGTCTTCGCCGCCGCCGGCACCGCCGGCCAGCGCTGCACCACGCTGCGCCGCCTCGTCGTGCACACCTCCGTGGCCGACGCGCTGGTGGAGCGCCTCGCGGCCACCTACGAGGGCCTGCCCATCGGCAGCCCCACTGCCGACGGCGTGCTCGTCGGCCCGCTGGTCTCCCAGGCGGCGTTCGAGGCGCAGCAGGCGGCGCTGGAGCAGGCCGTCGAGGAGGGCGGCGAGGTCGTGACCGGCGGGAGGCGCGTGCTGGCCGAGGAGGCGCCCGGGGCGTACTACGTCGAGCCGGCCGTGGTCCGCATGCCCGCGCAGACCGCGGTGGTGCAGGAGGAGACCTTCGCCCCGATCGTCTACGTGCTGACCTACGACACCTTCGACCAGGCCGTGGCCCTCAACAACGGCGTGCGCCAGGGCCTGTCCAGCGCGGTGTTCACCCGCGACCTGGAGGAGGCCGAGCGCTTCCTGGGTGCGGGCGGCTCCGACTGCGGCATCGCCAACGTCAACATCGGCACCTCCGGCGCCGAGATCGGCGGCGCCTTCGGCGGGGAGAAGGAGACCGGGGGCGGCCGCGAGTCCGGCACCGACTCCTGGCAGGCGTACATGCGCCGCGCCACCAACACCGTCAACGCCTCCGGCCAGCTCCCGCTCGCGCAGGGCGTGGAGTTCGTCTGACCTGGCGCTCCACCGGGGTGCCCCGGTGGAGCCGGACCCGCCCGGTGGTGTGCAGCGGCCCGTTTTGCTGTCACACTGGTCAGTGGTGCACCAGGTCGAGACCGGCGCACCGGATACGTACGCGAAGATGACGGAGACTGTGGGATGCCCCAGGGCGTAGTGAAGTGGTTCAACGCGGAGAAGGGTTTCGGCTTCATCGAGCCGGACGACGGCGGGCCTGACCTGTTCGTGCACTTCTCGGCCATCGCGAGCAGCGGGTACCGCTCGCTCGACGAGGGGCAGCCGGTCGAGTACTCCGAGGGCCGTGGCCAGCGCGGGCCGCAGGCCGAGGACGTCACCCCCGTGGGCTCCGCTCCGGCGGCGCCCCGCGGCGGCGGCCGTGACAGCGGCGGCTTCGGCGGCGGTCGCGGTGGCGGCTACGGCCGCCAGGCCGCCCCGGCCCCCCAGCGCGGTGGCGGTGCTGCCGGCGAGGGCACCGTGAAGTGGTTCAACGCGGAGAAGGGCTTCGGCTTCATCGAGCCCTCCGACGGCGGTCCGGACGTCTTCGTCCACTTCTCCGCCATCGCCGACAACGGCGGCTACCGCGAGCTGGCCGAGGGCCAGCCGGTGGAGTTCGAGGCCAGCCCGGGCCAGCGCGGCCCGCAGGCCGACTGGGTCCAGGCCCTCGGCCCGGCCCCGGCGGCCCCGCCGCGCGCTCCGCGTGAGCCCCGCGCTGGTGGCCGTGGCGGCGAGCGCCCCCGCGGCGGCGGCGGCCCCGTCATCGCCGAGGGCCAGGCGACCGTGAAGTGGTTCAACGCCGAGAAGGGCTTCGGCTTCCTCGAGCCCGACGACGGCGGCCCGGACGTGTTCGTCCACTACTCGGCCATCGCCGACCAGGGCGGCTACCGCGAGCTGACCGAGGGCCAGCGCGTGGAGTTCCAGGCCAGCCAGGGCCAGCGCGGCCCGCAGGCCGACACGGTGCAGCCCATCTGAGCTGACCGCTCGCACCAGCAGGAGGCCCCGACCGCACCAGCGGTCGGGGCCTCCTGGCACTCTGGCGCCGTGCCCAGCAGCGCCGCTCAGCCGTCGTCGTCCCCCGCGGTCGGGGTGGTGGTGCGTCCGCAGCAGCCGCCGGAGGCGCTGCGCGAGCACGCCACGACCGCCGAGCAGGCCGGGGCGCACGAGCTGTGGCTGTGGGAGGACTGCTTCTGGGCCGGGGGGCTGACCTCCTCGGCCCTGGCGCTGGCCTGGACCTCCACCGTGCGCGTCGGCCTGGGGCTCATGCCGGTGCCGCTGCGCAACCCCGCGCTGACGGCCATGGAGGTGGCGGCCCTCGCGAGGGCCTTCCCCGGCCGCTTCCTGCCCGGCGTCGGCCACGGCGTCCTGGACTGGATGGCGCAGGTGGGAGCCCGCGAGGCCTCCCCGATGACGCTGCTGCGCGAGCACCTCGACGCCCTGGCACCCCTGCTGCGCGGGGAGCGCGTCGACGCCGACGGGCGCTACGTCCACCTCGAGGGCGTCCGCCTCGACCACCCGCCGCAGGTGGTGCCGCCGCTGCTCGTGGGCGCCCGCGGGCCGAAGACGCTGGCGCTCGCGGGGGAGCGCTCGGACGGTGTCATCCTCGACGCCGGACCCTCGCCCGAGCAGGTGGCCGAGTCCGTCGGGCACACCGGCCGCGCCGGGGACGCCTCCTTCCAGGTGGTGGTCTTCGTCCCGTCGGCGGTGGGCGAGGGCGCGCGCGAGCGCATCGACGCCGAGGCCGACGCCTGGGGGGTGCACCGCCCCGCCGCGCCGCTGGTGGGCACGCCGGAGGAGGTCGCTGCGCTGGTGGGCGCCTACGGCCAGGCCGGCGCCACCTCGGTGGTGCTGCAGCCCGTCGGTGACGGGGCCGACGCGCTCGACGTCGTCAGGCTCGCCGGGGCGGTGGCACGGACCTCCCGCCCGGCAGGTGTGGACCAGGCCCGCCAGGGGTAGGGAGTGGGTCGTGAGCGACACGACGCAGAAGACCGGAGCCGTCCCGACGATCACCCTCAACGACGGGCGCACCATCCCCCAGCTCGGGTTCGGGGTGTTCCAGGTGCCGCCGGAGGACACCGCGGAGGTGACCGGGCGGGCGATCGAGATCGGCTACCGCCACATCGACACCGCCGAGATGTACGGCAACGAGAAGGGCGTGGGCGAGGCGGTGCGCGCCTCCGGCCTCGACCGCGACGAGTTCTTCATCACCAGCAAGCTCAACAACGGCTTCCACCGCCCCGACGACGCGCGGCGCGCCTTCGACCAGACGCTCGCCGAGCTGGGGATGGAGCAGGTCGACCTCTTCCTCATCCACTGGCCGCTGCCGACCCTCTACGACGGCGACTTCCCCGCCACCTGGCGCGTGCTGGAGGAGTTCTACCGCGACGGGCGCGCCCGCTCCATCGGCGTCTCCAACTTCACCCCGCACCAGCTGCGCCGCCTGGCCCGCGAGACGGAGATCACCCCGGCGGTGAACCAGATCGAGGTGCACCCCTACTTCACCAACGACGAGACCCGCGCGTACGGCGCTGAGCACCAGATCGCGACCGAGGCCTGGTCGCCCATCGCGCAGGGCAAGGTCTTGGACGACCCGACGATCTCCGAGATCGCCGAGCGCGTCGGCAAGAGCACCGCCCAGGTGACCCTGCGCTGGCACGTCGAGCGGGGCGACATCGTCTTCCCCAAGTCGGTGACCACCGAGCGCATGCAGGCCAACTTCGAGATCTTCGACTTCGAGCTGGCCGACTCCGACGTCGCGGCCATCACCGCGCTGGACAAGGGCGAGGACGGCCGCACCGGCCCGGACCCCGAGACCTTCGACTACGTGCCCAGCTGACGGGCTGCGCAGGCGACCCAGGGCCGTCCCCGCTCGGCGGGGGCGGCCCTCGTCGCGTCCGCTGGTCCCTGGGTCTGCTCAGGCGGGCCTGCTCAGGCGGGGGAGGCGCCCAGCAGCTCCCAGGTGCGGGCGTGCTGCTCCTCGGCGGCGCCGCACGTGAGGCGCTGGGGGCTGTCCACGTGGCGCTGGCGCACCCGCACGGCCAGCTGACCGCCCTCGGCGGCGCTGAAGACCACCCGCCACGGCGCGCCGGCGTCCTCGCCCTCGCGGGTGGCCGAGACGGGCACCAGGTCCGCCGCGTCCTGGCGCCCCTGCTCCTGGCGCACCAGCACGTCGGCGGCCTGCACGACCATGGCGTCGCACGACCTGCCGCGCAGCAGCTGCGGCACCACCCGGCCCGCCGCCGTGCCGGCGACCACGGCGGGCGCGTCCGAGACGTCGACGCGCCCGTAGGTCCACCCCGTCGGCAGCGACAGCAGGTTCGCGGCGAACCTGTCACCGCCGAGGTGGGAGCACTCCCACACCCGCGTCGGCGCCAGCTCGGCCAGGGCGGCCGCCAGCGGCCTGCCGCGGCGGGCGCAGCACCAGTCCTTGCGCCCGTGCGTGCACACGAGCAGCGGCCCGCCGTCGGTGGTGTCCAGGTCCGCCCAGCCCCGGCCGGCACCCGCGGCCGCCACGACGTCGTCGGCGGCGCAGGTGCGCGTGATGACGCGCTCGCGGCCGCGGCGCACCGACACCCTCATCAGCACCCGCTCGTCCCCCCTGGCGCCGGGTGTGCGCAGCACGCTGGCCCCGGGGCGCCTGACCAGCAGCAGCTTCGCCCCGATCGAGGCGGCCACGCCCTTGAGGGCCGCGGTGGTCTCCTCCCCCAGCCGCGAGGTCGGCACGCCGCCGGGTCCCCACGGCCCGGGCTCCTCCACCAGCAGGTACCCGCGGGTGGGGCTGGCCGACCCCAGCACCGGCTCGCCGCGCAGCTGCGACTGCGCCGCGCACGAGTAGCGCCGGTCGGCCGGGGTGAGGCCCTCCGGCGCGTACGACGCCGCGAGGACCCCACCCGGCTGCTCGCCCTGCTGCTGGGAGCTCAGCGCAGCCCCTCCGGCGCGGCGCCCGCCGGGACCAGCACCCGCTCGCGCAGGAGCCGGCGCAGGAGCACCTGCGCGTCGTCGACGTCGATCCCGGCCCCGCCGGCCGCCAGCGACGAGGGCGAGGTCGGCCCGGCCAGGGCCGCGCGCAGCGCCGGCTCGACCCAGCCGGGGAAGCTCACCGTGCGCTGCCCGACGAGCAGCTCCACGCGCTCACCGGCGGTCCGCACGCGGGTGCTCAGCCCGATCCGCGGCCGCACCCCTCCCCGCGGGCCCAGCGTGCGGGCCGCGCGGTCCTGCGCGAGGGGCCCGACCGGCTCCAGCGGCACCGCCTGGCGCCGCCGCGCGGCCACGACCCGCTCGACGGCGGCGTCGTCCAGCTGCTCCAGCCAGGCCAGCGCGGCGCGGCGGAAGGCGGCGACGTCGGGCTCGACGCCCGTCGGGCCCTCGGCCTCCACCGGCAGCGGCAGCGCGCGGCGCAGCACCAGGGACTCCTCGCCGTCGCCCGTGCCGGCCCCGGCCAGGAGGTCGGTCAGGACGTCCTGCCACGTCGTCGCCAGCAGGCCGACGGTGAGGTGGATCGAGCGCTCGTCCGTGGTCTGCGCCGAGTGGAGGTAGCCGCGCGGCAGGTACAGCGCGTCACCGGGTTCCAGCACGGCGTCGATGATCGGCGCCCGCCCGCCCACGGGGTCGGGGCCGAGGTCCTTGCTGGGCTGGGTGCGCAGCGGCAGCTCGACCGCCGGGGGGTGGATGGTCCAGTGCTTGCGGCCGTCCACCTGCAGCACGAGCACGTCGTGGGTGTCGTGGTGGGGCTTGAACCCCTGGGCGCCGGGCGGGGTGACGTAGACGTTGGTCTGGGTCTGGCAGCCGAGCTCGGCGGCCAGGTCCCGGCAGAAGACGGCCAGCGGCGGCCACACGCGGTGCAGCGCGTTGAGCACGATGGTGGCGCCCTCGGCGTGGTTCCTCGCGATGCCGTCCGGGTCGGGCAGGTCGCCCAGGCGCTGGTTGCCGGCGTTCGCGGTCCGCGTGTAGCTGGAGCGCGGCAGGCTGACGCCGTCCTTGACCATGGCGAAGAAGGGCGTGCGCAGGCCGCGCGGGCCGAGCAGCTCGTCGACGTCGGCGGGGGAGAGCAGGTCGTCGAAGCCGCGCACCGCCGACCAGCTGCGGTCGGCCGCGCGCAGCAGCAGCGGGGTGCGGTTCCAGCGCTCGGCGGCGAAGCGCTCGGGGGTGGTGTCGAAGCAGCGCGCCAGCGGCGACGGACCGGCCCCGGTCCCCGAGGGGACCGGGGCCGTCAGCTCGCGCTCGAGCTCAGCCGTCACGTCAGCTGTTCGCCGGGTCCGCGCCGGCCGGGTCGGAGCCGGCCGGGTCGACCTGGGTGCTGTCGGAGTCGCCGGCGTCGGCGTCGCCGCCGGAGCCGCCGGCGGGGTCCACGCCCGCGGGGTCGGAGCCGGCCGGGTCGACCTGGGTGGAGTCGGAGTCGCCGGCGTCGGCGTCGCCGCCGGAGCCGCCGGCGGGGTCCACGCCCGCGGGGTCGGAGCCGGCCGGGTCGACCTGGGTGCTGTCGGAGTCGCCGGCGTCGGCGTCCCCGCCCGCCCCGCCCGCACCGGTGGTCGTGGTGATGTCGTCG
Source organism: Quadrisphaera sp. KR29 (assembly GCF_052644995.1). Lineage (NCBI taxonomy): Bacteria > Bacillati > Actinomycetota > Actinomycetes > Kineosporiales > Kineosporiaceae > Quadrisphaera > Quadrisphaera sp. KR29. Next base: position 32,157 of record NZ_JBQXXG010000012.1, read on the forward strand.
TCGCTGAGGGACATGCGGCCTCCTGCTCGAGGGCCGGCCCGGTCGGGCGCGGCGCGTGACCGGGCTCGCCCGGCGGTGCCCCGTCATCGTGCACGGCGCCGTCGCCCGCCGCGAACGGGCCCCCGCGGGCCTCCCGGACGGGCACCGGCGGTCAGGGGGTCCGGGCGGCCAGGACCACGACGTCGTCGGCGGCCTCGCCCGGCAGGGCCGCCGCGAGCACGGCGTCCAGGAGCACCTGCAGGGGGGCGCCGGCGTGCTCGGCGACCAGCGGCCCCAGCAGGCCGGCCAGCGCGGCGGTGCCCTCGTCGAGGTCCCTGTCGCGCCGCTCGACCAGGCCGTCGGTGTGCAGCAGCAGCACCGAGCCCGGCGGCACGGCGACCACGTGGTCGGTGCGGTGGGTGCTCCTGTCGACCCCGAGCAGCAGCTCCGGGCGCCGCCCGAGCACCCGCACGTCCCCGCCGGGCGGGCACAGCAGCGGCGGGGGGTGCCCGGCGTTGGCCCAGCGCCAGCTGCGCGTCCCGCCGCGGCCGGGGGGCCCGAGCACCCCGGCCACCACCGTGGCGGGCGCGCCCACCTCCAGCCGGTGGAAGGCGTCGTCCGCGGCGGTCAGCGCCCGCGAGGGCAGGCCGTCGACCGCGAGGAGGAAGGAGCGCACGGCGCCGCTGGCGCGGCCCATCACGGCCGCCGCCTCGACGTCGTGGCCCGCGACGTCGCCCACCACGAGCGCCAGGCGGCCGCCGTCGAGGGGGACGGCGTCGTGCCAGTCGCCGCCGACGTGGTCGCGCCGGCCCGCCGGCAGGTAGCGGGCCGCCAGCTCCACGTCGAGCCCCCGCGGCAGCGGCGCCAGCAGGGCGCGCTGCAGGACCTCGGCGGCGCTGGCCCGGTCGGCCAGCAGCAGCGCCCGGCGCACGGCCTGGCCGGTCGCGGCCGCGGAGGCCCGTACGACGTCCAGCACGCCCGGGGACACCCTGCCGTCCTCGCGCCAGCCGATGGTCAGCGCCCCCACCACCGCGTCCTCGGCCACCAGGGGGACCACCACCCCCGAGCGCAGCCCGGAGCGCTGGATGCGCGCGGCGACGGCCGGGAACTGCGCCCGCACGTCCGCGAGCTCGTGGAAGACCAGCTCCTGCCCGGTGCGGCAGACGTGCGGCGCCGGGCCGGGGTGGTCCAGCGGGAGGTCGGCCCAGGCCGCTTCGACGTCGGGGTCGACCTGGGCGCGCGAGGCGGTCCGCACGCGGCGGGCGGCCCGGTCCAGGACCGACAGGCCGCCGTAGTCGGCGCCCAGCTTCTCGGTGGCCACCGCGACCACGGCGGTGGCCACCTCCTCCAGCGTGCGGGCCGCCCCGAGCGCGGTGGAGACCTCCAGGACCAGGCGGGTGCGCTCCAGCAGGCCCGCCACCACCGCCGCCGCCGAGCGCCGCTCGTCGGTGCTGCGCGCGACCACGAGCAGCAGGCCGTCCAGCGGGACCGCCTGCAGCTCGTACCAGCGCGGGCCGCCGATCCGCGCCTCCCACGTGGTGGTGGTCCCCGTGCGCGCCGCGCGCCGCAGCGGCTCCTCGCTGGTCGAGGTGCCCGGCACCGCGTCCCACAGGACCCTGCCCAGGACCTCCTGGGGCCGCAGCCCGCTGGCCGAGGCGGCGGCCGGGCTCACCCAGAGCACCTCCCAGCCCGGCCCCAGGACCGCGACGGGGTCGGGGATGCTGGCCAGCGCCCGCTGCCACCAGCCCGGGGGCACCGCGGGCACGGGCCCGTCGGCGTGCCCCGTCACCACCCGCCGATCGAACCACGGGCCGCGGCCGGCCGTCAGGCGCCTCACAGCCCCAGCAGGCGCACCCCCGCCCAGGCCACCGCGGCCACGAGCAGCCAGGAGGCCAGGCCGAGCACCAGCGAGCGCCCCCCGGTCGCCGCGAGCGCGCGCAGCCGGATGCCGGTGCCCAGGGCGTACAGCGCCGCGACCAGCAGCACGGTCTGCACGGTCTGCGCCGCCGCCAGCACCTGCGCGGGCAGCAGGCCGGTGCTGCGCACGGCGACCGCCAGCAGGAACCCCACCACGAACAGCGGCAGCAGCGGCACGCGGGCGCTGACGCCCTCCCCGCCCTCCCCGGCCCGGGAGCCGGTGCGGGCGCGGCGGGCGGCGCGGCGGGCCGCGAGGCCCACCCCGGCCACCAGCGGCGCCAGCAGGGCCACCCGCGCCAGCTTGACGACGACGGCGGTCTGCAGCGCGCCGTCGACCCGGCTGGCCGTGGCCACCACCTGGCCGACGTCGTGGACGCTGGCGCCCACCCAGGCGCCGAAGGCCACCGGGTCCAGGCCCAGGGGACCGGCCAGCGGGGGCAGCACGAGGATCGCCAGGCTGCCGCACAGGGTGACCAGCGCGACGGCGGTGGTGACGTCCTCCTTGCGAGCCCTGGCCAGCGGCTCCACGGCGGCGATGGCCGAGGCGCCGCAGACGGCGAAGCCGGTCGCGACCAGCAGGCCCCGCCCCGGGGGCAGTCCCAGCGCCCTGCCCAGCGCGAGCGTGCCGCCGAAGGTCAGCGCGACGGTGGCGACGACGACGGCGAGGCCCTGCCAGCCGAGCGCCAGCACCGCACCCAGCGGCAGCTGCAGGCCCAGGAGGACGACGGCGGTGCGCAGCAGCCGGCGGCTGGCGAAGGCCGTTCCGGGGACCAGGGCAGCGCGTTGCAGACCGGCGTTGGCCACGAGCAGGCCCAGGACCACGGCCACCGTGGTCGGGCCGAGGCCGGGGACCAGCGCGGAGACGGCCAGGGCCAGGGCGGTGGCCGCGGTCGCCGCCAGCAGGCCCGGCAGCAGCGGGCGCAGGGCGAGGGCCGGCACGTCAGGCGCGCGGGCGCCGCAGCGGCAGGAGCAGCAGGGCCAGGGCCAGCAGCGCTCCCGCCGCGGCGCCCACCCAGGCCGGCCCGGTCAGGAAGGCGCCGCCGGCGCCCTTCGGCCCGGCGAGGTAGCCGGCGAAGCCGCCGGCGAAGGCCAGCACCACCCCCAGCAGCACCGCTGTGGAGGGTGCGGGGCGCCGCCGGCGCGGCGCCAGCAGGAGGCCGGCCAGGCCCCCGACCGCACCGGTGAGGACCAGGGCGGCGACGCCGATGACCACGCGCTGCACGGCGCCACGCTAGACCGCCCGCGCGCCCTCCCCGCGCCGGCGCCGCGTTGACACCGGTGGGCGGCCCGGGGGACCATCGACCCCGCCCATCCAGAGCGGCCGAGAGACCTGGCTCGTCGACGCCGCAGCAACCAGCCCCGCGCAGGGCAGGTGCTCCCGCCAGGACCGATGGAGGAGATCCGCCGTGACCTGCACCGACGCTCCCGCTGCACCCGTGGTCGACCTGGCCGGCGCGTTCCGCGCCGTCGCCTCCAGCGCGTGGGTCGTGACCACCCGCGCCGGCGAGCGCCCCGTGGGCTTCACGGCGATCTCCGTGGCGTCGGTGTCGGTGGCGCCGCCGCTGCTGTCCTTCAACGTCTCGCGGACCTCCTCCAGCCTGGAGGCGCTGCTGGCCGAGCGGCGCGCCGCCGTGCACCTGCTCGCCGCAGACCAGGAGCAGCTGGCGCGCCGGTTCGCCGCGCCGGCCGCCGGCCGCTTCCCCGAGGACGGCTCGTGGGGCTTCGACGAGTCCGGGCTGCCCGAGCTGCGCGGGGTGGTCGCCCGCCTCGCCGGCCCCGTCCACGCGGTGGTCGAGGCCGGCGACAGCCTGCTGCTGCTCGTGCGGCCCGAGGTCACCGCGGTCGCCGGTGGCACGCCGCTGGTCCACCACGCCAGGGCCTACCACCGCCTCGCGGCGGCCTGAGCCCAGCGGCTCAGCGGCGGGGCGCCGCCTGCGGCTCGTCCTCGCGCAGGTCGAGCACGGCGGTGTGGTCCACCTCGCCCGCCGCGGCGCCGTCCTCCAGCCCGGTGACCGGCACCGATCCCGCGGGGGCGCCGGCGCCGCCGGACAGGGTGGCCAGCATCTGGCGGACGTTGGCCAGCTGGGCGTTGATGCTGTCGCGGCGCTCGGCGGCCGCCGCCACCTCGCGCTGGGACTGCGCCCGCACCTGGTCGGCGTGCTCGCGCGCCTGCTCCACCAGCGCGGCCGCCTCCTCGCGGGCGGAGGCCAGCAGCTCCTCGGTGCGGGCCGCCACCTCCCGCTCCACGGCGTCGGCGCGGTCGCGCGCCTGCGCCACCAGGCGCTCGGCCCGCTCCAGCTCCTCGGCCTGGGCGCGGGCGCGCTCGGAGGACTCCACCTCGGTGCGGTGGCGCCGCGTGGCCAGCGCCAGCTCGAAGTCGGCGGCGGCCTGCGCCGCGCGGGCGCGGGCGTCCTCCCAGGCGGCCTCGGACTCCTCGCGCCGGGCCGCCGCGTCGCGCTCAGCGGCGTCGAGCAGCTCCTCGGCGCGCAGCTGGGCGTCGGCCAGCACGCGCTGCGCCTCGAGGTCGGCGTCGGAGCGCACCGCGGCCTCGTAGCGGTCCGCCTCCAGGCGGACCAGGCGCGCGTGCGCCTCCGTCTCGCTGCGCAGCGCCCCCGCCTCGGCCTCGGCGCGGGCCACGACGTCCCCGGCCTCCTCCTCCGACAGCGCGAGGATCTGCGCCACGCGGGCGCCCAGGTCGGCGTAGGTGGGCTGGAGGGCCTCGGGGCGCACCAGCTCGGCGGCGTCCTCGGCGGCGCGCTCGGTCAGCCGGTGCTCGAGGGCCTGCACCCTCTCGGACAGCTCGGCCGCGGCCCCGCGGGCCTCCTGGAGGGCGACCTCCAGGTCGTGGACGTGCTGCTCGACCTGCGCGGGGTCGTACCCGCGCAGGACGGTGCGGAACGCGCCGGTGTCAGCCATGGTGCCTCCGGGGGAGCTCGTGGACCCAGCCCCGGCCGCTGGCGGCCGCGCGGGCCCCGCCGGGGACGGGCGGCCCCTACCGTGGCAGGGACGCGCGGCGACCGCTCGCCGACGGGTCCGCGGCCGACCCCGGCAGCGCCGGGGAGCCACCGCGTCCGCGCGCGGCGAGCGCCTCGATGATGCCCGACAGCTGGCCGAGCTCGGCAGCCGCCGCCTCGCGCATCCGCGTGAGCTCGGCCACCTCCGCGGCGAGCCGGTCGCGCCGCGCCTCCGCGTCGGCGCGCTCCCGGTCGGCGGTGCTGCGGGCCTCCAGCACCAGGCGGACGGCCTCGGCGCGGGCCTCGCGGCGCACGTCCTGCCCCTCGCGCTGGGCGCGGGCGACCTCCTCGGCCACGCGGGCCCTCAGGGCGCGGGCGCCGTGCTCGGCCTCCTCGGCGCGCCGCTGGGAGCGGTCCCGGGCGGCGGACTCGGCCGCACCCGCCGCAGCGAGCACCTGGTCGGCCTCGGAGCGGGCGGAGCGCAGCACGCGCACGGCCTCGGCCCGGGCGGACTCCAGCTCCTCGGCGGCGCTGCGGCGCAGCTGCTCGGCCTCCTCCTCGAGCCCGCCGAGGCGGGCCCGGACCCGCTGGCTGGCGGCGCTGACCACGTCCTGCAGGCGCACGCGGGCGCGGCGCACCGCAGCGGCGGCCTCGGCGTGGCCGCGGCTGCGGGCGGTGCGCGCCTCCTCCTCGGCCGCGGTGAGGAGGGCGTCGACGGTGCTCGTGGTCCAGGCGGTCTGCTCGGCAGCGGCGGCCAGCTCCTTCTCCGCCTGCGCGCGCGCCTCGGCGCGCACCCGGCGTGCCTCCTCGGCGGCCAGCTCGCGGGCCCGGGAGGCCTCCTCGCGCGCCAGGGACAGCTCCTCGGCGGCCGCGCGGCGCGCGGCGGACGCGTCGGAGGCCGCGGCGGCCAGGACCCGCTCGGCCTGGGCGTAGGCCTCGGCCGTGGCCCGCTGGGCCTCGATGTGCCCGGTCTCGCGGACCGTGTCGGCCTCGGCGAGCGCCTCGGCCCGCTCCCGGGCGGCGGCCTCGCGCGCAGCGGCGAGCAGCTGGTCGGCCTCCGCGCGCATGCCCGCCAGGAGGCGGTCGCCGTCCTCGGTGGCGCGCTGGTGGGCGGTGCGGGCCGCCTCCTCGGCGGCGGCGGCCTCGGCGCTGGCCTGCGCGACCAGCTCGTCGGCGGCGGCCGAGGCGGCCTGGACCACGAGGGCGGCCTGCTCGGCGGCGTCCTCGACGATCTGCTGGGCCTCGGCGTGGGCCTCGGCCATCGCGGCCGCCGACCGCTCCCGCAGCGCCGCCACGTCGGCGGCGGCGTCGCGGTGCTGGGCGCGCAGCGCCGTCACCGCGGCGGACAGGTCGGAGGCCTCGCGGCGCAGGCGGGCGGACTCCTCGCCCAGCTCCGCGGCGCGGCGCTCGGCGTCCTCCACCGCGCGGCGGGACTCGGCGTCCGCGCCGCGGCGCACCCGGGCGGCGTGGGCCTCGGCGGCCGCGCGGACGGCGTCGGCGTCGCGCCGGGCGGCGTCGGTGAGCTGCTCGGCCTCGCGCTGGGCGCGCTGGGGCAGGTCGCGGGTGCGGCGCTCGGCCTCGGCGCGCACCGCGGCCGCCTCCTCGCGGGCGCGCGCCACCAGGGCCGCGGCCTCGCGCTCGCTCTCCTGGCGGGCGCGGGCCACGTCGGCCGCCGTGGTGCGGCGCAGCGCGGCCGCGTCGGCCTCGGCGGCGGCGCGCACGCGCTCGGCGTGGTCCTGCGCCAGGCCCAGCAGGTGGATGGCGCGCTCGGGTGCCTCGGGGCGGGCGGCGGGGCGCTGCTGGCGAGGGGCCGGGGCCCCCGCGGGGGCGGACGAGGGGGCCGACGGCGGGAGCACCACGGGGGAGGCGAGCGAGCGGCCGCCGGCGCGGGGGCGCTGCTCGGCGGTGGGGTGCTGCGGCTGGGAGGGCACCGGGGCGTCGAGGGCGTCCTGGGTGGGGCGGGCCCAGCGGCGCCGCTCGGAGCGGGGCCGCGAGGGGGCGTCGTCGAGGGCGGAGGTGTCCACCGGCCCGCTGAGGGCGGCGTGGGGGATGCCCGCGGGGGAGGTGGAGCTCAGGTAGCTGCCCTCCGGGACCTCCGGCACCACCGCCGTCGTCCCCCCGGCGGGGCCCGCGAGCCGCTGCGGCCGGTCCGTCCTCATGCAGGCGATGGTGGCACGCAGGGGGCCCGGCGGACCGGCTTTCGGCACCAGACGCGGCGCCGTGTCGCGCCCGACGGGCGCTGCCGCTGCCGCTCAGCGCACCAGCGGGAGCGGGTCGGGCCGCTTGGCGCTCACCCCGTCGCCGCTGGAGCGCCCCTCCAGGCGCCGGCGGACCCACGGCGCCAGGTGCGTGCGGGCCCAGGCGGCGTCCCTGCCGGCCCGCACCAGCCGGCCCGGGGAGGCCTGCGGCGGCAGCGGCACGGCCCACTCCCGCTCGGCGGCTCCCAGCTCCCCGCCGTGGAGCCCGCGCACCGTGGCCGCGGCCAGCAGCGCCACCCGCTCGTGGCCCGCGGGGGCCAGGTGGATGCGGTCGGGCGCCCACAGGCGCAGGTCGTACAGGGCGCGCATCGACCACAGGTCCAGCACGAGGGCGTCCCAGCGCTGGGCGATGGCCCACACGTGGAGGTTGAAGGTGGCCACCCTGCCGCGGGTCCACCGGACCACCGGCAGGCCCGCCGGGTCGAAGCCGGCCGCCAGCAGCACCTGCGCGCCCGCCGTCCGCGCGGCGCCCACGGCCTCGTCGAGCTGCGCCGCGAGGGCGTCGACGTCGACGGAGGGCCGCAGGATGTCGTTGCCGCCGGCGCTGATGCTCAGCAGGTCCGGCGCCAGCTCCAGGGCCCGCGGCAGCTGCTGCGCCACGACCTCGGGCAGGCGGCGGCCGCGGACGGCGAGGTTGGCGTACTCCAGGCGGCCGCCGGCGGCGCGGGCGTCGTCGTCCAGCAGCTCGGCGAGGCGGTCGGCCCAGCCGCGGTGGCGCCCGGTGCCGGCCGGGTCGGGGTCGTCGATGCCCTCGGTGAAGGAGTCCCCGACGGCGACGTAGCGCCTGTAGGTGCGCAGCGGTGCAGCGGCCACCCGAGCACGCTAGCCCTCCGGGCCCCGCAGTGGTCGCCCCGGGCAACCGGGTGCGTCGGGTCCGCCCGGACGCGGCGGTCTCAGGGCAGCGCCCACCCCACGGGCGGGGCCCCCTGCGCCCGCAGGGCCGCGTCGACCGCGCTGAACGGCCGGGAGCCGTGGAAGCCGCGCGAGGCCGACAGCGGGCTGGGGTGCACCCCGGTCAGGACGGCGGTGCCGGCCAGCAGCGGGGCCGCGGTCTGCGCGTCGCGACCCCACAGCACCGACACCAGGGGACCGCCCCGCGCGGCGAGGGCGCGCACGGCGGCGTCGGTGACCCGCTCCCAGCCGAGGCGGCGATGGGAGCCGGACTCCCCGGCGCGCACCGTGAGGACCCTGTTGAGCAGCAGCACGCCGCGCTCCGACCACGGCGAGAGGTCACCGGTGGAGGGCGCGGGTGCGCCGGTGTCGGCGGTGAGCTCCTTGAGCAGGTTGCGCAGGGTCGGCGGCAGCGGGCGGACGTGCGGGGCCACGGAGAAGGCGAGGCCCACCGCGTGGCCGGGCCGCGGGTAGGGGTCCTGGCCCAGCAGCAGCACCCGGACCTCCTCGAGCGGCTGCTCGAAGGCGCGCAGCACGTGCTCGGGAGCGGGGAGGACCTGCTCCCCGCCCGCGCGGCGGGCGGTCAGGTCGGCGTCCAGGCGGGCCAGGTCCTCCTCCACCGGGGCGAGGGCGCGCGCCCAGCTCGGGTGGAGGGCGGCCAGCGGGGACGGCGGCGGGGTCGGCGGTGGCGTGGGAGGCGGCACGCTCCCACGCTGCCCTGCCGGCCCGGCCTCTGCCAGGGTGGGCCGGTGGCGCTGTCGCAGCGGGACCTGGCGGTGCTCGCCCTGGAGCGGCGCTCCTTCCGCCGCCGCGGCGAGAAGGAGCAGGCGGTGCGCGACGAGCTGGACATGTCGGCGACCCGCTACTACCAGCGCCTCAACGCGCTCCTGGACGACCCCGAGGCCCTGGCCGCCGACCCGGTGCTCGTGGGCCGCCTGCGGCGGCTGCGCGCCGAGCGCACCGCCGGGCGCGACCTCGACGTCGAGGACGGCGCACCGGGGTGAGCGGTTCGGGCCTCGCGGGCGCGGCCCAGCCCGTACCGTCGACGGGTGAGCTCGCCGTACCCGCGTGACGACTTCGACGCCGTCACCCCGCCGCGCGACGGCCGGCGCGGCGCTCACCGGGCCGCGCCGAAGCGGCCCGGGGGCGTCCTGGCCCCGGTGGTCGTCGCGCTGGTCGTGGCCGCCGCCGGGGGAGCGGGCTACGTCGCGTGGAGCACCGTCGGGAGCCCCGCCTCGGCCTCCTCCGCCGCCGGGCCCGCGCCCGCGGCCCAGGACGGCGCCCAGGACGCGCAGCCGGCCGCCCAGGACGCCCCCGGCGCCGCGGACCCCAGCGCCCCGGCGCCCAGCGAGCAGCCCGTGGACCGCAGCGCGCCCGTCGTCGTCCTCAACGGCACCGGCACCTCGGGCCTGGCGGCGAAGGAGGCGGCCGAGCTGGAGGAGGCGGGCTGGCAGGTCGCCAGCACCGGCAACGCCACCTCCGCCCAGCGCGCGGCCCGCAGCGCCACCACCGTCCTCCACCCGACGGCGCAGCTGCAGGCCGCCGCGGAGGCCCTGGCCGAGCAGGTGGGTGCCACGGCGGTGCTCGACCCGCAGGCCCAGCCGGGCTCGCTCACCGTCGTCCTGCGCTGAGGGACCGGCGCCGCGTCCACCACGGGTGGGACAGCGCCCCCGGACCGGGGGCGAGGGCCGTGGCGGACCGCCCGGACCGGCGAGCCGCAGGTCGCGCGGCGACCCGCGGCTCCCAGCCCCGCCGCGCGGACCGGCCGAGGGGGCCGCGGAGGGGCCGGCGCGGCGCTGACCTGCTCCGGGACCTCGCCGGGGAGGGTCCCGGGCCGCTACCCTGCGGCTCGGTCGATCAGTTCACGGGCGACAGGACTCCTCCAGCACGCACGCCAGGGGGGCCGCACGGGGGCCAGCTGGCCCACGGACTCCAGACCCGGGGTCGGGCGCACTGCCCGGTCCCGACCACCGCACCGCTGCAGGAGCACGCACCATGGCACTCGGGACCGTGAAGTGGTTCAACGCTGAGAAGGGGTACGGGTTCATCACCGTCGACGGTGGCCCTGACGTCTTCGTCCACTGGTCGGCCATCCAGATGGACGGCTACCGCTCCCTCGAGGAGGGACAGGCCGTCGAGTTCGAGGTCGGCACCGGCCAGAAGGGCCCGCAGGCCGAGGCGGTCCGCCTCGCCGGCGCCTGACCCGCGCCCCTGACGGCGTCGTCCCCCTCGGAGGGCGGCGCCGTCGTCGTGTCCGGAGCGCACCCGGGACGGTGAGCGTGTTTGCACTCGGCGGGCCAGAGTGCCAATCTGGTGCCTGGCACTCGGAGACCCCGAGTGCCAGCACACGACCTGGGAGCCCAGCGCTCCCCGGCCGTGCTGGGCGAGCCGCAGGCCCCGGGTGCAGGCCCGGTGCGCCGGCGGCGTCCGTCGCGGGCGCCCGGCCGGTCGGCAGCACCACCTGATCCGCCACCCGTTCCGGAGGAGCACCGCTCATGGCGAAGACCATTTCCTTCAACGAGGAGGCCCGGCGCGGTCTCGAGCGGGGCATGAACACCCTCGCCGACGCCGTCAAGGTCACCCTGGGCCCCAAGGGCCGCAACGTCGTGCTGGAGAAGAAGTGGGGCGCCCCCACGATCACCAACGACGGCGTCTCGATCGCCAAGGAGATCGAGCTCGAGGACCCGTACGAGAAGATCGGGGCCGAGCTCGTCAAGGAGGTCGCCAAGAAGACCGACGACGTCGCCGGTGACGGCACCACCACCGCGACCGTCCTGGCCCAGGCGATGGTCCGCGAGGGGCTGCGCAACGTCGCCGCCGGCGCCAACCCGATGGCCCTCAAGCGCGGCATCGAGAAGGCCGTCGAGGCCGTCTCCTCGCAGCTGCTGGCCAACGCCGTCGACGTGGAGACCCGCGAGCAGATCGCGGCCACCGCGTCCATCTCCGCCGCCGACACCGCCATCGGCGACCTCATCGCCGAGGCGATGGACAAGGTCGGCAAGGAGGGCGTCATCACGGTCGAGGAGAGCAACACCTTCGGCCTGGAGCTCGAGCTCACCGAGGGCATGCGCTTCGACAAGGGCTACATCTCGCCCTACTTCGTCACCGACGGCGAGCGCATGGAGGCGGTCCTGGAGGACCCCTACATCCTCATCGCCAACTCCAAGATCTCCTCGATCAAGGACCTGCTGCCCCTGCTGGAGAAGGTCACCCAGTCGGGCAAGCCGCTGGTGATCATCGCTGAGGACGTCGAGGGCGAGGCCCTGGCCACGCTCGTCGTCAACAAGATCCGCGGCATCTTCCGCTCGGCCGCCGTCAAGGCGCCCGGATTCGGCGACCGCCGCAAGGCGATGCTGCAGGACATCGCGATCCTGTCCGGCGGCCAGGTCATCTCCGAGGAGGTCGGCCTCAAGCTCGACACCGCGGGCCTGGACCTGCTGGGCCGCGCCCGCAAGGTGGTCATCACCAAGGACGAGACCACCATCGTCGAGGGCGCCGGTGACGCCGACCAGATCGCCGGCCGGGTCAACCAGATCCGCACCGAGATCGAGCGCTCCGACTCCGACTACGACCGCGAGAAGCTCCAGGAGCGCCTCGCCAAGCTCGCCGGCGGCGTGGCCGTCATCAAGGCGGGCGCGGCCACCGAGGTCGAGCTCAAGGAGCGCAAGCACCGCATCGAGGACGCCGTGCGCAACGCGAAGGCGGCCGTCGAGGAGGGCATCGTCGCCGGCGGTGGCGTGGCCCTCATCCAGGCCGGCTCCAAGGCCTTCACCGACCTGCAGCTCTCGGCTGACGAGGCGACCGGCGCGAACATCGTCAAGGTCGCCATCGAGGCCCCGCTGAAGCAGATCGCCGTCAACGCCGGCCTCGAGGGCGGCGTCGTGGCGGAGAAGGTGCGCAACCTCCCCGTCGGCCAGGGCCTCAACGCCGCGACCGGCGAGTACGTCGACATGGTCGGCACCGGCATCATCGACCCGGCCAAGGTGACCCGTTCGGCGCTGCAGAACGCGGCCTCGATCGCGGCCCTGTTCCTCACCACCGAGGCCGTCATCGCCGACAAGCCGGAGAAGGCCGCTGCGGCCCCGGCCGGTGGCGACGGCGGCATGGGCGGGATGGACTTCTGATCCGCGCCTGACGCTCCAGGAGGGCGGCACCCCGGCCGGGGTGCCGCCCTCCGTCGTCCCTGCCGGCGCCGGTCAGGCGGGTGGGGGAGCGGTGGACGCGCGCAGCTCCAGGTGGACGGGCACGACCGTGGTGCCGCTGCGGTGCCGGCCGGGGTGCGCGATCTCCTCCAGGAGGATGCGCACGCAGTGCTCCCCGACCGTCTCGAAGTCCTGGTGCACGGTGGTCAGCGGAGGCCAGTAGTCGCCGGCCTCCGCGACGTCGTCGAAGCCGACCACGGAGACGTCGTGCGGCACCCGCCGCCCGCGCTCGTGCAGCGCCCGCAGCAGCCCCAGGGCCATCTGGTCGTTGGCGCTGAACACGGCCGTGACCTCACCCGGGGGCAGGCTGGCCAGCAGGTGCCCGGCGCGGTGGCCGGACGCGGAGGTCCAGTCACCGACCACCGGAGGTGGCACCGGGCGCCCCGCCTCGCGCAGCACCTCCTCCCACGTGCGGGCCCGCACCTGGGCAGCGCGGCTCGTGGGTGGCCCCGCCACGTGGTGCACGGTGCGGTGGCCCAGCTCGAGCAGGTGGGACACCGCCGCGCGCGCGCCGGCGGCCTGGTCGGTGTCGACGCTGGGGAACGGCCCGGGCACGGCGTCGGTGGTGACCAGCGGCAGGCCGGGGCGGACCGCCACCTCGAAGCGCTCCAGCAGGTCCGCCTCGACCAGCACCAGCCCGTCGACCTCGGAGGCCGACAGCGCCGCGATGCCGCTGTCCACCCTGGCCGCGGTCGCCTCCTCCAGGCTCAGCAGCTGGATGGCGCGGCCGGCGCGGCCCGCGGCCTGGGTGATGCCCGACAGGGATCGGACGTCACCCAGGCGCGAGACGGAGAACACCAGCACCCCGATGGCCCCGTAGCGCCCCGTGGCCAGGGCCCGGGCCGCGGTGTTCGGCTGGTAGCCGATCGCCTTGAGCGACTCCAGCACGCGCGCCCGGGTCTCCGGGACCACCCCCTCGTGGCCGTTGACCACGCGGGAGACGGTCTGCGCGGAGACGCCGGCCGCGGCGGCGACGTCGGCCAGGGAGGGGCGCTCGCTGCGCCGCGCCCCCCGCGGCCGCGGTGACACTCAGGCCCCGCCGAGACCGGTCTCGGCGACGCCGCGGACCAGCCAGCGCTGGAGCACCACGAAGACGAGCAGCACGGGGACCAGCGAGAGCAGCGCCGCCGCGAACAGGCCCGTGTAGTCGAAGGTCTGCGCGGTGAGGAACTGCGACAGGTACACCTGCACCGTGAGCGCGCCGCTGCCGCTGCCGGCCACGACGAGCGGCCACAGGAAGGCGTTCCACGCGCCGACGAAGCCGAGCACGGTCAGCGCCGAGGCGAAGGCGAGGGAGTTGGGAACGACGATCCGCACGAAGACCCCCAGGTGTCCGAGGCCGTCCAGCTTGCCCGCCTCCTCCAGCTCCTTGGGGAAGGCCAGGAAGAACTGGCGGAAGAGGAAGACGTTGAACGCGCTGAACAGCGTAGGCACCACGAGGCCCTGCAGGGAGTCCACCCAGCCCAGCTTCGCCACGATGATGAAGTTGGGCAGGAAGGTCGTGGCCGCGGGGATGAGCAGCATGAGCACGGTGAGCGCGAACAGCGGCTGGGAGAGCCGGTGCGGGATGCGCGCCAGCGCGTAGCCCGCCATCGCCGCCACCACGATCTGCCCGACGGTCATCGTCACGGCCATGAGGCTGCTCGTGAGGAGCGCCGTGGTGAAGGACGGGTCCTCGAGCACGCGCCCGAAGGCGCTCCAGTCGGGCGTGGAGGGCCACAGCACGAAGGTCGGCGAGGCGATGTCCGCCGGGGCCGACACCGCCGTCTTGACCATGATGTAGAAGGGCAGGACGAACAGCAGCGCCAGGACGGCCAGCACCGCGTAGCGCACGCCCAGGAGCAGCCCGGCGCCCGGACCGCGGACCCCGGTCACCGGGGGGCCCCGGCGCGCGCGGCCCTGCGGGCGCGGCGGCTCGTGCGGTCCTCCGCGGCCGCGAAGCCGAAGAAGTAGTTCTGGCCCAGCGCCACCACCACCATGATCGCCGTGAGGATGAGGGAGCCCGCCGAGCCGAGGCCGAAGTCGCGGTCGCCGCCCAGGGCCACCCGGTAGAGGTAGACCAGCGGCGGCCTGGTGTCGGGGTTGAGCGGGAGCAGGTTGATGAACTCGTCGAAGGCCTGGAAGGCGGCGACGAGCAGGAGGAGCAGCACCGCGGCCACGGTCGGGCGCAGCTGCGGCCAGGTCAGCGCGACGAAGCGCCGCGGGCCGGCGGACAGGCCGTCGATGGCGGCCGCCTCGTACATGGTCCTGGGGATGCGCTGCAGGCCGGCGAGGAAGAGGAGCATGTAGAAGCCGATCTGCAGCCACAGCCGGACCGTCACCAGGACGATCCACCACTGCGGCGACTGCGCCAGCCACGTGCTGATGGGGTCGAGCCCCACCAGGGACAGGGCGGTGTTGGCCACCCCGGAGGGCAGGCCGCTGAACAGGCCCAGCTTCCAGATGAGCGAGGCGACCACGTAGGAGCAGGCCAGGGGCAGGAAGAACACCGAGCGCAGCAGCGCCTGCGCGGCGGGCAGCTCGTGCAGGAGCAGCGCGAGGCCCAGGGAGGCGAACATCGTCACCGGGACGATGAAGGCGGCGAAGACGGCGAAGGTCCCCAGGCTCTGCAGGAAGGCCTGGTCGGTCAGGAAGCGCTCGTAGTTGGCGAGGCCGACGAAGCGGACCGGTGTCAGGCTGCCGCGGGCCTGGGTGAAGCTCAGGTAGGCGCTCCACAGGATCGGCAGCACCGAGAAGACCGCCAGCCCCGCGAAGAACGGGGTGACGAGGATCCAGAAGGCCCGCCGGGTGCCGGGCAGCGCGGTGCCGGCGCGGCGCTCGCGCGGCGGGCGGTCCTGCCGGGCCGCCGCCCGGCGCCCGGGGGCGCCCCCGCCGGGCGCGTCCTGCGCCCGGCGGGGGGTGGTGGTGCTCACTGGACCAGCGTGTCGAGGGTCTGCTGGGCGGTCTGGGCGGCGGCGGCCAGCGTGCTCGCCGCGTCGGCGCCCGAGGAGATGATCTTGACGGCGGCGTCGTTGTAGGCGGTCTCCATGGCGGGGGTCCAGAACGGGCCGACGGCGTAGCCGTACTGGGTCGCGGCGTCGACGCACTGCTTGGCCACGCCGTCCTGCAGCTGGGTGGTGGCCGAGGCCACGGAGGTCTGCGGGGGGATGTGGAACCCGAAGTCGACCGAGAAGGACGTCTGGAAGTCGGTGTCGTCGATCCACTGCGCCTTGGCGGCGGCCTTGGCGGCCTCGACGTCGGAGGCCTTCGCCGCCACCTGCATGTTCCACCCCGACACGCCGACCATCGGGGTGCCCGAGGCGCCGACCCCGGGGATCGGCATGGCGGCCAGGTCGTCGCCGAGGGCCTCGACCATCGCGGGGACCGCCCACATGCCCTGCCAGGTGATGGCGGCCAGGCCGGCGTTGAAGGAGGTCGGGTCCCACCAGTCGGTGGGCGAGCCCAGCAGCACCGCCTGCTGGTCGTAGGCCTCCTTGGCCTTGGTCAGCGCGGCGGCGACCTCGGGGGTGTTGAAGCCGACCCTGGTGTCGTCGTCGACGAGCAGGCCCCCGCCGCTGGCCTTGGCGACAGCGCCCTTCCAGACGCCGGCGCCGCCGTCGTTGCCGACCCACAGGCCCTTGCGGCCGCCGCCGGTCAGCTCGATGCCGGCGTCGATGAGCTCCTCGAACGTCGTCGGCTCGGCGATGCCGGCCTCGGCCAGCATGCTCGGGCGGTAGAAGAGCAGCTGCGGGTCGCTGATCATCGGGATGCCGTAGATCTTGCCGTCGATGGTGACGACCTTGAGCGAGGTCTCGCTGAACTGCCCCTTGACGGGCTCCATGATGTCGGTCAGGTCGGCGTACTGGCCCGCACGCGCCGAGGCGACGTCGATGGCGTTGTTCTCGAAGAGGTCCACGCCGCTGCCCGCGGTCAGCCGCGACTGCAGCTTGGGGGCGTAGTCGCCCAGGACCCACTCCACGGTGATGGGCGTGGCGGTGTAGGCGGCAGCCCACTCCTTCACGGCCTCCTCGACGCCGTCCTCGCCGTACTGGTGGAACCACTGCGACAGGCCCCCGCCGCCGCTGCCCGAGCCGCCCGTGCCGCCGTCGTTGCCGCCGCAGGCGGACAGCAGCGGCGCGCTCACGGCGGCGGAGCCGAGCAGGGTGAGGAGGGCGCGGCGGCTGAGCCCGCGGGGAGGGGTGCTGGGGACCATGTCTCGGCTCCTGGGGTGTGAGGCGCGGCGTTGCGTCAGCCGAGCGGCGTCGCTCGGTTCCGAGGATGTTAGCGATAACAGGTTGATCGTCAAGAGGTTCCGCGGAGTGTCACCAGATCGAGACCTGGGCTGCGACCGGGCCTTCCCGTGTGCGTGCTCGGTCGGGCACAGTGGTCCCGTGAGCGTTAACAACGAGGTGCCCGCAGCGTCGCGGCCCCACTGGTTCGAGCAGCACGACCCCGCCCGGGGGGTGCTGCCGGCGCGCGCCGCCCTGCGCTCGGACGCGCCCGACCTGGACCTGTCCGGCGACTGGCGCTTCCGGTGGAGCCCGCGCGCCGACGTCGAGGAGTCCTTCTGCCGACCGGGCTTCGACGACTCCTCCTGGGACGCGCTCGCCGTGCCGGGCCACTGGCAGCTGGCGCCGCAGAACACCGACGGGCGCTACGGGCGGCCGGCCTACACCAACGTGCAGTACCCCTTCCCGCTCGACCCGCCGTTCGTGCCGGACGAGAACCCCACCGGCGACCACCGCCTGACCGTCGCCGTCCCCGACGACCTCGCCGCCGTCGTGGCGGCCGGCGGCCGCGCGGTGCTGCGCTTCGAAGGCGTGGACTCCGCCTTCCGCGTCTGGGTCGGCGGCACCGAGGTGGGCCGCTCGGTGGGCTCGCGCCTGCCCTCGGAGTTCGACGTGACCGACCAGCTGCCGCCGGCCGGCGAGGAGCTGGTGCTGGCCGTGCGCGTGCACCAGTGGTCCTCGGGCTCCTACCTGGAGGACCAGGACATGTGGTGGCTGTCGGGGATCTTCCGCGACGTGCACCTGCTGGGGCGCCCGGCCGGCGGCGTGGAGGACGTGCACGTGCACGCCGGGTACGACCGCACCACCGGCACCGGCTCGCTGCGCGTGGACGTGACCACCACGGGCGACGCGCGCGTGCTCGTGCCCGAGCTCGGGCTCGACCTGGCGCCCGGGCAGGAGGCCGTCGTCCCCGTCGACCCCTGGAGCGCGGAGTCACCGCGGCTGTACGACGCCGAGGTGGCCACCGCCACCGAGCGCGTGCGCCTGCGCCTCGGCTTCAGGACCGTCGCGGTCGTCCCGTCGTCCACGGGCGACTGGGACGTCTTCACCGTCAACGGCGCGCGCACCCTCCTGCGCGGCGTCAACCGGCACGAGGTCTCCGCCGACCGCGGCCGCTCCACCACCGGAGCCGAGGACCTCGCCGACGTGCTCCTCATGAAGCAGCACGGCGTCAACGCCGTCCGCACCAGCCACTACCCGCCGCACCCGCGCTTCCTGGACCTGTGCGACGAGCACGGCCTCTACGTGGTCGACGAGTGCGACCTCGAGACGCACGGCTTCCTCGTCAGCGGGTGGCGGCGCAACCCGTCCGACGACCCGGCGTGGGAGGCGCCCATGGTCGACCGGATGGTCCGCACCGTGCACCGCGACAAGAACCACGCCAGCGTCGTCCTGTGGTCGCTCGGCAACGAGAGCGGCGCGGGGCGCAACCTCACGGCCATGGCCCGCGCCGCTCGCGAGGTCGGCACCGGCCTGCCCCTGCACTACGAGCACGACTGGGGCGTCCCCGACGTCGACGTCTACAGCCGCATGTACGCCCACCAGGACGAGGTCGCCCTCATCGCCCGCGGCGCGGAGGCGGACCTGGGCAGCGACGACGCGCTGGCCGGCGGCGGGCTCACGGCCGGCCCGCGCGACGCCGCCGCGGACGCGCGCCGCCGCCGGATGCCGTTCGTGCAGTGCGAGTACGTGCACGCGATGGGCCTGGGCCCGGGCGGGGTGGCCGAGTACCAGGACCTCTTCGAGTCCTCCGACCGCTGCATGGGCGGCTTCGTGTGGGAGTGGATCGACCACGGCCTGCGCCAGGTCGCTGAGGGCCACGAGCGCTGGGCCTACGGCGGCGACTTCGGCGAGGCCGTGCACGACGGCAACTTCGTGGCCGACGGCCTCCTCTTCCCCGACCGCACCCCGTCGCCGGGCCTGCTCGACGTGGCCGTCGCCTACGCGCCGGTGAAGGTCGTGCCGGCCGCCGGCGCCCCGGCCGGCGCGCCGGCGGTGACGGTCACCAACCGCTACGACGTGCGGGACCTGTCCGGCGTCTCCCTGCGCTGGGTGAGGGAGGACGACGGCGAGGAGGTCGCCAGCGGTGAGCTGGTCACCCCGGACCTCGCGCCCTGGGCCAGCGCCGACGCGGCGCTGCCGGCGGAGGCGCTGCTGCCCGCCCGCGGCGGGGCCGCGGAGCGGTGGGTCACGGTGACCGCGGTGTCCCGCAAGGACGAGCCGTGGGCCGCCGCCGGGCACGTGCTGGGCCGCGGGCAGGTGGCGCTGGACCCCCTCCCGCCGTCGTCCACGGCCTCCACGACGGCCGCGGCCGCGGAGCCCGTGCGGCGCGGGGCCGACGTCGTCCTCGGTGGGGCGGTGCTCGACGCGCGCACCGGCGCGCTGCACCGCCTGGGCGCCCTGCCGGTGCACGGGCTCCGCCTGGACCTGTGGCGCGCGCCCACCGACAACGACGAGGGCGAGAACGGCAGGATCGCCGACGCCTGGCGCAGGGCCGGGCTGCACCAGCTGACGCACCAGGTGCGCGGCGTGCACGTCGAGGGCGGCTCGCTCGTGGTGACCACCCGCGTGGCGCCGCCCGTGCACGACCACGGCGTCCTGGCCACGTTCCGGTGGACCGCCCTCGCGCCCGGCGTCACCGGGGGCGCCGCGTTGCGCCTGGACGTGCACGTGCAGCCGCAGGGGGAGCAGGCCCTGCCGTGGCCGCGCCTCGGGGTGCGCCTGCACCTGCCGCGGGCGCTGGACCGGGTCACCTGGTTCGGCCGCGGGCCGGGCGAGGCCTACCCCGACACCGGGCTGGCCGCGCAGGTCGGGCGCTTCACCGCCACCGTCGCCCAGCTGCAGACCCCCTACGTCATGCCGCAGGAGAACGGGCACCGCGCCGACGTCCGCTGGCTGGAGCTCACCGGCGGCCCCGGTCCGCGGACCCCCGGGCTGCGCGTGGAGGGGGAGCCGACGACGGGCTTCACCGCCCGGCGGTGGACCACCGAGCAGCTGGCCGCCGCCCGCCACGACGCCGAGCTCGTGCCCGGGCCCGACCTCGTGCTCACCCTCGACGCCGCGCTGCACGGCACCGGCACCGCCTCGTGCGGACCCGCCGTGCTGCCGCAGCACGTGCTCCACCCGGCGGAGCGCTCGTTCTCGGTGGTCCTGCGCGAGCTGCCCGCCTGAGCCGACGGGCCGCCGCCGGGACGTAGGGTCGCGCGGTGGCTGTGCTCGTCGACGACGCGCGCTGGCCGGCGCACGGCCGCCTGTGGGCGCACCTGGTCAGCGACACCTCCCTGGCCGAGCTGCACGCCTTCGCCCGCGCTGCGGGCGTGCCCGCGCGGAGCTTCGACGCCGACCACTACGACGTCCCCGACGCGATGCTGCCCGCGCTCGTCGCCGCCGGCGCCCAGCCGGTCGGCGGGCGCGAGCTCGCGCGGCGCCTCATCGCCTCCGGGCTGCGCGTCACCCAGCGCGAGAAGCGCGCCGGGACGGCGCCGGCCGGACAGCCCGGGCCCGCGGGCCTCGCCGGCCTGCTGCTCGCCGCCGGCGCGGGCACCCGCTTCGGCGGCCCGAAGGCCCTGGCGCGCGACGACGACGGCACGCCCTGGCTGGCCGCCCGCGTGCGCGCGCTGCGCGACGGCGGCTGCGGCCGGGTGCTCGTGGTGCTCGGCGCCCAGGCCGAGCAGGCGCGCGCGCTGGTGCCCGGCGGCGCCGACGTCGTCGTCGCGCAGGGCTGGCGGGCGGGGATGAGCGCGTCGCTGCAGGCGGGGCTGGCCGCGCTCGCGGCCCAGGAGCCCGCGCCGGCGGCGGCGCTGGTCGCGCTGGTCGACACCCCGGGGCTGCGCCCGGAAGTGGTGCGCCGGGTGGCCGGGCGCGACCCGTCGACGTCCGCGCTGGCCCGTGCCGCCTACGGCGGGCGGCCGGGCCACCCCGTGCTGCTGGGCCGCGCGCACTGGTCGGCGGCGGCGGCCTCAGCCCGCGGCGACCGCGGCGCCGGCCCGTACCTGCGCGCGGCGGGCGCGCACCTGGTGGAGTGCGCCGACCTCGACGACGGGGAGGACGTCGACTCCCGACCTACGCTGGCCACGTGACAGCACCCAGCGACGCGCCCGGCCGCCTCGACGAGCCCGCCCGCCGGGTGGTGCTGGCCGCCGTGACCGCTGACCCGCTCGACACCGGCGCCCACGCCGCCCTGGTGGGCAGCCGCGCCGCGGGCGCGGTGGTGACCTTCGCGGGCGTGGTGCGCGACCACGACCACGGTGCGGCCGTCGACCGCCTGGAGTACGTCGCGCACCCCACGGCCGGCCGGATCCTCGCCGAGGTCGTCGCGGGCGTGGTGGCGGCCCACCCGGTGGACGCCGTGGCCGTCTCGCACCGGACCGGGCCGCTGGCCGTGGGCGAGGTCGCGCTGGCCGTGGCCGTCTCGGCGGCGCACCGCGGCGAGGCGTTCACCGCGGCGGCGGCGGTCGTCGACGAGGTGAAGGAGCGCCTGCCGGTGTGGAAGCACCAGTTCCTCGCCGACGGCACCGACGAGTGGGTCGCCTGCCCCTGACCCCCCGCTCCCCGTCCGGCGCGCCTCCCGGACGGGAGACCCCTCCCGCCCTACCGTCCTGTGTGACGGGTGTGACGGGTGTGACGTGAGGGGGATGGGACGTGGACCAGGAGTACCGCGGACCCGACCGCCGGTCCGTCCCACGGCCGCCCAGGGGCTCTGCGCGGGCTGCGCTCGTCGGTGCTGGCGCCGGCTCCTGCGCCGCGGTCGTCCTGGAGGCGGCCACGAGGGCCGACGCGCCGGCGGCGCTGGCCGCGGTGGTCGGAGCCGCACCGCTGGTGCTCGCGACGGTGCTGCTCCTGTGCGCCTGGCGAGTCGGCGGACGGGTCCGGCAGGCGCACGCAGCGCTGACCCTGGCCGTCGCCGGCGGCAGCGGGCCGCTCGTCGCCTGGGCGGCCGCCCAGGCAGCGCCCGGAGCCGCCGCGCCCGTCGTCGCCCTCACCCTGGCGGCTGGCGTCCTGGCGGCGGCACCGCACGCCCACCGGGCCCTGACCGCCCCGGACGTCGACACCCGGCTGCGCCCCGGCGCGGCCGCGCTGAGCAGCAGCGGCCTGGTCCTGGCGGCGGGCGGAGGCGCGGCCCTGCTGGCGGGGGCCGGATGGCTGCCCCAGGCCCACCCGCCCGGCGCGCTCGCGCACCTCCCCTGGCCGCTGCTCTGGCCCGCGCCCCTGGGCGCTGCCGGCGGCGCGGCGCTGTCGCTCGCCGTCGAGCGCTGGCGCGCCTCGCTGCAGGGTCAGCGGGTCCGCGCCCTGCGCGCCGTGCGAGCCGCGCACGGGCTGGGCCGGTGGGCGACCGACGCCGAGGAGGACAGGGTGCGCCGGCACGACGCCCGCAGCGCGCTGTCGGCCGTGCGGGCAGCCAGCGCCGTCCTGACGGGGGAGCAGCCGTCGGCGATGAGCCCCACCGAGCACAGCGCCCTGGCCACCGCGGTCAGCGAGGAGCTCAGCCGCCTCGAGCGGCTGCTCGGCGAGCCAGCCGGCGGCACCGCGGACCTGGGCCCTGCGGGAGGGTGGCCGGAGGTCGTCGACCTGCGTGACGTGGTGGCGCCGCTGGTCACCACGTGGCGAGCCCGGGGCCTCGACGTGTCGGGGCCTCCGCCGGGCCCTGCTGTCCTGGCCGTGGGGCACCCCGACGCGCTGCGGCGTGCCGTCGCCAACCTGCTCGACAACGCCCTGCGCCACGCCCCGGGCGCCGCGGTCGCCGTGAGCGCGGCCGCAGCGCACGACGGCGGCCCGGCGCTGCTGGTCGTCCACGACGACGGACCCGGCGTCAGCGCCGCGCACCGCGAGGCCGTCTTCACCGCCGGCACGCGCCTGTCGCCGTCCGCACCCGGGCAGGGGCTGGGCCTGGCCTCGGCCCGCGCCCTGGTCGAGGCCGACGGCGGCTCGCTGCGGCTGGCCGAGGCCGACCGCGGCGCCCGCTTCGAGCTGCGCCTGCCCTCCGCCCGCCGCCCCGTCCCCTCCTGCGCCGCCGTTCCCGCGCCCGCCCCGACCCCCGACCTCGAGGAGGTGACCGCACGGTGACCGGTCCGCGCGTCGTGCTGGTCGACGACCACCAGCTGCTCGCCCAGGCCCTCGCGGCCTCGCTGGCCGCAGCGGGTCAGGCCCCGGAGGTCCACCCGCCGCCCTCGACGGCGCAGCTGCGCGCCGCGCTGGTGGCGCAGCTCGCCGCCCGCCCGCCGTCCGTCGTCGTCGTCGACCTCCACCTGGGCGAAGCCGACCCGGAGGGCGGCGACCGGCTGGTCGCCGAGCTGGCACCCGCGGCGCCCGTGCTGGTGCTCACCGCCGAGGAGGACCCCGCCCGCTGGGGCCGCTGCCTGCGCTCGGGCGCCTGGGCCGTGGTCTCCAAGACGCGGCCCCTGTCCGAGGTGGTGGCCGCGGTGGAGGCGGTGGCGGCCGGTGAGGACGTCCTGCGGGCCCGCGAGCGCGCAGCGCTGCTGCTGGCCGCCGACCGCGCCGAGCGCGAGGAGGTCCAGCGCCTCGCGCCGTTCCGCGCCCTCACCCCGCGCGAGCAGGCCGTGCTGGACGCCCTCGTCGACGGGGTGGCTGCCGCGGACATCGCCCACAGCGCCTGCGTCTCCGAGGCCACGGTCCGCAGCCAGATCCGCGCGGTGCTCACCAAGCTGGGCGTGCGCTCCCAGCTGGCCGCCGCAGCGGCGGCCCGGCGCGCCGGGTGGGCGCGCGAAGCGGCCTGAGCCCTCACCGGGCGGCCCCGGTTCATCGTTTTCGACGATGACCCACCGGTCCCGGGCGCCGACCCTGGAGGGGTGAGCAGCAGGAGCTTCCAGGCGGCCTCGGCCGGTGCGACCGGGCACCGCCGGGGTCGGTCTGCGCCTGCGGCTGCCTGACGGTGTCGCGTCGGCCGCCAGCTGACGTGCCCGCACCAGCGCGCACCGGGCGGAGCCGCTCGGCGGCCCCCGCGCACCCCGCGCGGGGCGAGGTGCGCGGCGCGTCGCGCTGGGCCGTGGCGAGGCCCCTCGCATCGCTGGGAGTGCTGCTGGCCCTGGGGGGCGCGGTGCTGGGAGCCACTGCCGTCGTGCCGCTCACCGCGGGAAGGGCACCGCTGGTGGTGCTCACGGAGAGCGTGGACCCTGGCACGCCGGCCCGCTGGGTGGCCGAGGCGGGACCGGTCGACCCAGCTGCCTTCCACACGGCCGATGAGGGCACCCACGAGGTGGCCGGTGGGCGCGACGCCTCTGGGGGGCTGCAGCTGACCCTTCGCGAGAACGGCGACGACGCCGAGGACGCCGACGACCAGCCCATGACCGCGAGCGGGGCGTTGGGCGGCGGGCTGTCGGAGTGCCTGGGGGCGGTGCTCTTGACCGGCGCCGGGCTGCTCCTCCACGCGGGTTGCCGGGTGGTGGCAGAGCAGGGGCGGCGGCGCGGGGGGCGGAGCGCGGCGCTGGTCGCCCTGCCGGAAGCGCCGACCTGGGCGCGGAGCGGGCGGACCGTCAGCCGCGAGCTCGCGGTGGTGACCCTGCAGACCCACGACGACCTGGACCTGCAGGCCTTCGAGCGCACCGTGGAGGCGTTCGCGGGCACGGTGCTCGCCGCCACGGACACCACGGTCAGCGTGGCGCTCACCGGGGCGCCCGTGCTGGTCGATGACGCTGTGGCCCGCTTCCGCGCCCTCGCGCAGACCCGGGTGCAGCGCAGCGGCCCGCTCTGCGCCCCGCTCGGCCCCGCCCTGCCGCGTCCGGACGGACCTGGTGAGCGCCCGCGGAGGCCCTACGGCGCCGCATGAGGCAACCGCGTCCGGCGGTGGCCCGCACCCTTCGTCTCCTGCGCGCTGGGCGCCTGCCTTCCGCCAGAGGAGCCCTCGCCGTGGCGCCCGGGGCCTCGCCCCCTGCTGCCGCGGCGGTGACGGGGGTGGCCCGCGCGCCGGTGCGGCGGCCGACCGGCGAGTCGGCCACGTCGTGGCCCTGAGAGCGGCTCAGCCGCCGGCGAAGGGCGGCAGGACGTCGACCTGCAGCGGCCCACCCACCGGGGCAGGCAGGACGGTGGTGCGGTCGCGGACGGCCACCTCCTCGACGAGCAGGGTCGCCACCTCCAGCACCGCGCCCAGCCGCGGGTGGCGCTGCGCCAGGGCCCCCACGAGCTGCTCGGCGGTCGCGCCGTCGGGCAGCTCCACCGGCTCCTCGTCGGTGCCGGCCGCGGCCGCCGCGCCCGCGAAGTAGCGCACCTGCAGCTGCACCTCAGCCGCCGATCGCGCTCATCGGGCGCGTCGGCCGCTGCCCGACGCCGACGGCCGAGGGGTCGTCGCTGCCGTGCCCGGCGACCTTGCCCCACATGGCGCCGCGCCAGGCGTCAGCCAGCTGCTCGTCGGTGGCGCCGACGCGCAGCAGGGCGCGCAGGTCGTGCTCGCGTGAGCCGAACAGGCACTCGCGCACCTGCCCGTCGGCGGTCAGCCGGGTGCGGTCGCAGTCCGCGCAGAACGGGCGGGTCACCGAGGCGATGACGCCCACGGTGCCGAGCGGCTCCCCGCCCTCGCCGCGGCGGACGTGCCACAGCTCGGCCGGTGAGGACCCGCGGACCGAGGCCGGCTCGGGCTCCAGGTGGTACCGGGTGGCCAGGGAGGCGAGCACCTCGGCGGCGTCGACCATGAGGGAGCGGTCCCAGGCGCCGTGCGGGTCGAGCGGCATCTGCTCGATGAAGCGCAGCTGGTAGCCCTCCGCCAGCGCCCACGACAGCAGGTCGGGCGCCTCGTCGTCGTTGGTGCCGCGCAGCAGCACCGCGTTGACCTTCACCGGTCCGAGGCCGGCGTCGGCGGCGGCCCGCAGGCCGGCCAGCACGTCGCCGAGCCGGTCGCGGTGGGTGATCGCCGCGAAGCGCTCGGGCCGCACGGTGTCGAGGGAGGCGTTCACGCGGGTCAGCCCCGCCGCGGCGAGCCCCGCAGCGCGGCGCTCCAGGCCGAGCGCGTTGGTCGTCAGCGACGTCTCCGGCGAGCGCCCGTCGGCGGTCGTGAGCGCAGAGGTCGCCGCGACGATCCGCTCCAGGCCGCGGCGCAGCAGCGGCTCGCCGCCGGTGAAGCGCACCTCGGTGACGCCGAGGCGCTCCACGGCGACGGTGATGAGGCGCACGACCTCGTCGTCGTCGAGCAGCGTGGACGCGGGAGCCCAGTCGAGGCCCTCGGGCGGCATGCAGTACGTGCAGCGCAGGTTGCACCGGTCGGTCAGGCTGACGCGCAGGTCGGTCGCGGTACGCCCGTGCCGGTCGAGCAGGCCCGGCGACGCGGTGACCGGGGGGCGGTCAGCGGGCAGGGGGGCGAGCAGCGGCTCCAGTGCGGTGCTCCCGCCACCGGCGGGCGCGCTGCGCAGCCGAGGGATGCCGAGGGCGACGCTCACCCCCTCACAGTAGGTCTGCCGGGGCCGTGCCTCCTGCGGGCCGCCGCTCCCCGCTCACAGCGCGGTCGTCCAGCGCCAGGTCATGCGCATGGCGTGCGCCTCGCCGGGCTGCACCGCGTGCGCGAGCCCGAGGGCTGCGGCGTCGGGGGGACCGGTCTGCGGCTCGACGCAGACGGCCTCCTCGCGCTCGGTGAACACCACGCCGTACTCGGCGTCGGAGGTGACCTCCAGGCGGACCACCCCGGGCCAGGTGATGGTGGCCGGCCACGCGACCCCGGTCACGGCCTCGTCGATCCGGTGGTGGTTCGGTGCGCCGTGCGGCAGCGGGCCGCGGCGGCCGTCGCTGATGCCCTCGTCGTCCTTGACCATCACCGCTGTGGCGGGGTCCGCCAGGGGGACGTCCAGCACGGCCTCCGCGCCGCCGACCCACCGCGGGTGCCACGGGTGCATCCCGATCCACGCGGGCATCGGCCCGTCGTCGGCGCCGCCGTCGTTCCAGCACTCCAGGCGCAGGTCCAGGGAGGTCGGGGTGAGGTCGTAGCGGATCTCGGCGTGCCCCGGCCACGGCCAGTGCTCCCCGAGGTCGCAGCGCAGCACCGCGCGGTGCTCCTCGGCCTCCACGACCTCCCACGGGCGGTGGGCCACCGTGCCGTGGATCGCGTGCGGCGCCTTGTTCGGCGGAAGCTCCACGGTGCGTCCGCGCCAGGTGAGCCGTGCGTCGCGCACCCGCCCGGCCCACGGGACCATCGGGAACGCCCCCCAGCCGTGCGGGGTCTCGCTGTAGCGGCCCACCAGCTGCAGCTCCTCCGGCTCCCGGCCCTCCCGGGTGCGCACCGCCCCCGGCACCAGCAGCGAGGCGACCCGGGCCCCGAAGGACTCGTCCACGACCAGGCGCGTCGCGCCAGCAGTCAGCTCCACGGGCCCCAGCCTGGCGCACGGCGCCCCCAGGATGTCCAGGTGCTCGACATCCTCGACGCCGTGCTCGCCGCCCGCGCCGCCGGCGGGCGCGCTGTGCTCGCGGTGGTGGCTGCCACGTGGTCCTCCTCCCCGCGCCCCGTCGGCTCCGCGATGGCGGTGCTGCAGGACGGCACGGCCCTGGGCAGCGTCACCGGCGGGTGCGTCGAGGGCGACGTGCTCGCCCGCGCCACCGACCTGCTGGCCGAGGCGGCCGACGACGCCGACGGCCAGCTCGCCGCGCGCGCCGAGCTCGTGCACTACGGCGTGAGCGACGAGGACGCCCTCGCCGTCGGCCTGCCCTGCGGCGGCGCCCTCGACGTGCTCATCAGGCCGCTGGACGACGCGCTCGCCGGCCAGCTGCAGGCCCTGGCCGCGGCCCGCGCCCGCGGGCGCGCCGCGCGCCTGGAGCTCGCCCTGCCCGGCGGTGGCGTCGTGCAGGTGGCCGTGGAGCCGCCCGAGGAGCTGGTGGTGGCCGGGGCGGTCGCCCTCGCCGACGCGCTGGCCGCGCAGGCCGCCCTGCTGGGGATGCGCACGGCGGTGGTGGACGCCCGGGCCGCCTTCGCCACGCCCCGGCGGCTGCCTTC
The DNA here is from genome assembly GCF_052644995.1 of Quadrisphaera sp. KR29. Classification (NCBI taxonomy): domain Bacteria; kingdom Bacillati; phylum Actinomycetota; class Actinomycetes; order Kineosporiales; family Kineosporiaceae; genus Quadrisphaera; species Quadrisphaera sp. KR29. The sequence goes on from NZ_JBQXXG010000012.1 coordinate 59,550, forward strand.
GGCCGACGAGGTGGTGGTCGACTGGCCCCACCGCTGGCTGGTCGCGCAGGCCGCCGCCGGCCGCGTGGGGCGCCGGACGTCGCTGGTGGTGCTCACCCACGACGCGCGGTTCGACCTGCCGCTGCTGGAGGTGGCCCTGCGCCTGGACCTCCGCTACGTGGGGGCGATGGGGTCGCGGCGCACGGTCGCCGGCCGCCGGGAGCAGCTGCGGGCCCGGGGCGTCACCGAGGAGGAGCTGACCCGGCTGCACGCCCCCGTGGGCCTGGACCTGGGCGGCTCCAGCCCCGCGGAGGTGGCCCTCAGCATCGCTGCGGAGCTCGTGGCGGTGCGCCACGGCCGCGGCGGCGCACCCCTGCGCGACACCTCGGGCGCCCTGCACGGCAGCGCCGCAGACGGCCTCAGCGGCTGAACACGCGCACCGCGTCGGCCTCGGCGGCCTCGTAGGTCCGGCCCGTCGCGGCCAGCGCCTGTCCGATCGACTCCAGCGAGGTGCGGACCTGCTCCTGGGTGGCGCGCCACTCGGCGACCACGGCCTGGAAGGAGGACGACGCCGCTCCCTGCCAGCTGCCCTGCAGGTCGAGCAGGTGCCGCATCATCGCGTCGACCTCGCTGCTGATGACACCCGCGGACGTCGCGACCGCGGCGCTGGCGCCCTCCACGGCGCTGGCGTCGACCTGGAACCTGCTCATCTCGACCTCCGGGCTCGCGCCACCGCGGTGCGGTGACCTGCTGCGACGCTAGGAGGTGGGGTCGGCGCCCCGCCGCTGCAGCGGTCCGCCTGTGGACGCAGGGGCCTCGTCCACAGGCTCGTCCACAGGTGTGGGCGCGTCATCGTCGTGCGGGTCCTCCACCGCGGGAGCGTCCGCCAGGGGCAGCGCCACCTCGATGGTCGCCCCGCCGCCGGGGGTCTGGACCACGCGCACCGCGCCGCCGTGCGCCTGCACGATGCCCGCCACGATGGCCATCCCCAGCCCCGCGCCGCCGCCGGCGCCGCGCTGGCGGGAGGAGTCCGCGCGCCAGAACCTCTCGAAGACGCGGGCGGCGTCCTCGGGGGGGATGCCGGGGCCGTGGTCGGCCACCGCCCACACCGCCCAGCCGTCGCGCTGCCCCACGCCGAGCTCCACCGGCGTGCCGGCCGGGGTGTGGCGCAGGGCGTTGCCGATGAGGTTGGCCAGCACCTGGCGCAGCCGCGCCTCGTCACCGGTGACGAGCACCGGGCGGGGAGGCGCGCCGTCGACGCCGGTCACGCTGATGGTGCGGTCCGGGGCGAGGGCCCTGGCGTCGTGGCGCGCGTCGGCGACGATGGCGAACAGGTCCACGGGGTCGCGGCGCATCGGGCGCTGCTCGTCGAGGCGGGCCAGCACCAGCAGGTCCTCCACCAGGCCCCCCATGCGGGTCGCCTCGGACTCGATGCGCCCGAAGGCGGTGGTGACGTCGGCCTCCCGGCGCACGACGCCCATGCGGTGCATCTCGGCGAAGCCGCGGATGGCCGACAGGGGCGTGCGCAGCTCGTGGCTGGCGTCGGCGACGAAGCGGCGCATCCGGCCCTCGGAGGCCTCGCGGGCTGCCAGCAGGGTCTCGATGTCGTCGAGCATGCCGTTGATCGCCGTCCCGAGGCGGCCGACCTCGGTGCCCGGCGCCTCCACGCGCACCCGCCGGCTGGTGTCGCCGCCGCCGAAGGCCGCGGCCACCGCCTCCACGTCGCGCAGCGGGCGGAAGGCGCGGCGCACGCCGTAGGCGCCCAGCACCACGCAGGCGACGACGACGACCACGCCGACGAGCACGAAGTAGGCGGCCACGTCCTTGAGCGTGTGGTCGATGGGGGTCAGGGAGCGGGCCACCGCGACCGAGGCGCCCGGCTGCTGCTCGGCGGGGATCGCGACGACGCGCCAGTCGTCGCCGGTGATGTCGTCCTCGATGGTCTGCGGCCTGCCGCCGTGCGACTCCACCCAGCCCTGGGTGATGCCGGTCAGCTTGAGCTGCTCACCGCCCTGGGTGCGCTGGGACGGCACCAGCACGCCGCCGTCCGGGCCGGAGACCTGCACGACGTAGTCCGTCGGGGGCAGCGGGGAGCCCTGGCTGCCGGCCAGCCCCGCCCCCAGGCTGGAGGCTGCGACGACCGCGGAGCGCAGCTGCTCGTCGGTCTGCGCGAGGAGCACCCGCTGCAGCACGAGCAGCGTCACCGTGCCGGTGAGGAGCAGGGCCACGACGAGCAGCCCGGTCACGACCGCGATGAGGCGGGCGCGCAGGGACAGCTCGTGGCCGCGCTCCACGACGCGCGTGCGCACCCGGTCGAGCACGGGCAGCGGGCCGCGACCGGGTCCGGGGCGGTGCGCTCGGCCGTGCTGTCCGCCACCGGGGGTCAGGCGGTGGCCGGGGGCAGCCGCAGCACGTACCCGACCCCGCGGCGGGTGTGGATGAGCGGCTTCACGGGCTCGCCGGCGGCGTCGGTGCCGGTGTCCACCTTGCGGCGCAGGTAGGAGATGTAGGACTCCACGATGCCGGCCTCGCCGCCGAAGTCGTAGTGCCACACGTGGTCGAGGATCTGCGTCTTGGACAGCACCCGGTTGGGGTTGAGCATGAGGTAGCGCAGCAGCTTGAACTCGGTGGGGGAGAGCTCGACGGGGTGCCCGGCGCGGTGCACCTCGTGGCTGTCCTCGTCCATCTCCAGGTCGGCGAAGACCAGCCGCCCCGCGGCGGGGTCGGCGCCGGCGCCGGTGCGGCGCAGCACCGCGCGGATGCGGGCCACGACCTCCTCCAGGCTGAAGGGCTTGGTGACGTAGTCGTCGCCGCCGACCGTGAGGCCGGCGACGCGGTCGGCGACGTCGTCCTTGGCGGTCAGGAACAGCACCGGCACGTCGCGGCCGCGCTCGCGCAGGCGGCGCGTGACGGCGAAGCCGTCGAGGTCGGGGAGCATGACGTCGAGGACCACGAGGTCGGGGCGGGTGCGCTCGGCCTGGCTGAGCGCCTCCTGGCCGTCGGCGGCGGTGTGGACCTCGAAGCCGGCGAAGCGCAGCGAGGTCGACAGGAGCTCTCGGATGTTCGGCTCGTCGTCGACGACGAGGAGGCGGGCCTCGGCGGCTGTGCTGGTCATGGGAGGAGTCTGGACGCCGCACCTGGGAGCCGCCTGGACGTCTCCTGCCCGTCCGCCGTGCGCGGGAGGCGCAGCGGGTGTCTGCTGGGCGCGGACCCGGAGGCGTGCAGGGGAGCGCGCCGGCCTGGCCGGCGAGGCAGAGGGCCAGGTGGTGGCAGGTGGCTGAGCAGACCCGCGAGCGGGAGGGCACCGGGGGCCGGTCCGTGCTGACCCCGGCGATCCTGGCGACCGCCGCGGTCTCGGCGCTGGCGTCGCTGCTGTACGGCTACGACACCGGCATCATCTCCGGCGCGCTGCTGCAGATCAGCGACGAGTTCGGCATCGAGCACGGCATGGAGCAGGTGATCGCCGGCGGGATCCTGCTCGGGGCGGTCATCGGGGCCCTGGTGTGCAGCCGCCTGTCGGAGCGGCGCGGCCGCCACGTGACGATGATCGTCATCGGGTCGGTGTTCGTCGTGGGCGCCCTGCTGTGCGCGGTCGCCCCGGACGCGTGGACGCTGGCCGGCGCCCGCGTGGTGCTGGGCTTCGCGGTCGGCGGCGCCACGCAGACGGTGCCGATGTTCGTGGCCGAGCTCGCCCCGCCCGCGGTCCGCGGCCGGCTGGTGCTGACCTTCCAGGTGGGCATCGGCGTGGGCATCGTCGTCTCCACGCTGGTGGGCGCCAGCCAGGCGCTGAGCTGGCGCTGGTCGATCGGGCTCGCCGCGGTGCCCGCCGCGGTGCTGCTGCTCATCGTCCTGCGACTTCCGGAGAGCCCCCGCTGGCTGGTCAAGGACGAGCGGGAGGACGACGCGCGGGCCGTGCTCGAGCGCGTGCGCCCCTCCGGCAGCGACGTCTCGGCCGAGCTGGACGAGATCACCGGCAACGTCCGCGACGAGCAGTCCGAGTCCGAGGGCCACCGCGGCTGGAGCGGGCTGCGCCAGGCCTGGGTGCGCCCGGCGCTGCTGGTCGGCTGCGGCGTCGCGCTGTTCACCCAGCTGTCCGGCATCGAGATGATCATCTACTACGCGCCGACGATCCTCACCGACAACGGCTTCTCGCGGACCGCTGCGCTCAACGTCAGCGTGGCCCTCGGCGCCACCTACCTCGTGATGATGCTCGTGGGCCTCGCGATCGTCGACAAGGTCGGCCGGCGGCGCCTGACCCTGGTCATGGTGCCCGGGGCGGCGCTGGCCCTGCTGGTGCTGGGGGTCGTCTTCATCACCTCCGGCGACGACGTCCGGGGGTCCATCCCCTTCATCGTCGCCTGCCTGGTCGTCTTCATGGTCTTCAACGCCGGTGGCCTGCAGCTCATGGGCTGGCTGACCGGCTCGGAGATCTACCCGCTGGCCGTGCGCGCCGCGGGCACGTCGGCGCAGGCCGCGGTGCTGTGGACGACCAACCTCGTCATCACCCTGACGACCCTGTCGGTGATCAACGGCATCGGGCCCGGCCCCACGATGATCATCTACGCGGCGTTCAACGTGGCCGCGTGGGTCTTCGTGTGGAAGAAGATGCCCGAGCTCACCGGCAGGAGCCTGGAGTCGATCGAGGGCCACCTGCGCCAGGGCCGCTTCGCCCCCGCCGACTTCCGCTGACCCGCCCGAGCGCGGTCGTGGGCGGCCGGCCACCCGGAGGTGGCCGACCGCCCATGATCACGGAGACGGGGTCAGACCCCGTCGGTGAGGTCGCGGACCTCGGCGTAGCGGGCCCGCACGCGCTCGCCGGCCGCGCGCGCGTCGTCGTCGAGGTCGAAGACCTGCGCCGGGGCGAGCGACCACTCCGGAGGGGCGTCGGCGCCCGAGAGCACCCACGCCGCCTGGCGGGCGCCGCCGTCGGCGACGTACTCCCCGGGCTGGGGGACGACGACCTGGCGGCCGAGCACCGACGGCGCGAGCTGCTGGACCGCGGCCGAGCGGGCACCACCGCCGACGAGGAGCACCCGGCGCACGGACACGCCCTGCGCCTCGAGCGCGGCGATGCCGTCGGCCAGGCCGCACAGCAGCCCCTCGACCGCGGCGCGCGCCACGTGGGCGGGCGTCATGGTCCTCAGGGTGAGCCCGTGCATCGCCCCGGTGGCCTCGGGGCGGTTGGGGGTCCGCTCGCCCTGCAGGTAGGGGACCAGCACGAGGCCCTCGGCCCCCGCCGGCGCGGACAGGGCCAGCTCGGCGAGCCCGGCGTGGTCGACGCCGAGCAGCTTCGCGGTGGCGTCGAGCACCTGGGCGGCGTTCAGGGTGACGACCAGCGGCAGGTGGCGGCCGGTGGCGTCGGCGAAGCCGGCGATGGTGCCGGAGGCGTCGTGCACGGCGGTCTCGGTGACCGCGCCCACCACCCCGGACGTGCCCAGCGACAGGACGACGTCGCCCTCGCGGGCGGCCAGGCCGAGCGCCGCGGCGGCGTTGTCGCCGGTGCCGGGCGCCAGCAGCGCCTCGGGGTTCCCCCACTGGGCGCTGAGCCGGCCGCCCGCCTCGGACGGGCCGAGCACGCGCGGCAGCAGCGGCGAGCGCCCGCGGAAGGCCAGCTCCAGCAGGTCGCGGCGGTACTCGCCGCTCTCCGCCGAGAAGTAGGCCGTCCCCGAGGCGTCCCCGGCGTCGGTGACCAGGCCCTCCAGGCCCACGGCGTCGGAGCCGCCGGCGAGGCGCCAGGTCAGCCAGTCGTGGGGGAGGCAGACGGCGGCGGTCCGGTCGGCGGCCTCCGGCTCCGCGTCGGCCAGCCAGCGCAGCTTCGTGCCGGTGAAGGACGCCACGGGCACGAGGCCGACGGCGTCGGCCCACGCGCGGGCACCGGCCTCGTCGTCGCCGTCCCCGAGCTCGGTGACCAGGTCCCGCGCGGCCTGCGCCGAGCGCACGTCGTTCCACAGCAGGGCCGGGCGGACCACCTCTCCCGAGGCGTCGAGGCAGACCATGCCGTGCTGCTGGCCGCCGACGCCCACGGCGCCGACGTCGTCAAGGCCACCCGCCTGGGCGACCGCCTCGCGCAGGGCGCGCTCCCACTCGCGCGGGTGCACCTCCGTGCCGTCCGGGTGGGACGCGCGTCCCTCGCGGACCAGCTCGCCCGTGGCGGCGTCGCGGATGACGACCTTGCACGACTGCGTCGACGTGTCGACGCCGGCGACCAGCGGACGCATCAGCGAGCGCCGAGCAGGTGCTCGATCGCCAGCTGGTCGAGGTTGCCGATGCCGTAGCCGCGCCGGCCCTTGGCGTCGGCGTCGAAGTCCTCGAACGTCGAGCGGTCCTCGGCGAAGCTCGCCAGCGTCTCGCCGGAGCCCAGCGTGGGCTGCGCGAGCTCGGTGACGGAGGCCTTCTCGAGGGCGGCCTGCACCTCGGGGTCGGCGCGGAAGGCCGCGGCGCGCTCCTTGAGCAGCAGGTAGGTCCGCATGTTGGCGGTGGCCGAGTCCCAGATGCCGTCGAAGTCCTCGGTGCGGTTCGGCTTGTAGTCGAAGTGGCGGGGGCCGTCGTAGGTCGGGCCGCCACCCGGGAAGCCGTTCTCGAGCAGGTCGACGGTCCAGAAGGCGGAGAGCAGGTCGCCGTGGCCGAAGACGAGGTCCTGGTCGAACTTGGGCCCGTGCTGGCCGTTGAGGTCGACGTGGAAGAGCTTCCCGGCGGCCAGGGCCTGGGCGATGCCCGCGGTGAAGTTGAGGTTGGACATCTGCTCGTGGCCGACCTCGGGGTTCACGCCCACCAGGTGCGGGTGCTCCAGGGTGTACGAGAAGGCGATGGCGTGGCCGACCGTGGGCAGCAGGATGTCGCCGCGGGGCTCGTTCGGCTTGGGCTCGATGGCGATGCGCATGTCGAGGCCCTGCTCGGTGATGTACGTCGTGAGCAGGTTCACGGCCTCGGCGTAGCGGTCGAGGGCGGCCTTGACGTCCTTGGCGCCGTCGACCTCGGCGCCCTCGCGGCCGCCCCACATGACGAACGTCTGCGCGCCCAGCTCGGCGCCCAGCTGCAGCTGGCGGAAGGCCTTGCGCAGCGCGAAGCGGCGGACGTCGCGGTCGTTGGCCGTGAACGCGCCCTCCTTGAACACCGGGTGGCTGAAGAGGTTGGTGGTCACCATCGGCACGGCGAGGCCGGTGTCGGCGACGACCTTCTTGAGGCGGCCGAGGATCTCCTCGCGGCCGGCCGGGTCCTTGTGGCCCACCTCGAAGGGGACGACGTCGTCGTCGTGGAAGGTGATGCCGTACGCGCCGAGGTCGGCCAGGCGGCGGGCGGCGTCGATGACGTCGATGTCGGGGCGGGTCGCGGAGCCGAACGGGTCGGCAGCGGGCCACCCCACGGTCCACAGGCCGAAGGAGAACTTGTCCTCGGGCTTGGGGGTGAGGCGGGTGGCGGGGGTCAGGTCGGCCACGGGGTGGCTCCTCTCCATCGAGTGCTCCGGCGGACGCCGGAGCGTCGCGAGAACGCATTTGTTCTGTGATTGAACTTATGCGGTGGGCGTGGCAGTGTCAACGCCGTGCGCACCGTCGAGCCAGCGCGGCAGCGCGACCTGCGCGAGCGCAACCTCGCCACGCTCCTGGAGCGGGTCGCCACCTCCGACCCCACCGCCGCGCCCTCGCGCGCGGGCCTCGCCGCCGTGACCGGCATGTCCCGGGCCACCGTGTCAGCCCTCGTCGACGCGCTGCTGGCCGGCGGCCTCATCGAGGAGCTGCCTCCGCCGCCGCGCACGAGCGCCGGCAGGCCCGCCAACGGGCTGCGCCTGTCGGGCTCCCGCGTCGCCGCGCTCGGCGTGGAGCTGGGCGCGGACCACCTCGTGGCCTGCGTGCGCGACCTCACCGGCGCCGTCCGCGCCCGCGCCGCCGTCCCGGAGATCGACAGGACCGGCAGCCCCGAGCTGGTGCTGCGGGCCTCCGCCGACCTGGCCGCCGACGTCCTGGGGCGGGCCGCCGCGCAGGGCCTGGACGTGGTCGGCGGCGCGTGGGCCGTGCCCGGCCTGGTCGACGCCGTGGCCGGGCGCCTGCGCGTGGCCCCCAACCTCGGCTGGCGCGACGTGCCCGTGCTCGACCTGCTGCGCGAGCACCCGGCGCTGGCGGGGCTGCCGCTGTCGGTGGACAACGAGGCGGCGCTCGCGGCCGTGGCCGAGCTGTGGCAGCCCGCCGGGGGCGCGCTGCCGGCGCCGCGCAGCTTCCTGCTCGTCACCGGGGAGGTCGGCATCGGCGGCGGGGTCGCCCTGGACGGGCGGGTGCTGCGCGGCCAGCGCGGCTGGAGCGGTGAGCTGGGGCACGTCACCGTCGAGCCCGACGGCCCGCGCTGCGCGTGCGGGGCGCGGGGCTGCCTGGAGGCGTACGCGGGCCAGGAGGCCCTGCTCGCCCGCGCCGGGCTGCCGGTGCGCCCGCGCACCGCCCGCGGCGCCGACGGCTCCGGCGGGCCGGACGGCGCGGGGGGCACCCCCGCACTGCTCCGCGCCGCCGCCGAGGTCGGCCACCCCGGCGTGCTCGAGGCCCTGCGAGAGGCCGGCCGGGCCCTCGGCGTGGCCCTGTCGGCGGCGGTGAACCTCCTCGACGTCGACGCCGTGGTGCTCGGCGGCTCCTGCGCCCCGCTGGCGCCGTGGCTGGTGGGACCCCTCACCGCGGAGCTGGAGGAGCGGGTGCTGCGCGGGAGGCTGCTGCCGGTGCAGGTGCGCGTCTCGGCCACCGGGGCCGACGCCGCGGTGATGGGTGCGGCGGCCCTGGTGCTGCAGGACGTGCTCGACGCGCCGGGCGCCGCGACCGCGGCGGGTCAGGACTCGAAGGCCGTCGGCAGGTACTGGTCGACGTTGTCCTTGGTGACCACGGGCGCCGACAGCGTGATCTTGCGCGGCACCTCGACCTCCACGAGGTCGCCCAGGGCCTTCTCCTGGACCAGCAGCCGCGCGAGGCGGATGCCGTCGGCGGCCTGCGTGGAGGGGTAGATGACCGTCGCCTGCAGCGAGCTGGCGCCGGACTGGATGTCCCGCATGGCGTTGGCCGAGCCGGCGCCACCGACCATGAAGAACTCGCTGCGCCCGGCGTTGGCGATCGCGGCCAGGACGCCGACGCCCTGGTCGTCGTCGTGGTTCCAGATGCCGTCGATCTTGGGGGCCGCCTGCAGGAGGTTGGCCGTGACCTCCTCCCCGGACTCCACGGTGAACTCCGCCGCCACGCGGTTGGACACGCTCAGGCCGCACTCGGACAGCGCGTCGGCGAAGCCCTGGGAGCGGTCCTGGGTGAGCGGCAGGGAGTCGATGCCCGCGATCTCGGCGACGACGGCGCCGGGGGTGTCGCCCAGCTGGGAGCACATGTACTGCCCCGCCGAGACGCCCATGCCGTAGTTGTCGCCGAGGACGGTGACGCGGGCGGCGTTGGGGTCGGAGAACTCCCTGTCGACGTTGATGACGGGGATGCCGGCCTGCATGGCCCGCAGCGCCACCGGGGTCAGCGCCGCGCCGTCGAAGGGCAGCAGCACGATGGCGTCGACGCCCTCGTTGATGAAGGTCTCGACCTGGCTGATCTGGGTGTTGACGTCGTTGGTGCCCTCGGCGACCACGAGGTCCACGTCCGGGAGCTGCTCGGCCTGGGCGCGGGCGCCGTTGGTGATGGCCGCCATCCACCCGTGGTCGGCGGCGGGGGCGGAGAAGCCGATGCGGACGGTCTCGCCCGCCTCGTCGTTGCTGCCGCCGCCCGCGGCCGGGGCGGCGGCCGCGGAGGGCGCGGCGGCCTCCGGGGTGTTGCCGGTGCAGCCGGCGAGCAGCGCCGCCGCGCTCAGGGCTGCGGCGGTCGTCAGGGTGAGGCGGCGCTGGCGCGACGTCGTCGTCGTCCTGGTCACGGTCTTCCTCCGGTCGTCGGTGCTGGGTGGGGCGGGGTGGTGCGGGAAGCCTGCTGCGCCCGGTGCCTGGAGCGCGGTCAGGAGCGGGGTGTGCGGCGCGGTCACGCGCCGGGGGCGCCGGGAGCGCCGCCGGCCGCGGCGCCCGGGGTGGGCGTGCCGGCGGCACCGGCGGGCGGTGCGGCGGCGCCGGGGGGAGCCGCCGGGCCCCCGCGCGCGCGGCCCCCGCCCGCCGCGACCCGCGCTGCCACGCGCTGCTGGAGCAGCACGGCGGCGACGATGATCGCGCCCTTGGCGACCGCCTGCGCCGAGCTGGAGAGGTTGTTGAGCGTGAAGACGTTGCTCAGCGTGGTGAAGATGAGGACGCCGAGCACGGTGCCCACGATGGTGCCGCGCCCGCCGACGAGCAGGGTGCCGCCGATGACCACGGCGGCGATGGCGTCGAGCTCGAGCAGCGTGCCGTGGGTCGAGGAGCCCGTGGTGGTGCGGGCCATGTACATGACGGCGGCGATGCCGCACGTCAGGCCCGAGAGGGCGTAGAGGGCCACGGTGTGGCGCTGCACCCGGATGCCCGCCAGGCGCGCGGCCTCGGCGTTGCCGCCGATGGCCACGGTGCGCCGCCCGAAGGTGGTGCGGTTGAGCAGCACCCAGCCGGCGACGGCGACCAGGGCGAAGACCACGACGAGGACGGGGACGCCCAGCACGCTGCCGGAGAAGAAGGCGATGAAGTCGCGGTCCTGGACGATCTGGGTGCGCCGGTTGGAGAGGATCTCCGCGAGCCCGCGCGCCGCGGCCAGCATGGCCAGGGTGGCGATGAAGGCGACCAGCCGGCCGTAGGCGATGACCACGCCGTTGACGACGCCCGCCGCCGTCCCCACGAGCAGCGCGGTGGTCACGAGCACGATCCAGTGGGTCCCGGCGGCCACCGCCTGGGTGGCGAGCGTGGTGGCCCAGACCGAGGACAGCGCCACCAGCGCCCCGACCGAGAGGTCGATGCCGCCGCCGATGATGACGAAGGTCATCCCGACGCTCACCACCCCGATGATCGAGGCCAGGCGCAGGATCGTCAGGCCGTTCTGGAGGTCGGCGAAGCGGTCCCCGGCGGTGATGACGCCGACCAGGCACAGCAGCACCAGCGCGACGACGAGTCCGGCGCTGCGCCCGACGCCCAGGGAGCCGCCGGCCCCGCGCCGCCCGGTCCCGGTGCTGCCACCGGGTGCCGGGCCGGGCGCCGGTGCGGTGGCCGCGCCACCGCCGGGGGTGGTGCTGGTGGTGCTGCTGGTCACGCTGCGCTCCCGTCCGCCGCGGCGCCGCTGCGGGGCGCCTGCTCCATCACCAGGTCGAGCACGCGGTGCTCGTCGAGCTCCTCGGCGCGCGCGGTCGCCACCACGCGCCCGTCGGCCAGCACCAGCACCCGGTCGGCCAGGCCGAGCACCTCGGGGATCTCGCTGGAGACCAGGACGACGGCGACCCCCCGGTCGGCCAGCGAGCGCACCAGCGCGTAGATCTCCGCGCGCGCCCCGACGTCGACGCCCCGCGTGGGCTCGTCGAGCAGCAGCACGCGGCAGTCGCGCAGCAGCCACCTGGCGAGCACCACCTTCTGCTGGTTGCCGCCCGACAGCGTCCTGACCTCCCGGGCGACGTCGACGGGCCGCAGGTCCAGGGCGCGGGCCTGCTCGCGGGCCGCCTCGACCTCCGCGCCCCGGTCGAGGAAGCCGGCCCGCGCGAAGCGGGCCAGGCTCGCCAGGGTGGTGTTGGCGGCGATGGACTCGCCCATGAGCAGGGCCTGGCTCTTGCGCTCCTCGGGGGCCAGCCCCACCCCGGCGGCGACGGCGGAGGCCACGTCGCCGCGGCGCAGCGCCCGGCCACCCACCCGCACCGCGCCGGAGGTGGCGCGCCGCGCCCCGGCCACGGTCTCCAGCACCTCCGAGCGCCCGGAGCCGACCAGGCCCGCCAGGCCCAGCACCTCCCCGGGGCGCACGGAGAAGGAGACGCCCTCGAAGGCGCCGCGCAGCGCCAGGTCCTCCACCTCCAGCACCGGCGCGGGACCGTCGTCGTCGGGCAGCGGCGCGGCGGCGCGCTCGGGGAAGACGCTGTCGATGCTGCGCCCGGTCATGAGGGCGATGAGGTCGTGGGTGGCGGTGGTGCGCGCGGGCAGGCCCGAGGCCACGGTGCGCCCGTCCTTGAGGACCGTGATGCGGTCGCCGATCTGGCGGATCTCCTCCAGCCGGTGGCTGATCCACACCACGGCCACCCCGGCGGCGGTGAGGTCGCGCACCACCCCGAACAGGTGCTGCACCTCCTCGGTGTCCAGCACCGCCGAGGGCTCGTCCATGACGATGAGGCGGGCGTCCTGGGACAGGGCGCGCGCCATGCTCACCATCTGCTGGGAGGCCGCCGGCAGCTCACCGACCTCGGTCCCGGGCCGGATCTCCGGGTGGCCCAGGCGCCGGAGCAGGTCGGCCGCGGTGCGGCTGCTGCGCTGGCGCCGCAGCAGCCGCAGCGGCGAGGACATCCGGTCGAGGTGGATGTTGTCGGCCACCGACAGGCCGGGCACGAGGTCGAGCTCCTGGTAGATCGTCGCGACGCCGCAGCGCATCGCCGCCCGGGGGTCGGCGAAGGAGACCTCCGCGCCCTCCCAGGTGATCGTGCCGGCGTCGGGCCGGTGGGCCCCGGCGAGCACCTTGATGAGCGTGGACTTGCCGGCGCCGTTCTGGCCCATGAGGCAGTGCACCTCGCCGGCGCGCACGTCGAGGTCCACCCCGTCCAGGGCCCGGACGCCGGGGAAGCCCTTGGTGATGCCGCGCATGGAGAGCAGCGGTGCACCACCTTGATCATCTTTGACCACGTCATGACCCTAGGGCCGCATTGCGCCGACGGTCAAACAAATCATGGTCCGCGTGTCGGGCGCGTAGGCCGTCCGTGGTGGGATGGCCGCCGACAGCAGTGGGCTCGAGGAGGAGCGAGGACAGATGACGACGAGCACCGGCGGGCAGCGGGAGCTTCGGGTGGCGATGGTCGGGCACGGCTTCATGGGCGCCGCCCACAGCCAGGCGTGGCGCGTGGCCCCCCACTTCTTCGACCTGCCGCTGGCGGTGCGGCGCTCGGTGGTGGTCGGCCGCGACGCCGGACGCGCCGCCGCCGCGGCGGAGAAGTTCGGCTGGGAGGCCTCCGCCACCGACTGGCGCGAGGTCATTGCCCGCGACGACGTCGACCTGGTCGACGTGGTCGCCCCCGGCGACGCGCACGCCGAGGTGGCCATCGCGGCCCTGGAGGCCGGCAAGCACGTGCTGTGCGAGAAGCCGCTCGGCAACACCCTCGCCGAGGCCGAGGCCATGAACGCCGCCGCCGAGAGGGCCGCCGCCTCCGGCGCGAAGGCCATGGTCGGCTTCAGCTACCGCCGCGTGCCGGCCGTCGCCTTCGCCCGCCAGCTCGTGGCCGAGGGCGCCGTCGGCCAGGTGCGCCAGGTGCGCGCCTCCTACCTGCAGGACTGGCTGGCCGACGCCAGCGCGCCCATGACCTGGCGGCTGGACAAGGCGCTGGCCGGGTCCGGTGCGCTGGGGGACATCGGCGCCCACGCCATCGACCTCGTGCAGCACGTGCTCGGCACCGAGATCACGCAGGTGAGCGGACTCATGCACACCTTCGTCACCGAGCGGCCGCTGTCCGGCGGGCGCGGCCTGTCGGCCAGCTCGTCCGGCGGGGCGGGCGACGAGGTCGGGAAGGTCACCGTGGACGACGCCGCCCTGGCGATGGCCCGCACCGCCGAGGGCGCCCTGGTCTCGCTCGAGGCCTCGCGCTTCGCCACCGGGCGCAAGAACGGCCTGCACCTGGAGGTCTACGGCTCCGACGGCGCGATCGTCTTCGACCTGGAGGACATGAACGTCCTCCAGGTCTACGACGCCCGCGAGGGCGCCGACCGCCAGGGCTTCAAGCGCGTCCTCGTCACCGAGCCCGAGCACCCGTGGATGGCCGGCTGGTGGCCGGCCGGGCACATCATCGGCTACGAGCACACCTTCACCCACCAGGTGGTCGACCTGGTCGGCGACATCGCCGCCGGCCGCCAGCCCGCGCCGAGCTTCGCGGAGGGCCTGCAGGTCCAGCGCGTGCTCGACGCCCTGGAGCGCAGCGCGGGCGAGGGCAGCGCCTGGGCGCCGACCTCGGCCTGACTCAGCCCCGGTGGTGCGGGGGAGCGGTGCTCTCCCGCACCACCAGGCGGGTGGCCAGCTGCAGGTGCGCGGCGGCGGCCCCCGCGCGGGGGCGGGGCGGGGCGCCGGCGCGCCGCGCCCCGACCTCCTCGAGCACCATCCGCACGCTCTCCCCGGCCATCTCGCCCAGCGGCTGGCGGACCGTGGTCAGCGGCGGGGACATGTACTGGCACATCGAGACGTCGTCGAAGCCGACCACCGACAGGTCGCCGGGCACGTGGAGCCCGCGGCGGCGCGCCTCCTGGTAGACGCCGCTGGCCATGAGGTCGGAGCCGGCGAAGATGGCGGTGGGCGGGTCGGGGTGGTCCAGCAGCGCCGTCGCGGCGCGCTGGCCGCCGGCGGCGGTGAAGTCGCCCTGCTGCACGAGGGACTCGTCCACCGGCACCCCCGCGCGCGCCATGGCCGCGCGGTAGCCCTCCAGGCGCTCCTGGCTGCACAGCAGGAAGGGCACTCCGGTGATGGTCGCGATGCGACGGTGGCCGAGGGCCAGCAGGTGCTCGGTGGCGGTGACGCCGCCGGCGAAGTTCGTGGCGCCCACGGTGGGCAGCGCGGGGTCGGAGCTGCCGGCGGGGTCGAGCAGGACGACGGGGGCGCCCAGCGAGGCGACGTCCTCCGCGCTGCCGCCGCCGAAGCGGTTGATGACCAGGACCACGCCGGAGGGGCGGCGGGAGCGCAGCGCGCCGAGCCAGGACCTGTCCCCGCCGTCGTGGTCGTGCGCGGCGTTGACGACCAGGCCGGCCCCTGCGCGCGAGGCGCTGGCCTCGGCGCCGGCGAGCACCTCCAGGGCGTAGGCGCTGGCGAGGTCGGTGATGACCAGCTCGACCAGCGGGGAGCTGGTGCGCTGCTCGCGCAGCCGGCGCCGGGGGCGGTAGCCGGAGCTGGCGATGACGCCGCTGACGAGGTCGCGCGTGTCGGGCGCCACGTCGTCGCGCCCGTTGAGGACCTTGGAGACCGTGGGCACGGAGACGCCGGCCTGCCGCGCGACGTCGGCGATGGTGATCCGGCCCTCGGCGCGGCCGGTGGTGCTGCTCATGCCCACTCCCGTCGCGGGTTGGTGTGTCGGCGGATGTTAGCCGAAAGTTTCGGCTCTGTGGAAGGGCTCCTCGGCAGCGCAGAGGAGTCGGCTGCTCACGCAGGGCAGCGACCGCGCCAGCCGTCGTTCATCGACTGGTCCGCTCGGGTGTCGATCGAGGCGTCGATCAGCGTGACGGAATCGTGACCTGCCCAACACCTGCTGCGTGGTCGGAATCGCTTGACGCCCCTGGGATCGCCTCCTACTGTCCAGCAGGCAAGCGCAACGGTCGGAAAGTTTCGATCGCTCGCCCGACCACCAGCACGCCGCGCCGATGCGGCCTGAACGACGGAGTTCACGTGGACGCTTCACCGATCCCCGGCAGCGGCACCTCCCGCCGCGGCTTCCTCGCGATGCTCGCCATGGCTCCCCTCGCGGGCGCCGCCCTCTCGGCGTGCGGCTCCTCCGGTCCCGGCGGCAGCGGCGGCGGTGGTGGCGGCGACGGCAAGGCCTCGATGTGGTACCTGTCCGGCGAGCCCAACGAGACCATCAAGGGCGACAACCTCAAGGCCTGGAACGACGCCAACCCCGAGGAGACCATCGGGGTCACGTTCTTCCAGAACGACGCCTACAAGACGAAGATCAAGACGGCGATCGGCGCCGGCCAGGCCCCGACCATCATCTACAGCTGGGGCGGCGGCACGCTGGCCAGCTACGCGGCGGCCGACCAGGTGCTCGACCTCACCGACTGGTTCGACCAGAACCCCGACGTGAAGAACAGCGTGCTGGCCTCGACCTTCGGCGCCGCCACCGTCGACGGCAAGATCTACGCCTACCCCAACGAGAACGCCGCGCTGATCCTCTTCTACTACAACAAGAAGCTCTTCGACCAGGTCGGCGCGCAGCCGCCCACCACCTACGCCGAGCTGCTCGAGCTGGTCGACACCTTCAAGGGCGCCGGCATCGCCCCCATCGCCCTGGCCGGTCAGTCCCGCTGGACCTCGATGATGTGGCTGGAGTACTTCTTCGACCGCATCGGCGGCCCGGAGGTCTTCCAGGCCATCTTCGACGGCACCCCCGACGCGTGGTCGAACCCCGACGCGATCAAGGCGCTCCAGACCACGCAGGACCTGGTGAAGGCCGGCGGCTTCATCACCGGCTTCGAGTCGATCACCGCCGACAGCAACGCCGACCAGGCCCTGATCTACACCGACCGCGCCGCCATGATGCTGCACGGCTCCTGGGTGTACTCCGGCATCAAGAACGACGCCGCCGACTTCGTGTCCGAGGGCAACCTGGGCTGGTTCGCCTTCCCCGCCGTCGAGGGCGGCAAGGGCGACGTCAAGAACGTCGCGGGCAACCCGGCGCAGTACATGTCCATCTCCTCCAAGGCCACCCAGGAGCAGCAGGACATCGCCAAGAAGTACTTCGCCGACAAGGAGAACGGCATCTTCTCCGAGCCCGTCATCGACGCCTACGTCGAGTCCGGGCAGGTCTGCATCGCCGCCGGCATCGAGGACAAGCTCGCCCAGAGCGAGGACGCGGACTTCCTGCAGTTCGCCTACTCGGCGATCCAGGAGGCCCCCAGCTTCGTGCAGTCCTGGGACCAGGCCCTCTCGCCCACGCAGGCCGAGGCGCTGCTGAGCAACATCGACCAGCTCTTCAGCCTCTCCATCACGCCCGAGCAGTTCGCCCAGAACATGAACGCCACGATCGGCCAGTGACCCGTCCAGCACGCCAGTGACACCCGCGCCGGGGGGCGGTCGACAGACCGGACGTCCCCCGGCGCGAGGCGGCGCAGAGCGCGCCGCACCTCACCGAGGAGGAACCCCAGGCATGAGCAGCACCCGCCCGACGTCCCAGGCCTCCCGCCGCCAGTTCCTGAGCATGATCGCCCTGGCGCCGGTCGCCGGCTACGCCCTCTCCGCCTGCGGCACCTCCGGACCGGGCGGCTCCGGCTCGGGCGGGGACGCGGTGGCCACGGAGTGGTACCTGTCCGGCGAGCCGTCGGAGACCATCACCACCAACGCGGTCAACGCCTTCAACGAGGCCAACCCCGACAAGAAGATCGGGCTGACGTTCTTCCAGAACGACGCCTACAAGACGAAGATCAAGACGGCGATCGGCGCCGGCCAGGCCCCCACGATCATCTACGGGTGGGGCGGCGGGACGCTGGCGAGCTACGTGGCAGCCGGCCAGGTCGACGACCTCACGGGCTGGTTCGACCAGAACGCCGCGGTCAAGGACCGGCTCTTCCCCTCCAGCTTCGGCCCGGCGACGGTCGACGGGAAGCTCTACGCGCTGCCCAACGAGACCGTGACGCCCATCGTCATGTACTACAACGAGGACCTCTTCCAGCAGGTGGGCGCGGAGAAGCCCACCACCTGGGACGAGCTGCTGGCCCTGGTGCCCGTCTTCCGCGACGCCGGGGTGGCGCCGCTGTCCCTGGGCGGGCAGTCGCGCTGGACCTCGATGATGTGGCTGGAGTACCTCTTCGACCGCATCGGCGGCGCCGAGGTGTTCCAGAACATCGCCGCCGGCCAGCCGGACGCCTGGTCGGTGCCCGCGGCGGTCGACTCCCTCACCAAGATCCAGGACCTGGTCCGCGCCGGCGGGTTCGTCGACGGCTTCGAGTCGGTGACGGCCGACAGCAACGCCGACCAGGCCCTCCTCTACACCGGGCGCGCGGCGATGATGCTCCACGGCGCGTGGTGCTACGGCGCCATGAAGAACGACGCCCCCGACTTCGTCACGGGCGGCAAGCTCGGCTTCGGCGCCTTCCCGACCGTCGAGGGCGGCACGGGCGACCCGAGCAACGCGGTCGGCAACCCCGGCCAGTACATGTCGATCTTCTCCCGGGCCAGCCAGGAGGCCAAGGACGCCGCGCTGGCGTACTTCGCCGACGGGATCATGACCGACGACGTCATCCAGGCCTACATCGACAACGGCCAGGTGCCGATCGTCACCGGCATCGAGGACAAGCTGGCGAGCTCCGAGGACCCGGAGTGGCTCGACTTCATCTTCCAGCTGGCCTCCAAGGCCGCGGTCTTCACCCAGTCCTGGGACCAGGCGCTCAGCCCCTCCACCGCCGAGGCGCTGCTCACCAACATCGAGCAGCTCTTCGCGCTCTCGATCGACCCGCAGACGTTCATCACCAACATGAACGCGACCCTGGGCCAGTGACCCTCCCCGCGGCCGCCCCTCGCGGGGCGGCCGCGGACCGCCCCCAGCTCCCGAGGAGAGGACAGGACCCATGAGCGCCTCAGCGACGACGACGCGCGCACCCGCCCGAGGGGCCAGGGCCGCCAGAGGCGGCGCCCCGAGCGAGCACCGCAGCGTCAAGACCGGCTCCGTCGCCTGGATGGCGCTGCCCGCGCTGCTGTTCTTCATCGCCTTCGGCGGCGTCCCGCTCATCGGGGTGCTGCTGCTGAGCTTCACGCAGTGGGACGGCATCGGCGCCATCAGCTGGCTGGGCGTCGGCAACTGGGTCTCGGTGCTGCAGGACCCGGTGATGTGGAAGGCCATGGCGCTGACCTTCGGCATCATGATCTTCAGCTGGGCCGTGCAGACGCCGCTGGCCCTGCTGCTGGGCGTCTTCACCGCCGGGACGCAGAAGTACCGCGCCTTCCTGGCGGTGCTGTACTTCCTGCCGCTGCTCATGAGCGCCGCGGCCATCTCCATCGCCTACAAGGCGCTCCTGGACCCCAACTTCGGCCTGGCCGCGTCGTTGGGCATCCCGATCCTGGTCCAGAACTGGCTGGGCAGCCCGACCCTGGTGCTCTTCGTCATCATCTTCGTGCTGAGCTGGATGTACATCCCGTTCCACTCCCTGATCTACCAGGGCGGCGTGCGGCAGATCCCCAGGACGATGTACGAGGCCGCCAGCATCGACGGCGCCGGCACCGTCCGGCAGTTCTTCTCCATCACCCTGCCGCAGCTCAAGTACACGATCATCACCTCCTCCACCCTCATGGTGGTCGGCTCGATGACGTCCTTCGACCTCATCTTCGTCCTCACCGGCGGCGGCCCCGGCGACGCCAGCCGCGTGCTGGCCCTGGACATGTACCTGCGCGGCTTCCGCGCCAACCAGATGGGCCCGGCGAGCGTCATCGCCGTCCTCATCGTGCTCATCGGCCTGGGCCTGGCGCAGCTGCTGCAGCGCATCGGCGGCAAGGACAAGACGAGCAGCCAGATGGAAGGCATGTGACGTGACGGACATCAGCCAGGGCTCTGCGCCGACCCCCGCCCTCGACGGGGACCCCAGCACCACCCCCACCGCCCCGAAGGGCTCCGGCAGCCAGGTGGGCCAGCCCCGCCGCGGCCAGCGGGCCAGCCGCCCCAACTGGATGGCGGGCATCTTCGGCTGGGTGTGGCTGGCGATCATCATCGTGCCGATCTACTGGATCGTCATCACCAGCCTGAAGCCCTCCAGCGAGTACTTCACGACCAACCCGCTGCTGCCCTCGACGTCGCCGACGCTGAGCGCCTACCAGCTGGTGCTCGAGAACGACTTCGCGATGTACTTCCTCAACAGCGCCATCGTGACGCTGGGCACGGTCATCCCCGCCGTCCTGATCTCCTTCATGGCGGCCTTCGCCATCGTCCGCGGCTCGGGGCGCTTCCTGCGCTACACCAACGCCTTCCTGCTCATGGGCCTGGCGATCCCGCTGCAGGCGACGATCATCCCCGTGTACCTGCTGATCATCAGGCTGTCGCTGTACGACTCCCTGACGGCGCTGATCCTGCCCAGCATCGCGTTCTCCATCCCGCTGGCGGTGCTGGTGCTGTCCAACTTCATCCGCGACGTGCCGAACGAGCTGTTCGAGTCGATGCGCCTGGACGGCACCAGCGAGTGGGGCACCGCCTGGCGCCTGGCCTTCCCGCTGACCCGTCCCGCCGTCGCCACGGTCTCCATCTACACCGGCCTGCAGGTCTGGAACGGCTTCCTGCTGCCCCTCGTGCTGACCCAGAGCCCGGACCTGCGCGTGCTGCCGCTCGCGCTGTGGACCTTCCAGGGCCAGTACTCCGTCAACGTCCCCGCGGTCCTCGCGGCGGTCGTCCTGTCGACGCTGCCGATCCTCGCCTTCTACGTCGTGGGCCGTCGTCAGCTCGTCTCCGGCCTCACCGCCGGCTTCGGAAAGTGAGCACCACCCCTTGACCAGCACCACCAAGCGCGCCCTCGTCACCCGCGGCGGCTGGGACGGGCACCAGCCCGTCGAGGCGACCGAGCTGTTCATCCCGTTCCTGCGCGAGCACGGCTTCGACGTCCGCGTCGAGGAGGGCCCGGCGGCCTACGCGGAGTCCGACTACATGGCCGGGCTCGACCTCGTGGTGCAGAGCATCACGATGTCGACCATCGAGCCCGACGCGCTGAAGGGCCTGATGGCCGCCGTCGCGGCGGGCACCGGCTTCGCGGGCTGGCACGGCGGCATCGCCGACTCCTTCCGCAACAGCTCGGACTACCTGCAGCTGGTGGGCGGGCAGTTCGCCACGCACGCCGCGCTGCACCCGCCGGCCGAGCGCACGGGCGAGATGGAGGACAACTACGTCCCCCACCGCGTGGAGCTGACCGCCGCCGGCCGTGAGCACCCGATCACCGCCGGGCTGGACGACTTCGAGCTGGTCACCGAGCAGTACTGGATCCTCTCGGACGACCTCAACGACGTCCTGGCCACCACCACCACGGACACCCGCGCCTGGGAGCCCTGGCACCGGCCGATCACCTGCCCCGCGGTGTGGACCCGCGCCTGGGGCGAGGGCCGCGTGTTCGTGGCCACCCCGGGCCACCGCGTCGACGTGCTGCAGGACCGCAACGTCCGCACCCTCGTGGAGCGCGGCCTGCTGTGGGCGGGACGCTCGCTCGACGTCGCTGAGGAGACCGCCCGATGAGCCACCTCGAGCAGCCGCTGCGCGTCGGCGTCGTCGGCGCCGGCAAGATCAGCGAGCAGTACAGCCACAACCTGTCCCGCCTGCCGCAGCTCGCGCTGGTGGCCGTGGCCGACCTCGACACCGCCCGCGCCGAGGCGCTGGCCGCCCAGCACGACGGCGCGCGGGCGCTGCCGCTGCAGGAGCTGCTGGAGGCCGACGACGTCGACGTCGTCCTCAACCTCACCATCCCCGCGGCCCACGCCGAGGTGGCGCTGGCCGCCATCGCCGCCGGCAAGCACGTCTACGGCGAGAAGCCGCTGGCGGCGACGACGGCCGAGGGGCGGACGGTGCTCGAGGCCGCCGCCGCGGCCGGCGTGCGCGTCGGCTGCGCGCCCGACACCGTGCTGGGCACCGGGGTGCAGACGGCGCGCGCCGCCGTCGAGTCCGGGCTCATCGGCACCCCGCACGCCGCCACCGCGACGTTCGTGGCGCCCGGGCACGAGCTGTGGCACCCCTCGCCGGAGTTCTACTACGCCCCCGGCGGTGGCCCGCTGCTCGACATGGGGCCGTACTACATGACGTCCCTGGTGCACCTGCTCGGGCCGGTGGTCCGCGTGACCGGCCTCGCGTCGGCGCCCCGCTCCACCCGGACGGTGGCCAGCGGCCCCAAGGCGGGCCTGGAGTTCCCCGTCACCACGCCCAGCCACGTCACCGGGCTGCTGCAGCACCGCGACGGCGCGCTGACCACCGTGGTGATGAGCTTCGACGTGTGGGGCTCGCGGGCCCCCCGCCTCGAGGTGCACGGCCCGAAGGGCTCGCTGTCGGTGCCGGACCCCAACTACTTCGAGGGGGCCGTCGAGCTCTGCAGCCCCGACGTCGCCGGGCTGGACGAGTGGGGCCGCGCGCAGTGGGAGCAGCTGGAGCCCAGCGCCGGCTACGTCGGCGCGGGGCGCGGCGAGGGCCTGGCCGACCTGGGCCTGGCGCTGGCCGCCGGCACCGCCCACCGCGCGTCGGGCGAGGTGGCGCTGCACGTGCTCGACGTCATGGAGCAGGTGCTGGCGTCCGCGCACGCCGGCGGCGCCCCCGTCGACGTGACCACCACGTGCGAGCGGCCCGAGCCCGTGGCCGGCCTCGTCGACCTGCCGGCGCAGACCGCCTGACACCCCCCACCACCGTGATCATGGGCGTTCGCCACCGCGAGGGTGGCGGACGCCCATGATCACGGGGATCTTGGAGAGCTGATCGTGAGCACGGACCTTCCCGCACGACCCGCGCCGGCCGTGGCCGACGTCGACCCGTCGGCACCGCTGAGCCCCGAGCGCGCCGCGCGCGTGGAGGAGCTCCTCGCCGCGATGAGCGTCGAGGAGAAGCTCTTCCAGCTGGTGGGGCTGTGGGAGGGCCGGGGCGGCACGGGGGAGGGCGGCGACGTCGCCCCCATGGCCGACGCCATGCAGGGGGACGCCCCCGACAGCCTCGAGGGGTACGCCCAGCGCGGCCTCGGCCAGCTCACGCGCGTCTTCGGCACCACGCCCGTCGACGCCGTCGAGGGCGCCAAGGGCCTCGTGGCCAAGCAGCGCTGGCTGCAGGAGCACTCCCGCCACGGCGTCCCGGCGCTCGTGCACGAGGAGTGCCTCACCGGCCTGGCGGCCTGGGGCGCCACGACGTTCCCCGCGCCCCTGAGCTGGGGCGCGAGCTTCGACGAAGGTCTCGTGGAGCAGGTCGGCGCCGCCATCGGCGCCTCGATGCGCTCCCTCGGCGTCCACCAGGGGCTGGCGCCGGTCCTCGACGTGGTCCGCGACGCGCGCTGGGGGCGCGTCGAGGAGTGCGTGAGCGAGGACCCCCACCTGGTGGGCGAGGTGGCGACGGCGTACGTGCGGGGGGTCCAGTCCGCCGGCGTCGTCGCCACCCTCAAGCACTTCGTCGGGTACTCCAACAGCCGGGCCGGCCGCAACCTCGCTCCCGTGCACGCCGGTCCGCGCGAGGTCGCCGACCTGCTCGTGCCCTTCGAGATGGCCCTGCTCGACGGCCGCGTGGGCTCGGTGATGAACAGCTACGCCGAGGTCGACGGCGTGCCCGTGGCCGCCGACGCCTCGCTGCTCACCGAGCTGCTGCGCGAGCGGTGGGGCTTCGAGGGCACCGTGGTGGCCGACTACTTCTCCGTCGCCTTCCTCCAGACGCTGCACGGCGTGGCCGCCGACGTCGCCGACGCCGGGGCGCAGGCCCTCGAGGCCGGCATCGACGTGGAGCTGCCCACCGGCGTGGCCTACCTGGCGCTGGCCGAGGCGGTCCGGGGCGGCGCGGTGCCGCAGGACCTGGTCGACAGGGCGCTGCGGCGCGTGCTGACCCAGAAGGCCGCCCTCGGCCTGCTCGACCCGGGCTGGGACCCCGCGGCGGGGCTCGGTCCGGCCGGCGACGGGGACGTCGAGGCCATCGACCTCGACCCGCCCGCCCACCGCGACCTGGCGCGCCGGCTCGCCGAGGAGTCCGTGGTGCTGCTGTCCAACGACGGCGCGCTGCCGCTGGCGCCGACGGCGGCCCGGCGCCTGGCCGTGGTCGGCCCCAACGCCGACGACCCGTCCGCGCTGTTCGGCTGCTACTCCTTCGCCAACCACGTGCTCGCGCAGCACCCGGGCACGCCGATGCGCCTGACCGTGGACCCGCTGCTCACCGCCCTGCGCGCCGAGTACGCCGGGGCCGAGGTCGTGCACGCCCGCGGCTGCGACGTCGACACCGAGGACACCTCCGGCTTCGGCGAGGCCGTCGAGGCGGCCCGCGGAGCGGACGCCGTCGTCGTCGTCCTGGGCGACCGGGCGGGGCTGTTCGGGCGCGGGACCAGCGGGGAGGGCTGCGACGCGGAGTCTCTGGACCTGCCCGGCGTGCAGCAGCAGCTGCTCGACGCGGTGCTGGACGGCGTGGCCGAGGGCACCCCGGTGGTGCTCGTGCTCCTCACCGGCAGGCCCTACGCCGTGGCGAGCGCCCTGGAGCGGTGCTCCGCGGTGGTGCAGGCGTTCTTCCCCGGCCAGGAGGGCGCCGGCGCCCTCGCCGGGGTGCTCTCCGGGCGGGTCAACCCCTCCGGCCGCCTGCCGGTGACCCTGCCCCGCTCGGTCGGGGCCCAGCCGTACAGCTACCTGCACCCGGTCCTGGGGGGCGCCTCCTCGGTGTCCAACATCGCCACCGAGCCGGTCCGCCCCTTCGGGCACGGCCTGTCCTACACCACCTTCGAGCGCTCGGACCTGCAGGTGGAGTCCGCTGAGGTCCCCACCGGCGGGTCGGTCGTCGCCTCGGTGGTGGTCACCAACACCGGGGAGCGGGCCGGCGCCGACGTCGTGCAGCTGTACGGGCACGACCCCGTGGCCTCGGTGACCCGCCCGGTGACCCAGCTGCTGGCGCACGCCCGCGTGCACCTGGAGCCGGGGGAGTCCGTGCGCGTGCTGCTCGACGTCCCCACCCGCAGGCTGGCCCTGACCGACCGCCGCGGCGTGCGCGTCGTGGAGCCCGGAGCGGTGCAGCTGCGCGTCGGCCCGGACGCCGAGCACGTCGAGCTCACCGCGGACGTGGAGCTGGTCGGCGACGCGCACCCGGTCACCACGGCCGACCGGCGCGCGGTGCTCACCGCCTTCGAGCCGCTCGCCTGACGGACGGCAGCAGCGACGCAGGAGGCCCGCACCCCCACCGGGGCTGCGGGCCTCCTGCGTGCGCGCCGCAGGCGTCAGCCGTCGCTGTCGCTGCCCAGCTGGACCTGGACGTCCTGCTCCTGGCCGCCGCGGACCACCGTCAGGGTCACGGTGTCGCCCGGGGCGCGGCTGCGGACCTGCGCGGTCAGCGACTCGGCGCTGGTGACCGGCCTGTCGTCGACGGCGGTGATGAAGTCGCCCTGCTGGATGCCGGCGCTGGCCGCCGCGCCCCCGGAGACGACCTGCGCCACCTCCGCCGCCTGGCGGCTGGTGCCGTCGACGGTGGCGATGCTGCTCTCGCTGGTCATGCTCACCCCGAGGCGCGCGTGCTCGGCCGTGCCGGTCTGGATGAGCTCGGTGGCCACCCGCTTCACCTCGTTGCCGGGGATCGCGAAGCCCAGGCCGATGCTGCCCGCCTGGCCCGAGCCGTCGGAGGTGGAGGCGATGGAGGAGTTGATGCCGATCACCTGGCCGCGCGCGTCGACCAGCGGGCCGCCGGAGTTGCCGGGGTTGATCGCGGCATCGGTCTGCAGCGCGTTGGTCACCACGGTGCTGTCGGACTGCTGCTGCTGGTTGAAGCCGAAGGGGTCGGGCTGCTGGGACTCGCTGGCCTGCGTGGTCACCGGGCGGTCGGTGGCCGAGATGATGCCGGTGGTCACCGTGTCCTGCAGGCCCAGCGGGTTGCCGATCGCCATGACGCCCTGCCCGACCGCGGCCTGGCTGGAGTCGCCGAAGGTCGCCGGCTTGAGGTCGCTCGGCGGGTCCTGGATCTGGATCACCGCCAGGTCGGTGGAGGGGTCGGTGCCGGCGATCTCCCCCTGGTACACGCGGCCGTCGGACAGGATGATCCTGATCTGGGCGCCGCTGCCGGTGGCCGCGGTGGCGACGTGGTTGTTGGTCACCACGTGGCCCTCGGTGTCGAACACCACGCCGGTGCCCTCACCGCCGCGCTGGCCGTCGGAGACCTGGATGGTCACGACGCTCGGCTCGACGGCCTTCGCCACCGTGCCCCAGTCGACGCTCTGCCCGATCGGGACGGCCTGCCCCGCGGTGCCGCCGGAGCTGGCCGCACCGCCGGAGCCCGAGGAGCCGTCCACGGTGCTCGACGCCGACGCGGGGGCCGCCGTCTGGTCGGTGGCCTTGGCCAGGCCGAAGGCGCCGCCGCCGGCGATGAGCGCCGCGAGGGCCGCCACCGCCACCACGCCGCCCCACCCCGGGCCGCGACGGCCGCGGGAGCCGCGGGAGGCGCCGCCGGTGCCGTGCCCGCCGCCCCCGTCGGGGTCGCTGGCGGGGGTGCCGTACCACGGCGAGCCGCCCCCGGCGCCCGGGTGCGGAGCCGTCGCGGTGCCCTGGCCGCCGAAGCGGTGCCCGCCGTGCCCGGGACCGCCTCCGAAGGCGCGCGGGTGCTGGCCCTCCTGCGCGGCCTGGGGCGCGGTGGGGACGGGGCGGTAGGGGTCGCGCGCCGGCTGCGGACCGGTGTGCCCGCTGCCCACCCAGCCCTCGCCCGGCGGCGCCCAGGACGGGTTCTGGCCGCCGGGTGCGCCGGGACCGGGGGAGTGGGTGTCGTGGCTCATCGTCTTCTCTCCGTCAGGAGTGGACCGGGGCGTTCTGGTAGTAGAGAACAGGTCGGGGCTGCACGCACCGTGGACGGTTGCTGGAAGCTCTCTGGGAGCTGCGTCACCGCTGGGACGGCGACCGGTCAGCGCTCCGTGCGGTGCCTCACCGCCGAGATGACAGGGGCCACGACCTGCCGCAGGCCCTGCCTGACCAGCCCGGGGACCTCCCGGTCGCCGTGCAGCGCGCTGCGCAGGCCGCTCTTGACGGTCTGCAGAGCCTGCTCGCTCGACACGTGCGGCGGGATGATGGGCGTGGCCGGGTCGACCACCGCGTCGATGACGAAGGGCCGGTCCGCGGCCAGCGCCGCCGCCCACGCGGCGTCGACGTCCTCGGGGCGCTCCACCCGGACCCCGCCGAGGCCGAGCAGCTGCGCCCACTGCGCGTACGGCACGTCGGGCAGCGACTGCGAGACCGGGTCGGGCACCTCGCCCAGCTCGGCGCGCACCTCCCACGTCTCGAAGCTCAGGTCGCGGTTGTTGAGCACCAGGACCGCCAGGCGCGGGTCGTCCCAGCTCTGCCACTGGCTCGCGACGGTGATGAGCTCGTTGACGCCGTTCATCTGCATCGCGCCGTCGCCCACCAGCGCGATGACCGGGCGACCCGGGTGCGCGGTCTTGGCCGCCAGCGCGTACGGCAGCGCGCCGCCCATGCTCAGCAGCAGGCCCGACAGCGACCCGAACTGGCCGGGGCGCAGGTCGACGTCGCGGGCGTACCACGCGGTGGCCGTGCCGCAGTCGACGGCGAGCAGGGCGTCGTCCGGCAGGTGCGGCTGCAGGCCCCGCACGACGGCCTCCGGGTTGACCGGCTCGGCGGCGGCCGCGCAGCGCGCCTCGCGCAGCGCGTCGTCGTCGGCCTTCCAGGTGGCGATGCGCTCGCGCCAGGCGCCGTCGCCGCGCGGGCGCAGCAGGGGCAGCAGCGCGGCGAGGGTCTCCGCGGCGTCGCCGACGAGGTTCACCTCGGTCGGCGTGCGCAGGCCGCACTTGGCGCCGTCGAGGTCGACCTGCACGCTGCGGGCCTGGCCGGGCGGCGGGTAGTGCTCGCCGTACGGCATCGTCGAGCCGACCACGAGCAGCGTGTCGCAGTGCTGCATGAGCTCGTAGCTCGCGCGGGTGCCGAGCAGGCCGATGGCCCCGGTGACCCACGGCAGCCGGTCGTCGAGGACGTGCTTGCCGAGCAGCGCCTTGGCCACGCCGGCGCCCAGGACGTCCGCGACGGCGGTCAGCTCGGCGGTGGCGCCGGCCGCCCCCACGCCCGCGAGGACCGCGACGCGCTCGCCGGCGTTGAGGACGGCGGCCGCCTCCCGCAGCGCCGCCTGCGGCGGGGCGCCCGGGTCGGTGCTGGGCACGCTGGAGGTGTGGCTGTAGCCGTGCGCGAAGGGGGTCTCCAGGACGGCGTCGGCGCTGCCGAGGTCGCTGGGGACGATGACCGCGCACACCGTGCGGTGGGCCAGCGCCGTGCGGCAGGCCTGGTCGACGGCGTGGACGACCTGCTCGGGGGAGGACAGCTGGATGACGTAGTCGGCGACGTCCTCGAACAGCGCCTTCGCGTCCACCTCCTGGTAGAAGCTCGTGCCCAGGGCCGGCGTCGCGGACTGCCCGACCAGCGCGACCACGGGAACCCTGTCGAGCTTGCCGTCGTAGAGCCCGTTCAGGGCGTGGAGGGCGCCCGGGCCGCTCGTGACGACGCACGCGCCGATGGGGGAGCCCCCGTACTTGACGTCCGCGACGGCCGCGAAGGCGGCGGTCTCCTCGTGCCGGACCTGCACCAGCTGGGCCGCGCCGGCGCGGCGGGCGCGGCTGATGCCGGCCATGACCCCGCCGACGCCGTCACCGGGGTAGCCGTAGTAGCGGCGCACGCCCCAGCGCGCCAGGCGCTCGACCACGTGCTCGCCGACGGTCGTCGGCTCCGGGACCTCGGCCCACTGGCCGGTGCTCTGCTGCGGGCGGGTCTGCGTCACGGGTGGCCCCTACCCACCCCGTGCCATCTCGATCACCCTCTGCGTCGCAGCCGAGCGCCCGGTTGCTGTTCCGGAGAGGGGCCGAACCGCAGCGGAGCGCTCGGTTGCGGATCGAGAGGAGGACGACGACGGGGGAACGCCCCGGGGGCCGTGCCCGTTGACCGAGGCATGAGCACGCCGACGTCGCCGACGCTGACCTGCCCGAAGTGCCACGGCGCCATGCGCAGCTACGAGCGCAACGGCGTCACGATCGACCAGTGCACCGAGTGCCGCGGGATCTTCCTGGACCGCGGTGAGCTGGAGCGCCTGGTCGACGCGGAGGCCGCGTACTACGACGACAGGCCCTCGGCGCCCCAGCACCAGCAGCCGGTGCAGCCGCAGCAGCCGCAGGGCCAGCCGTACGGGCAACAGGCGCCCAGCTACTCCCAGCCCGCCTACGGGGCGACCGGCGGCGCCTCGCACGACGCGCAGCAGCGCACCGGCTCCAGCGCCCAGGCGGCCCCGCAGGCCGGCGGCTCATCGGGGTCCGACCTCGGCAGGCTCGCGAGCGAGGTGTTCAAGCAGGTCAGCGCGGCGCGGTCGTCGTCGTCCTCGAGCTCCTCGTCGCAGTACGGCGGCAAGCGGAAGAAGTCGTTCCTCGACCAGCTGCTCGGCTGAGGCGGCACCGCCGCCGGCGCGCTCAGGCGCCGGCGGTGGTGGTGCCGGTCTGGGGGAGGTCGTCGGCGTCGACGATCGAGTACGCGTAGCCCTGCTCCGCCAGGAAGCGCTGGCGGTGGGCGGCGAAGTCGGCGTCGACCGTGTCGCGCGCCACCACCGTGTAGAAGCGGGCCGTGCGGCCGTCGGCCTTGGGCCGCAGCAGCCGGCCCAGGCGCTGGGCCTCCTCCTGGCGCGAGCCGAAGGAGCCCGACACCTGCACCGCGAGCGAGGCCTCCGGCAGGTCGATGGAGAAGTTGGCGACCTTGGAGACCACGAGCACGTGCAGCTCCCCGGCGCGGAAGGCGTCGAAGAGGCGCTGCCGCTCGGCCACTGTCGTCTCGCCGGTGATGACGGGCGCGTCCAGGTGGTCGCCGATCTCGCCCAGCTGGTCGAGGTACTGCCCGATCACCAGCGTCTGCTCACCGGGGTGGGAGCGCACCAGGCGCTCCACCACGCGCGTCTTGGAGCTCGACGTGGCGCACAGCCGGTACTTCTCCTCCGGCTCCGCGGTGGCGTAGGCGAGGCGCTCGCCGTCGGGGAGCGTCACGCGGACCTCGACGCAGTCGGCCGGGGCGATCCAGCCCTGCGCCTCGATGTCCTTCCACGGCGCGTCGAAGCGCTTGGGCCCGATGAGGGAGAACACCTCGCCCTCGCGGCCGTCCTCGCGCACCAGCGTCGCGGTCAGCCCGAGCCGCCGGCGGGCCTGCAGGTCGGCCGTCATCCGGAAGATCGGCGCCGGGAGCAGGTGCACCTCGTCGTAGACCACCAGGCCCCAGTCGCGGGCGTCGAGCAGCTCCAGGTGCGGGTAGACGCCCTTCCGCTTGGTCGTCAGCACCTGGTAGGTGGCGATGGTGACCGGACGGACCTCCTTCTTGGAGCCCGTGTACTCGCCAATCTCGTCCTCGGTGAGGCTCGTGCGCTTGAGCAGCTCGCTGCGCCACTGCCGCGCGGAGACCGTGTTGGTGACGAGCACCAGCGTGGTCGCCTTCGCCTTGGCCATCGCCCCCGCGCCGACGATCGTCTTGCCGGCCCCGCAGGGCAGGACGACGACGCCGGAGCCGCCGTCCCAGAAGCCGTCGACGGCCTGCTGCTGGTACGGCCTGACGTGCCAGCCGTCCTCGGCCAGCTCGATCGGGTGCGCCTCGCCGTCGACGTAGCCGGCGAGGTCCTCGGCGGGCCAGCCGAGCTTGAGCAGCACCTGCTTGAGGTTGCCGCGCTCGGAGGGGTGCACGAGCACGGACTCCCGGTCGAGGCGCTCCCCGACCAGGGGCGCGACCTTCTTGGAGCGCAGCACCTCCTCGAGCACCGGCACGTCGGTGGCGTGCAGGACGAGGCGGTCGCCGTCCTTCTCCAGGCGCAGGCGGCCGTAGCGGTCCATCGTCTCGGCGACGTCGACGAGCAGCGCGTGCGGCACCGGGTAGCGCGAGTGCTCGATGAGCGCGTCGACGACCTGCTCGGCGTCGTGGCCTGCGGCGCGCGCGTTCCACAGGCCGAGCGGGGTGATGCGGTAGGTGTGCACGTGCTCGGGGGCCCGCTCCAGCTCCGCGAACGGCGCGATGGCCTTGCGGGCGGCGGGGGAGGCCGGGTGGTCGACCTCGAGCAGGAGCGTCTTGTCGCTCTGGACGATGAGGGGGCCGTCGGTCACCGCAGGGCCAACGCCGCGGGGCCCGCGGCGCTTCCCGGGCGCCTCAGACGGACACCCCGCCGGGGACGCCCGGGCCGCCGGTGCCGAACCCCGCCCAGGCGAAGAGGGCGAACACGCCCACCAGGACCAGGACGACCAGCGCGGTGAGCACGGCGAAGACCACCCACCCGGTGCGGGTCAGCCGGCGTGCGCCGGCCGGGTCCGTGCCGGCGCGCGTCAGGGCGACGATCCCGAGCACCGCGGGCGCGGCGTAGGCCAGGCCGACGACCGTCCAGGAGAGGACGAGCGCGAGCAGCCCGCTCAGCACCAGCAGCACCACGCTGCTGGGGGAGACCGGGTGCCGGGGGGCCGAGGAGGCGGGCACCCCGGCGTAGCCCTGGCCGTAGCCGTACCCCTGGCCGGGAACCTGGCCGTACCCCGGCGTCATGGGCCCGGGGGCGGCGTGGGAGCCCTGCGGGGGCTGCGGGTACCCGGGGGCCGGCGCCTGCCCGTAGGGGGGCTGGCCGTAGGAGGGCTGGCCGTAGGGGGGCTGGCCGTAGGGGGGCTGGCCGTGCGGCGGCTGGGGCGCGGAGGCACCGCCGCCTGCGGGCTGGGCCCACCCGCCGGGAGCCGGCTCGTCCCGGTGGGTGGTGGGGTGCTCGGACACCTGCGGCTGCGTGCTGCCCGCTGACGGCTCGACCGGCTGCTCGCCGTCCGGGGCGTCCCACGAGGAGCGGTGCGGGTCCTGCGTCACGAGCGTCCTTCCCGAGGTGGAGCGGTCCTCCCACGGTAGCCGCGGACCCCCGGTCCGACCCGGTCACGCAGGCGCCGCAGTGTCAGGTCACACGGAACCGTCAGGCCCAGGAGGCCGCGCACGGCCTCCTGGACCTGACGCTGCGGGCGGGCCTGGTGCTGCGGTCAGGCGAGCGCAACCCCGCTGATGCGGTGCACCGACATCGTGCGCACCTGGCCCGACTCCGCGTCGAGCGCCGTCACCAGGCCGCCGTCCACCGCCACCGGGGAGAGCTGGCGCACCGTCAGCCGCCCCGCGGCGTCCGACATCCCCACCCACACCGCGCGACCGGCCGAGGCGGCGTCGCGCAGCGCCGCCAGGGCCGAGGCCGGGTCGGTGGCGGTCAGCGCCGGCGGCTCGCCCCGCTCGTCGGCCTCGGCGGCGCGGCGCACCGCCTCGGTGTCGCCCGTCCGCAGGCCCGCGACGACAGCGGCGACCTGCGCGGCGCTCGGCGCCGGCGGCTCTCCCGTCACGGGGCGCGGCACCTGGCGCTGGGGGGTGCGCCGGGCGGCCGGGGCGCGGACCACGACGTCGCCGTCGCCGCCCTCCACCGCGGGCGCCAGGCCCATCGCGCGCAGCACCTCCAGCACGGTGGCGGGGTCGGCCTGGGCCGCGGCCACCGTGGGCGCCAGCCGGCGCAGCCTCAGCGGCGCGGCGGCGCGGGCGGTGAGCACCTCGGCGAGGGCGGCCTCGTCGTCGCTGCGCAGGTAGGAGGACGCCACACCCACCCGCAGGCGGCCGTGGCGGCGCGCGACGTCGCGCACCAGCACCTCCAGCGCCTGCGGCACCGGCGTGGCCGACGCGTCCCGAAGGAAGGCGAGCACGTCCTCCGCGGAGCGGCCGACGTCCATCGCCCGGCGCACCGAGGCCGGCGTGAACCGGTAGACGGTGGCGCCGCCGCGGGAGTCGACGTCGGCCACCAGAGCCAGCTCCACGGCCACGGGTCTCACCAGGGGCCCCGGCGCCACCGCGGTCAGGTCGGCCTGCAGCAGCACCTGCTCCACCGGCGCGGGCAGCAGCCCGGCCAGCACTCCGGCCGGGTCGCCGGCGGCGGAGCCGGGGGTGTCGAGCAGCGCCCGGCCGTGCTCGGCCAGGGCACCCAGCCCGAGCACCCCCAGCCAGGCGCCCTCGCGCAGCGCCCAGCCGACCAGCCGGGGTGCCAGCGCGCCCGCCCGGCGGGGCGCCTGCCAGCGCACCCGCTCCAGCAGCGCCTCCTCCGCCGCGGCGGAGCCCGGCTCCAGGGTCGCCAGGGCCTCCAGCACCGCGCGGCGCACCGGCGCCGCCGAGGTCCGGTCCAGGTCGTCGGACAGGGCCGTCCGCGCGGCGCCGCGCGCGTCCTTCTCGCCCACCAGGCCGGGCACGCGCGAGGTGCGCAGCCACGCCCCCGCCAGCACGGCCCAGCGCGCCGGCACCGCCAGCTCCAGCCACTCGTCGGAGGCGGGGGTCGGCGCCCACGCGGCGTCGGCCTCCCCGTCGTCGCCGACCAGGCCGGCGGCGCGCGCCAGCTCGGCCCAGAACGCCGCCTGCTCCCCGTCGACCTCCAGGCGGTCGGCGAGGCGCTTGAGCTCGCGCACCCCCAGGCCGCCGGCGCGCAGCACCGGCGGCGGCGCCGCGCTCCAGGCGGTCAGCAGCGACTCCACCAGCCGCGCCGCCTCGGCCGCCTGGCCCGCCGCGGCGCCGTCGACCAGGGAGGGCCGGCGCGCCGCGGCAGCGGTCGGCGCCGGGGCGCCGGCCGCGGGCGCCAGCGGCGGCGGCTCGTCGTCCAGGCGCGCCAGGACCGCGCCGCCGCGCAGCGCCACGGCCACCTCCCGCGGCAGCACCACGTGCCCGGGGCCGGCAGCGGCGAGCATCCCCCGGGCCAGCAGCCACTCCAGCGGCGTGCCCGCCTCGGCGGTGCGCACGGCCCTGTCGGCGCCCGCGACGGCGCCGGTCGGCGGCCCCCAGGTGAGCCTGTCGAGCAGCTCGCGCGAGGCCGGCGGCGCGCCCTCGAGCAGCGCGCGCAGGCGGTCGGGGTCGGACAGGAGGGCCGCGACGGCGTCGAGGTCGGCCACCGGGTCACCGGCCGGCGCCACCCCGAGGTCCTCCGCGAGCTCGCGGACCCGCGCGGGCGAGCGGGTGCCCAGCGCCTCGCGCAGGGTGGCGCCCAGGCCCGCCGGGGTGGGCCCGAGCACGTCGGCGGCGGTGCGCACCGGCCGCAGCGCGCCGTCAGGCCCCCACACCAGCGCCAGCGCGACCAGGCGCCGCAGGTGCGGCAGCACCCTGGCCCGGGGCGCCGCGCAGGCGCGCACCAGGGCGGGCAGCGCCACCGGCTGCGCGCTCGGCCCGGCCAGCGCCACCAGCGCCTCCAGCACCTGCAGCTGGGGGGTGGTGAGCCTGTCGACGGCGCGCTGGGTGCTCACCCGCGTGCTGGCGCGGGCGGCCAGGGAGGCGGTGTCACCGGGGACCGGGGCGGCGAGGTCGGGGCGGCCCACCAGCAGGTCGGTGAGCGCCTCGTCGTCGCGGGAGCGCAGGTCGTCGGCCAGGGAGCGGGGGGCCGGCACCGGGACACCGTACGCGCCGGGAAGGCGCGCCCGCGGAACGGCGTTGACCGCCCCGGTAGGCTTGCTGACCGGGCCGCAGCGGCGCGGCGCGAGCACACCGCCGGCCGCTGGCCGGCTCCACCCACCGACACGAGAGTCCTGAGGTCCCACCGTGCCCACTGGCAAGGTCAAGTGGTTCGACGCCGAGCGCGGCTTCGGCTTCCTCGCCACCGACGACGGCGAGGAGGTGTTCCTGCACGCCTCCGCGCTGCCCGCGGGCACGCCCACCGTCAAGCAGGGCGCCCGCCTCGAGTTCGGCGTGGCCGACGGGCGGCGGGGCAAGCAGGCGCTGTCCGTGAAGGTGCTGGAGCCCACCCACTCCGTCGTCGCCGCGCACCGCAAGCCGGCCGAGGACATGGTCGGCATCGTCGAGGACCTCATCAAGGTGCTCGAGGGGCTCTCCGGCCAGCTGCGCCGCGGCCGCTACCCCGACAGGTCCAGCACCGGCAAGGTCGCCGCCGTCCTGCGCAAGGTCGCGGACGACCTCGACGCCTGACCACCCCCCGACCAGGTCCGGAGGACCCGTGCCCGCCACGCGCACCCGCCGTCCCGTGCTCGACGCCGTCGCGGCGGCCGCCGTCGACCTCGCCCGCGAGGCCGCCGAGGAGGTCTCCCGGGAGACCTCCGGCGGCTCCACCGTCGGGGAGCACCTCGGGGCCGCCGCCGAGGGCGACCGCGTGGTGGTGCACCGCTTCGCCAGCACCGACCCCGGCTACCGGGACTGGGCCTGGACCGTGGTGGTGGCGCGCGCGTCGCGGGCCAGGGCGGCCACGGTGAGCGAGGTCGCGCTGCTGCCCGAGGCCGGCGCGGTCCTGGCGCCCGCCTGGCTGCCCTGGGACGAGCGGCTGCGCCCCGGCGACCTCGGCCCGCACGACGTGCTGCCCCGGGTCGAGGACGACCCGCGCCTGGAGCCCGGGTACGCCGCGGTGCCGGGCACCCGGCCCGACGGCGAGGAGCAGGACGAGGCCGACCGGGTGGCGCTGTGGGAGCTCGGCCTGGGCCGCGCCCGCGTGCTGTCCGCCGAGGGCCGCGACGAGGCCGCGACCCGCTGGTACACCGGCTCGCACGGTCCCACCGCCGAGCAGGCCCGGGCGTCGGCCGCGCCGTGCTCCTCGTGCGGCTTCTACCTGCGCCTGGCCGGCCCGCTGAGCACGGTGTTCGGGGTGTGCGCCAACGAGTGGTCCCCCTCGGACGGCCAGGTGGTCTCGGTCGACCACGGCTGCGGCGCCCACAGCGAGACCGACCAGGTCCTCGAGCCGGAGCCGCGCGGCGCGCTGGTGCTCGACGAGCGCGGTGTCGACCCCGTCTGACCCCTTCGGCGCGGCGGCGCTGCGCCGGGCCGTCCTGGACGCCTGGACCGCGTCCCCGGACCGCTTCCGCGAGGACGCCAACGCCGAGGAGGACGTCGCCCTCGGCGCCTACCGCGACCGCGCGGTGGTCGAGCTGGCGCAGAACGCGGCCGACGCCGCCGCGCGCGCCGGCGTCCGCGGCCGCCTGGTCCTGCGCCTGGAGCAGGACGACGGCGGCGGCCCCGCGCGGCTGCTGGCGCTGAACACCGGCGCCCCCCTCGACGCGGCCGGGGTCCGGTCCCTGGCCGCGCTGCGCGCCTCCGCCAAGCGCCCCGGCGGCGCGGACGCGCCGCTGACCGGCCGCTTCGGGGTGGGCGCCGCCTCCCTGCTCGGCGTCAGCGAGGACGTCACGTGGGCCTCCCTCGCCGCCGGCGGGTCGCTGGCGGGCGTGCGCTTCGGCGCAGACCCGGCCCGCGCCGCCGTGGCCGGCCTGGCCGCACCGGCCCTCGACGCCGAGGTCGCCGCCCGCGGCGGCGCCGTCCCCGTGCTGCGGCTGCCCTTCCCCCTGCCCGGCGGCGGCCACCTGGCCGAGCTCCTGGCGCGGGAGGGCTGCGACACCGCCGTCGTCGCCGTCCTGCGCGACGACGACGCCGCGCGGGCTGTCGCGGCGGCGCTGGACGCCGTCGACGACCCGCTGCTGCTGGGCCTGCCCGCCCTCGGCGAGGTCGTGGTCGAGCAGCCCGGCTCGCGCCGGGTGCTGCGCGACGTCGACGGGCGCTGGCACCTGCTGGCGCGCCGCGGGGCGCACGAGGCCGCCGACCTGGCCGGGCTGGGCGCGGAGGAGCGTGAGCGCGCCGCGCGCGCCGGCTGGTCGCTGACGTGGGCGCTGCCGCGCGAGCCGCGTCCGCTGCCGGGGGTGCTCCTGGCGCCCACGCCCACCGACGAGCCCCTGGCGCTGCCGGCGGTGCTGGTCGCCGACCTGCCGCTGGACGCGGGCCGCCGCCGCGTGCCCGACGCGCCTGCGGTCCGCCGCGTGCTGCGCGAGGCGGGCGCGGCCTACGCGGCCCTGCTCGAGCAGCGGGCGCTCGCGGGCGAGGACGTGCTGGCCGCCGTCCCCGTCGGGCTCGCGGCCGGGTGGGTGGACGCGGCCGTGCGCGAGGCGGCCGTGGCCGCGCTGGCGGGCGCGCGCGTGCTGCTGCCGGTCGAGGGCGGTGGGCCGCTGCGGCCCGACCGCGCGCAGGCCCTGGACGACGGCCCGCTCGCCGACGACCCCCGGGCCCTGGGCGTGCTCGCCCCGCTGGTCGGCGGGCTGGTCGCCGCCCCGCGGCGGGCGGGTGCGGCCCTGGAGGTGCTCGGGGTGCGCCGGGTGGGCCTGCCCGAGGTGGCCGAGGCGCTGCCGCCGGAGCCCGCCGCCTGGTGCGCCGCGGCCGCGGCGCTGGCCCCCGCGGTCGTCGACCCGGCGGCCCGCGAGCAGCTGGCGGTGCTGCGGGTGCCGCTGGCCGGCGGGCGCACGGCCCCCTCCCCGCGCGGGCTGCTGCTGCCCGCGGCTGACCTGGACCCGGCCGCGCTGGCCGGGCTGGCCGCCGCCGGGCTGCGCCTGGTGCACCCGGTCGTGGCCGCCGACCCCGCCGCCGCGCGCCTGCTCACCGCGCTGGGCTCGGTGCCCGCGGCGGCGCGCGACCTGCTGGCCGCGCCGGAGGTGGCCGCGCTGGTGGGCGACCTCGAGGACGACGACGAGCGGGTGGAGCACCTGCTGGCCCTGGTCGCCGGCGCGGTGGCCCGCGGCGGCCTGGCCGACGGCGAGCTGCCCGCGCTGGCGGAGCTGCCGCTGCCCGCGGAGACGGGGGAGGTGCTGCCGGCCGCCGGGCTGGTGCTGCCGGGCTCGCCGGCGGCGGACCTGCTCGACCCCGAGGAGGTCGCGCCTGTCGGCCCCGGGCTCCTGGCGCGCTGGGGTGCGCCCGTGCTGGCGGCCGCCGGCGTGGCGGGGCAGCTGGTGGTGCTGGCCCTCGGCGACGTCGACCTGCTCGACCCGCCCGAGGAGCTGCTCGACCTCGCGGGGGGCCCGGAGTGGGTCCGGGACGCCCTGGAGCGCGGGGGTGCCGGTGCCACGGCCGGCTCGGTGGTGGCCGTGCGCGACCTCGACCTGGTGCGCCGGGGAGCGCGGGGACGGCTCCTGGAGCACCTGGCCTCCTCCCCCCGCCTGCGGGCCGCGGTGCTGGCCCCGGTGCGGGTGGTGCGCCCGGACGGCTCCTGGACCGAGGTCCCGCCGGTCAGCGGGGCCTGGCTGCGCGCCGAGCTCGGCCTGGCCGGCTGCGCCGCGCCGGGCTGCGAGCCCGCCCTGGCCGCGGTGCTGCCGCCGGCGCCGGCGTGGGCGCACGGCGCCGACCCCGTCCTCGGGCGCGCGCTGGGGCTGGTGGCCGGCCCGGCCGACCTCGACGGCCTGGACGCCGACGGCTGGCAGCGCGTGCTGGACGCCGCAGCCCCGGGCCGGGACCTGCCGCCGGGCCTGGCCGGCCCGCTGGGTGCGGCGGCGCTGCTGCCCCTGTGGCGCGCCCTGGCGCGCGCCGCCGCCGCCGACCCGGGGCTGGCCGCCTCGCTCGACCCGCCCTCGCACGTGCTCGCGCTGGACGCGGCCGGTGCCGTCGTCCGCGTGCCCGCCGAGGGCGCCGCCGTGGTGGACGACCCGTGCTGGGCGCAGCGCACCGACCTCGGCGCCCGGCTGGTGGCGGGCCCGGACCTGGCCGCCGCGCTGGCCGACGCCCTCGACACCTCCCTGTCCAGCGAGCGGGGAACGGGCACAGTGGTGCCCGTGGGCGCGACGAGGCTGGCGGAGGTGCCGCCGGAGGTGCTCGCCGCGCTGCCCGGCTGCCCGCGCCGGTGGACCGAGCACGAGGCCCTGGAGGTCGACGGCGTGGACGTGGCGTGGTGGGTGTCGGGGCGCGGGGCCGGGGCGGCGGTGCACGCCGCCACGCCGGCGGGCCTGGCGCGGGGGCTGGCGCTGGCGGCCGGCCGCTG
Organism: Quadrisphaera sp. KR29; assembly: GCF_052644995.1. Classification (NCBI taxonomy): domain Bacteria; kingdom Bacillati; phylum Actinomycetota; class Actinomycetes; order Kineosporiales; family Kineosporiaceae; genus Quadrisphaera; species Quadrisphaera sp. KR29. The sequence goes on from NZ_JBQXXG010000012.1 coordinate 97,725, forward strand.
GGAGGCGCGGGCGCTGGTGGTCGAGCTGCTCACCGGCCCCGCCCGCGCGGCGCTCGCCCTGCTCGAGGACGCCGCCGGGACCCCGGGGGAGCGCGCGTGAGGCGGCCCTGCGCCCTGGCCCTGGCCGCGGTGCTGCTGGCCGGCTCGGCGGCGTGCACGTCGACGGCGGCCGGACCCGCGCCGACGGCGACCACGACCGGCGCGCCGGCCGCCACCTCGAGCGCCGGTGCCAGCGCGGACGGGGTGGCCCACACGCCGGGCACCGCGGTGCTCGCCTTCGCCGGTGACGTGCACTTCGAGGGCGCCTCGTCCTCCACCACCGACCTCGGCAGCGCCTTCGACGTGCTCGCCCAGGCCGACCTGGCGGTGGTCAACCTCGAGACCGCGGTGACCACGGGCGGCACGAGGGTGGACAAGCAGTTCGCCTTCCGGGCGCCGCCGCAGGCGGTGGCGGCCCTGCGCGACGCCGGGGTGGACGCGGTCAGCCTGGCCAACAACCACGGCATGGACTACGGCGCCTCCGGCCTGCGCGACACCCTCGAGGCCGGCCGCGAGGCGGGGCTGCCGGTGCTGGGCGCCGGGCAGGACGTCGACGACGCCTTCCGGCCCCTGCGCCTGGAGCCCCAGGGCGTGCCGGTCTCGGTGATCGCCGCCACCGACGTCCTCGACTCCTCGGTGCAGACAGCCTGGACGGCCACGGCCACCAAGCCCGGCCTGGCCTCCGCCAAGGACTCCGAGCGGCTGCTGGAGGACGTGCGGGGCGAGGCCCAGGCGGGCCGCGTGGTGGTCGTCGTCCTGCACTGGGGGACCGAGCGCGTGCAGTGCCCCACCGCGCGGCAGCGGGCGCTGGCCGCCGACCTGGCCGAGGCCGGCGCCGCGGTGGTCGTGGGCAGCCACGCCCACGTGCTGCAGCCGACGGGCCGGGTGGGCTCGGCGCTGGTCGCCTACGGGCTGGGCAACTTCCACTTCTACGCGAAGGCGGGCAACACCCTGGGCACGCAGACGGGCGTGCTCACCGTCGAGGTGGGCCACGACGGCGTGCGGGGCAGCCAGTGGCACCCCGCGGTGATCAGGTCGGGCACGCCCGAGCTGCTCACCGGGCCCAGCGCCGCCGACGGCGGCCGGAGCCCGCAGGAGCTGGACGACCTGGCCGCCGCGTGCGCCGCGGGTGCCGCCCCCGCGACCGCCCGGACCGCTGCCGACGGGGACGACGGCGGCGACGGCGGCGGGGGTGGCGGCGGCGCGGGCGCCCCGGCGTCCAGCACGCCGACCAGCCCGGCCGCGCCCGCCGAGGTGCCGCGGACGGCGCAGCCGGAGCCGCCGGCGGCCTCCCCGTCCGAGCCGGCGGCCACGGCGACGGCGACCGGCTGACCCCGGAGGCCCGTCAGCGGCGCCGGCGGCGGTTCTCCCGGGCGAGGGCCACGAAGCCGAGCGCGGCGCCGGCGAGCGCCGTCCAGAGCCACCAGCCGCGGTCCGTGGCGCTCAGCCACCCGTGCCCCAGCAGCGCGGCCACGAGCAGCACGAGCCAGGCGGTGGTGATGACGCCGAGGGGGCGGCGGTCGTCCGCCGGCGGCGGTGGCGGCGCCGGGCTGCGCTCCTCGCGCCGCAGGTAGAACCGCACCGGTCCACCCTAGGGCGCAGCGCCGGGCGCCGGGGCGGGAACACGGTGGCCCTCGGCTACCGTTAGCAGGAGTAATGACCTACGCTCACCAGGTGACGCCGGCCCCCGCCCCCGCGCCCCGGACGGCGCCCGCCCGGTGCCGCCCGGCGCCGCTGGCCGCCGAGCTGCGCGTCGGCGCCATGCGCCTGGCCCGCCGGCTGCGCCGCGAGCGCAGCAGCGACGGCATCACCGACGCCCAGTACTCCGTGCTGGCCTGCTTGGACCGGCGCGGCCCGCAGACCCTGCGGGCGCTGGCCGACCACGAGAACGTGCAGCCGCCGTCCATGACGCGCACGGTCACCGCCCTGGAGGAGGCGGGCCTGGCCCGCCGCACCCCCCACCCCGACGACGGGCGCCAGCTGCTCGTCGTCCTCACCGAGGCGGGCGCCCGCCACGTCCACGAGACGCGCCGCAAGCGCGACGCGTGGCTCGCCGAGCAGCTCGCCGCCCTCGGCCCCGAGGACCGCGAGGTCCTGGCCCGCGCCGCCGCCCTGCTGCAGGAGATCGCCACCCGATGACAGCCCTCACCGCCGCGCACCGCGCGCTCGCCCCCACGTTCCGCTCGCTGGCCGTGCGCAACTACCGGATCTGGGCCGGCGGCGCGATCGTCTCCAACGTCGGCACGTGGATGCAGCGCGTCGCGCAGGACTGGCTGGTGCTGACGCAGCTGACGAACAACAGCGCCGTCGCCGTCGGCGTCACCACCGCGCTGCAGTTCGGCCCGCAGCTGCTGCTCGGCCCGCTGACCGGTGCGGTGGCCGACAGGTTCCCCCAGCGCGCCGTGCTCGCGGTGACGCAGGCGCTCATGGGCGCCTGGGCGCTGCTGCTGGGCCTGCTCGTGGTGCTGGGAGACCCGCAGCTGTGGCAGGTCTACGCGCTCGCCGGTCTGCTCGGGGTGACGAGCGCCTTCGACGCGCCGGTGCGGCAGACCTTCGTGACCTCCCTCGTGCCGCAGGCGATGCTGCCCAACGCCGTCGGCCTCAACAGCGCCTCCTTCCACGGCGCCCGGCTCGTCGGCCCCGCCGTGGCCGGCCTGCTCATCGCCGCCGTGGGCACCGGCTGGGTGTTCCTCATCAACGCGGCGACCTTCGCGGCCACCTTCGCCTCGCTCTTCCTCATGCGGCGCAGCGAGCTGGTGGCCGCGCCGCGGCGCAAGCGGGGCCGGGGCGCCACCCGCGAGGGGCTGGCCTACGTGCGCAGCAGGCCCGACGTCGTGCTGATCCTGCTGGTCGTCGGCGTGGTGGGGGCCTTCGGCCTCAACTTCCAGATGACCACGGCGCTCATGGCGCGCGTCGAGTTCGGCCTCGGCGCCGACAGCTACGGCCTGCTCGGCTCCATCATGGCCATCGGCTCGCTGACCGGGGCGCTCCTGGCGGCCCGCCGCGAGCACCCCCGCCTGCGGCTGGTGGTCGGTGCGGCCACGGCGTTCGGGGTCTTCTCGATCGTCTCCTCCCTCATGCCCGGGTACTGGACCTTCGCGGCCTCGCTCATCCCGGTGGGCCTGGCCTCCCTGACGCTCATGACCGCCGCGAACGCCACCGTGCAGATGACCACCGCGCCGGAGCTGCGCGGCAGGGTCATGGCGCTGTACATGGCCGTCTTCGCAGGCACGACGCCGATCGGCGCGCCGGTGGTCGGCTGGGTAGGGGAGACGTGGGGGCCGCGGTGGTCGATCGCCGTCGGCGGCATCGCCGCCCTCCTCGTCGTCGCCGTCGTCGTCGCGGTGGTGGCCCGCCGCCAGGAGGTGCACGTCCACTACCGCCTGCACGAGCGGCCCCACCTCCTCGTCGAGGTGGACGCCCTGGCCCCGGCGGGCGACGTCGAGGCGCCCGTCCGCCGCGAGCCGGTGGCCTCCGGTGCGGGGCGGGAGGTGGCCTGATGGCGCTGGTCGAGCTCACCGCGGCGCTGGCGGCGCTGCGCGCGGCGCTGCTGGACGGCACCTTCGTCCGCGCCACCGCCAGCGGGCGTCGCCGCGGCGCGAGCGCGCCACCGGACGCGCCGGAGCGCCTGGAGGTGCGCCCGGTGCTCCTGCGCGGCGTGCGCCACGCGCAGGTGACCGAGCGCACCGGGCCGGTGGTCCGCACCCGCAACCTGCGGGTGGAGGACCCCGCCGACGTCGCCGGCCTGGACGCGCTGCTGGCGCTGCCCTTCACCTCCTGGCACGCCGAGACCGCCGCGGGCGCGCTGCAGGTGCAGGTGACCAAGAAGGGCCTGGCGACCCTCGGGCGCGCCGCCGCCACCGGGCCGGCGCCCGCGGAGCAGCTGGCCAACGACCGGCGCAAGCAGCACCTGCTCGACCCCGACGACCCGCTGTTCGCGGTGCTCGGCGCCGGCGGCGACAAGCGGCGCCAGGTCGACGCCTTCCTGCGCCAGCTGTCCGCGGCGCTGCCGGCCGACCTGGCGGCCGACCGGCCGCTGCGGGTGGTCGACCTCGGCTGCGGCAACGCCTACCTCACGCTGGCCGCGCAGCGCTGGCTCGCCGGGCGCCCCGCGGGCGCGCGCACGGTCGGGGTCGAGCTGCGCGCGGACCTCGTGCGGCGCTCCACCGAGCGCGCCGCCGCCGCCGGCGTGGACGGGCTGGTCTTCACCGCGGGGACCATCGCCGACGCCGACCCCCCGCACCTGCTGGGCGGCCCGCCCGACGTGGTCCTGGCCCTGCACGCCTGCGACACCGCCACCGACGACGCGCTCGCCCGCGCCGTGGCCTGGGGCGCCCCCGTGGTGCTCGCCGCGCCCTGCTGCCACCGGGACGTGCAGCGCCAGCTGGTGGCGGCCGGTGCCGGCACGCCGTCGTCCTCGCTGGCCCCCGCGCAGGACGCCCTCGTCGCCTCCCCGATCCTGCGCGAGCGCTTCGCCGACGTGCTGACCGACTCCCTGCGCGCCGCCGCGCTGCGCGCGCGCGGCTACCGGGTGGACGTCGTGGAGTTCGTCGACAGCAGGCACACCCCGCGCAACGCCCTGCTGCGCGCCGTGCGCCCGGACCGGCCCGAGCGGGCGGCGGCGCGCGAGGCCGCCCAGCGGGAGCTGGAGGAGCTGGCGGCGTCCTGGTCGGTGCGCCCGGCGATCGCCGACCGCCTCGCCCCCTGACCGCCTCGCCCCCTGACCGCCTCGCCCCCTGACCGCGGGGAAAACGGGAGGCGGGCCGTCGGACGGCGGTTGTAGCGTCACAACGGCCCCTCCTGGGGACCGGCCCACCACCACCTGCCTCCTGGAGGTCCTCCCGTGCGCGAGCACGCGCCGCTGACGTGGCGCCGGCTGTCCGGCTGGGGCAGCACCACCGCCCTGGCGCTCGCCGTGGTGGCCGCCGTGGCCGAGACGGTCGGCACCGTGGTGGCCGGCTCGCTGGCCGATGGCCCCACCGCCGGTGCGGTGGCCCTGCTCGCGGCGCTGCTCATCGGCTCCGCCGCGCTCGACATGGTGGGCCGCACGGGCTTCTCCGGCGTCGTCGGGCGCGCCGAGGGCGTGCTGCGCGCGGACCTGCTCGACGCCGCCCTGCGCCAGCCGCTGACCTCCCTGGAGTCCCAGGGCGTCGGTGAGCTGCTCGACAGGGTCGACGACGACACCCGCCAGCTCGCGCAGCTGGTCCGCCAGACCGGGTGGCAGCTGGGCAGGGCGCTGCTGCGCTCGGTGCTCGCCTGGGTGGTGGCCGGGCTGACCTTCTGGCCGGCGTGGATCGCCTTCCCGCTGGTGGCGGCGCTGGCCTACCTGTGGGTGCACCGGCTCACCCCGGTGGTCGCGGCGCGCAAGACCGAGGAGGAGCTGGCCTGGTCGGACTCCGCCACCCAGCTGGAGGAGTCCGTCGCGGGCCGCGACGACGTGCGCACCTCCCTGGGGCAGGCCCACGTGCTCGCGCAGTTCTCCGCCCGCTCCGCGGAGGTGCTGCGCCGCTGCGCGCGCACCTGCCGGGCGGCCACCACCGTGGGCCTGCGCACGGGGCTGGTGCTGCACTCCCTGCTCGCCGCGCTCGCGCTGGCCGGGGTGTGGCTGGTCACCGGTGGGCAGCTGGGCCTGCCGCTGCTGGTCACGCAGTGGCTGCTGGTCACCACCTTCGTCGGGCGCCTGGGGGAGGTGGCCAACCACCTGCCGGAGGTGCAGGAGGGCCTGGGCGCGCTCACCCGCATCCGCTCGCTGCTGGCCGCTGACCGCGAGCCGTCCGACGGCGCGCCCGTGCCCGCCCAGACCGGGGACCCGGTGCGCGACGGCGTGGAGGTGCGCGACCTGCGCTTCACCTACGGCGAGGGCTTCACCCTGGCCATCGACTCCCTGGTCGTGCCGGCCGGCACCTCCTGCGCGGTGGTCGGGCGCAGCGGCGCCGGCAAGTCCACCTTCGCCAAGCTCCTCAGCCGCGCCGTGGAGCCGCCCGCCGGCACCGTGCTCGTCTCCGGGCAGGACGTGGTGGCCACCGAGCTCGCCTCGCTGCGCCGCGCCGTCGGCGTGGTCACCCAGCGCACCGAGGTCCTCTCCGCGACGCTGGAGGAGAACATCACCCTGTTCGCGCCCGTCCCGCGGGAGCGGGTGCGGGCGGCGCTGGCCGAGCTCGGCATCACGGCGTGGGTCGCGTCGCTCCCCGACGGGCTCGACACCCGCCTGGGCGCCTCCGGGGCCACCCTGAGCGCGGGGGAGGAGCAGCTGGTCGCCTTCGCGCGCCTGCTGGTGCGCGACGTGCGCGTCGTCGTCCTGGACGAGGCCACCGCCCGCATGGACCCGCAGACCGAGCAGCTGGTCACCCGCGCCTCCCAGCGCCTGCTGGCCGGGCGCACCGGGGTGGTCATCGCCCACCGCCTGTCCACGACCCGCTGGTGCGACGCGGTGGCGGTGCTCGACTCCGGCCGCCTGGTCCAGCACGGCCCGCGGGCCGCCCTCGCCACCACCCTGGGCCCGTTCCGCGACCTGCTCGTCGCCTCCGGCCTCGAGCGGCCGTCCGCGCCGGCCACCCCGGGGACGACGGCGCCGCTGGCGCCCGCCCGCTCCGGCGGCGGCTCGAGCACCGCCGTGGTGGCGCCGGCACCCGCCCCGGCCTCCGCCGCGCTCGTGACGCGGCGCGAGCGCCGCGACCCGCGCCCGGCGCCGCCCGCCCCGCGCCCGAGCCTGGCGCGGCAGGTCGCCAAGCTGCTCGTGGTGCACCCGCAGTGGGGCCTGGTCGGCACGTTCGCCTTCCTGGCCGTCACGCTGCTCGGCGCCTACGGCGCCCTGACCGGCTGGGCGTGGGGCCAGCTCGTGGAGGCGCTGCGCGAGGGCGAGCAGCCGTGGCTGCTGGCGGTGCTCGTGGCCACCTGCCTGCTGCTCACCCCCGTCGGCATCGCCGTGGCCTTCCGCGTGTACCCGATGTGGTGGTCGGCGGCCACGCTGCGGCTGCGCCTGGCGGTGCTGCGCGGGCAGACCGAGCAGCGGCGCCTGCGCCGCACCCCGCCCGGGGAGGTCGCCGCGCGCGCCCTCGACAGCGACCGGCTGGTCATCTACTGCGACCGCTGGGTCGACGTGTTCATCGGCGCGGCCGCGGTGCTGGCCACGGGGCTGTTCAACGGCAGCGCCGTGGCGGCGCTGGTGGCCGGCGGGGTGCTGGCGCTCTCGGCGCTGACCGCCGCGGTGGGCGCCCCGGCGGCGGGCCGGGCCGGGCGGGTGGCCGGTGACGAGCGCGCCAGGTTCGGCAAGGAGCTGGTCAGCGCCCTGGACGCGGTGCGCACGGTCAAGCTGGCCGCTGCCGTCGGCGCGGTGCAGGCCCACCTGCAGGCCGTCGACGCCCGCAGGGTCGAGGCCAGCGTGCGCGAGCAGCGCATCCGCAGCCTGCTCGAGGGCGTGCCCGGCGTGCTCGTGCAGGTCGGCGTGGTGGCCGCGTGGGTGCTGTTCCTGTGGGGGGTCTGGGGGCTGGGCACCGCGCTGGCCGTCTCCACCGCCGTCGCGGGCTTCGGCTGGTTCGGCATCGTGGCGGGCGCCGCGGTGGTCGAGCTGCCCATCGCCCGCACGTGGCTGAGGGCGGCCAGCGAGCTGGCCGGTCGCGCTGACCTCGTGGCGCTGCCGCCCTCGGTCGACCTCGTCACCGGCGCCGCGCCCGCTCCCGAGCCGGCCGGACGCGTGCCGCTGCAGCGGCTGCGCCTCGAGGGCGTCACCGCCGTCCACGACGACGGGACCGTCGGGGTGCGCGACGTCTCCCTGGAGGTGGAGGCCGGCTCCCTGGTGCTGCTCGTGGGCCGGGTCGGCTCGGGCAAGTCCAGCCTGCTCTCCTCGCTGGTCGGCCTGGTCGACCACGAGGGCTCCATCGCCTGGAACGACACCGAGGTGGGCGACCCGCAGCTGTTCCTGCGCCCGGGCCAGGTCGCGCACGTCGCCCAGGTGCCGCGGGTGCTCTCGGGCACCTTCACCGACAACGTCACGCTCGGGCACGAGCGCGGCTCGGTGGCCCTGGGCAGCGCCATCCGCGACGCCCGGCTCGACAGGGACGTCCGCGAGGCCGGCGGCACCGGGGCCCTCGTGGGGCACCGCGGGGTGCGGCTGTCCGGTGGCCAGGTGCAGCGCCTGGCGCTGGCGCGGGCGCTGGCGACCGAGGCCGAGCTGGTCGTGGCCGACGACGTCTCCTCCGCGCTGGACGCCAGGACCGAGCTGGAGCTGTGGTCGGCGCTGCGCGAGCGGGGCGCCACGGTGGTGGGCTGCAGCGCCAAGCGCAGCGCGCTGGCGCTGGCCGACGTCGTCGTCGTCCTGGAGGACGGGCGGGTCGCGGCCACGGGTGCGTGGTCGGAGCTGTCCGAGGAGTGGGGCCACCTCGCCGGGTGACCCGGGGTCCACCCGCAACCGAGCGCCTGATTGCGGTCACCACCCCCTCGGGAGCCGCAGCCGAGCGCCTGGTTGCGGTCAGCGCCCGCCGGGAGCCGCAGCCGAGCGCCTGGTTGCGGTCAGCGCCCGCCGGGAGCCGCAGCCGAGCGCCTGGCTGCGGGTCAGGGGAGCGGGGTCAGGACAGCGCCGTGACCACGTGGTCGACGCACGCCGTCAGCGCGGAGACGTCGTGGGGGTCGACGGCGGGGAACATCCCCACGCGCAGCTGGTTGCCGCCCAGGCCGCGGTAGGGCTCCACGTCGACCACGCCGTTGGCGCGCAGCACCGCGCGCACCGCGGCGGCGTCGACCGAGGGGTGCAGGTCGACGGTGCCGACCACCGGGGAGCGCAGCGTGCGGTCGCGCACCGCCGGGCGGGCGTACTGGCTCGCCTCGGCCCACTCGTACAGCCGCGAGGCCGACTCCGCCGAGCGCGAGCAGGCCCACTCCAGCCCGCCCCTGTCGAGCATCCACTCCACCTGCTCGGCGAGCATGAGCAGCGTCGCGACCGCGGGGGTGTTCACCGTCTGCTCCCGCCGGCTCTCCGCCGCCGCCGCGAGCAGGTCCAGGGAGCCCGGCACCCACCGGCGCGGCTGCAGCTCCTCGGCGCGGGCGAGCGCGGCGGGCGACAGCAGCGCCACCCACAGCCCGCCGTCGGAGCCGAAGGACTTCTGCGGCGCGAAGTAGTAGGCGTCTGCCCGCCCGACGTCCACGGGCACGCCGCCGGCGGCCGAGGTCGCGTCGACGAGCACGAGCGCGCCGTCGTCGGCCGCCAGCCCGGCCGGGCGCTCCACGGGGACCACCACGCCGGTGGAGGTCTCGTTGTGGGGCCAGGCGTAGGCGTCCACGCCAGGCTCGGCGGCCGGGGAGGGGGCGCTGAACGGCTCCGAGCGGCGCACGTCGGGGGCGGCCAGGAACGGCGCCGCCGCGGTCGCCGCCGCGAACTTCTCGCTGAAGGCCCCCAGCACGAGGTGCTGGGCGCGCTCGCGCACCAGGCAGGTGGTGGCGACGTCCCAGAACGCCGTGGAGCCGCCGTTGCCGAGGACGACCTCGTAGCCCTCGGGCAGGGAGAACAGGTCGGCCAGGCCCGAGCGGATCCGCGCCACCAGCGAGCGCACCGGCAGCTGGCGGTGCGACGTGCCCAGCACGGTGCGCCCGACGCCGGCGATGGCGGCCACCTGGTCGTCGCGGACCTTGGAGGGGCCCGAGCCGAACCTGCCGTCGCGCGGCAGGAGCGAGGGCGGCACCGTGATGGTCGGCACACCCGGGGCGCCGGGGCCCGGGGTGGGCGTGTCGCGAGCGGTCACGGCGTGCATCCTGCACCGTGTGGACAGCACGAGCGGTGAGCTGGGGCACGAGCTGGCGGAGCACCGGGTCGACTACTCCGACGCCGGCCTGGACGCCGCCGACCTGGCGCCCACGCCGCTGGAGCAGTTCCAGCGCTGGTGGGGGGACGCCGCGCACGACCCGCGCATCACCGAGCCCAACGCCGTGGTGCTGGCCACGGCGGGCGCCGACGGCCTGCCGGACGCCCGCACGGTGCTGCTCAAGGGCGCTGACGCGCGCGGCTTCGTCTTCTACACCAACCTCGGGTCGGCCAAGGCCCGCCAGCTGGCCGCCGTGCCGCACGCCGCGCTGGTGCTGCCCTGGCACCCCCAGCAGCGCCAGGTGCGGGTGCGCGGCAGCGCCGAGCAGGTGGACCGGGCCGAGAGCGCTGCCTACTTCGCCTCGCGCCCCCGCGGGTCGCAGCTGGGCGCCCACGCCTCCCGGCAGAGCGCCGAGGTCGCCTCCCGCGAGGAGCTGGCGCGGGCCTACGAGGAGGTGGCCGCCCGCTTCCCGGAGCCCGGCCCGGTGCCCCTGCCCGACGGGTGGGGCGGCTACCTCGTGCGCCCGGTGGAGGTGGAGCTGTGGGTGGGGCGCCGCTCCCGCCTGCACGACCGGCTCGTCTACCTCTCGGTCAGTGGGGAGCCCGCGCCCCTGGACGACGCCTCGGCCTGGCGGGTGGTGCGCCGCCAGCCCTGAGCCCCGCCGCGGCGGCGCTCACTGCTGCAGGGCGAGCTCCACGGCGAGCACCGACCGGCCGGCCCAGCCGGGGGCGTCGCGGCGCACCACCTGCTCGTAGACCCGCTCGGCCTGCCGGCGGACGGGCACGTCGGGGTCGAGCGCGCGGAAGTACTCCTCGTGCAGGGCCAGCGCCGCGATCCCGGCCTCCACGGTGTCGGTGATGTCGACGGCGTGGGTGGGGGAGGTGCTGTTCGCGACGACGACGCGGGCCACGCCCTTCCACGGGAGGAAGCCCTCGTGCCCGAGCTCGGGGAAGATCCAGCGGTTGGCGGCGTCGGCGACCGCGTCGAGGACGGTGCGCCCCAGCGCCACGTGGTCGGGGGTGTTCCAGGTGCCCGGGCCCCAGGTGTCGTGGTGGTTGATCGTCACCACGAGGTGCGGGCGGTGCTGGCGGATGGCGCGGGCGACGTCGCGGCGCAGGTCGACCCCCTCGGTGAGGCGGCCGTCGCGGTGGCGCAGGAACTCCACCTCGCGCACCCCGACGGCGCCGGCGCTGGCCAGCTCCTCGGCCTCGCGCAGCGGGCCCGCCTTGGCCGGCGGGACCGTGTCGATGCCGGCCTCCCCGGAGGTCGCCATCGCGTAGACCACCTGCTTGCCGGCCGCCGTCCAGCGGGCCACGGCGGCAGCGGTGCCGTACTCGACGTCGTCGGGGTGGGCGACCACGCACAGCACCCTGTCGAAGTCCTCGGGCAGGGCGGGCAGGGGCGCGGGGGCGGCGTCGCTCACGGGCGCCATCGTGGCCGATGCGCCGCGAGCGAAAAACCCTCGACGCCGCAGCGGACCGGACGTAGCGTGGAGGCACACGGGAGAGGAGGTGGTCCGAGAAGTGGTTGATCTTCGGACGCGTGAGGTGACTGCCCGCTAGCCGAACGGCAGCGTGAGCCACCCGGACGGCCTGCGAAGACCAGGCAGTCACCGGAGCCCGCGGGAGTCGCGCCCTCGTCCAGCGCGACGCCCCCTCCAGGTCGGAGGGGAGCCCGCGGGCTCTTCCACGCCCGGGTGTCGGGTGCCTGAGGCACCATGGACCCTCGTGCCCGCGCTCCTCCTCGACACGGCCCCGCTGCGCTCCTCCCCGGAGTACCGGCGCCTGTGGACCGGGCTCACCCTGGCCGGCGTCGGCAGCCAGCTCGGCGTCACCGCCGTGGCGCTGCAGGTCTACGACCTCACCCGCTCCTCCTTCGCCGTCGGGCTGGTCGGCCTGGTCTCCTTCGTCCCGCTCGTGGTGCTCGGCCTGTACGGCGGCGCGCTGGTCGACGCCCACGACCGCCGCCGCGTCGCCGTGCTCTCCTCGGTCGCCCTGCTCGTCGCCTCGGTGCTCATCGCCGCCCAGGCCTGGCTCGGCGTCGGCTCGGTGGCGCTGCTGCTCGGGCTGGTGGCCCTGCAGAGCGCCGCCTTCGCCGTGAACTCCCCGGCGCGCACGGCGATCATCCCCATGCTCGTGCCGGCCGAGCAGCTGCCCGCCGCCAACGCCCTGGGCACCCTGTCGATGAACCTCGGGGTCACCGTCGGCCCGCTGCTCGGCGGCGTGCTCGTCGGCACCGTCGGCTTCGGGCCCGCCTACACCATCGACGTCGTCACGCTGCTGGTCGCGCTCGTCACCGTGCTCAGCCTGCCGCCGCTGCCGCCGCTCGGCGGCGCCCGGAAGGCCGGCCTGGCCAGCGTGCTCGAGGGCCTGCGGCTGCTGCGCGGCTGGCGCAACGTCCGCACGACCTTCCTGCTGGACCTGTGCGCCATGGTGCTCAGCCAGCCGCGCGCCCTCTTCCCCGCCGTGGGGGCGGTGCTCATCGGGGGAGGGGCGACGACGGCGGGCGTGCTCGCCTCCTCCGTGGCCGTCGGGTCGGTGCTCGCCAGCCTGGTGTCGGGCCCGCTGGGGCGCGTCCACCGCCACGGGCTGGCCATCGCGGTGTCCGTGGCCGCGTGGGGCGCCGCGGTCGTCGCCTTCGGGCTCGTGCTGCTGCTGGCGGCGCCGGCGCACGGCGGAGCCCCCAGCGGCTCCGTCACCACCACCGCCGTGCCCTGGACGTCGTGGGCGCTGTGGGCGGCCTGCACCGCCCTGGCCGCGGCCGGCGCCGCCGACGCCGTGAGCTCGGTGTTCCGCCAGACCGTGCTGCAGTCCGCGGCGCCGGACTGGGCCCGCGGCCGCCTGCAGGGCGTCTTCATCGTCGTGGTGGCCGGTGGTCCCCGCCTGGGCGACCTCGTGGCCGGCGCCGACGCCGACGTGCTCGGTGAGGCGCTCGCGGCGGTGGCCGGCGGCGCGGCGTGCGTCCTCGCCGTCGTCGTCCTCATGGCCTGGCAGCGGGGCTTCCTGCGCTACGACTCCCGCCGCCCCGTCCCCTGAGGACGACGACCGCGGCGGGCGGTCGTCAGCCGCGGACGGCGGCGTAGCGCGCCAGGGCCTCCTCGCGCTCGGCCCTGTGGTCGACGATGCGCTCCGGGTAGCCGTGGTCGTACCCGCCGGCGTGGTCCCACGGGGAGTGGGCGGCCTTCCCGGGCAGGTGCCGCAGCTCGGGCACGTAGCGGCGCACGTACTCCCCGTCGGGGTCGAACTTCTCGCCCTGGCTGACGGGGTTGAAGACCCGGAAGAACGGCGCCGCGTCGGTGCCGGTCCCGGCGGTCCACTGCCAGCCGTGGTTGTTGCTGGCCAGGTCGCCGTCGCGGAGCCACCGCATGAAGTACCGCGCCCCCAGCTGCCACTCCAGGTGCAGGTCCTTGACCAGGAAGCTGGCCACCACCATGCGCACCCGGTTGTGCACCCATCCCTCGGTGCGCAGCTGCCGCATGCCCGCGTCGACGAAGGGGTAGCCGGTGCGACCCTCCTGCCAGGCCTCCAGGTGCGCCTTCCCGTCGCCGCGGGCCGGGTCGTCGAAGCGCATGCCCGCCAGCTGCGGGCGGTAGTACTCCCGCGCGGAGTCGGGCCGGTGCCACAGCACGTCGGCGTAGAACTCCCGCCAGATGAGCTCGGTGCGGAACGTCTGCCCGCCCTTCGTGGAGCCGTGGCGGCTGGCGGCGAGGTCGGCCAGCAGCGTGCGGGGGTGCACCTCGCCGTACTTGAGGTGCACTGACAGCTGGGAGGTGCCGTCGCGGTCGGGGCGCTCGCGGTCGGTGTCGTAGTCGTCCAGGCGGTCCTGGAACGCCTCCCAGCGGCGCAGCGCCGCCTCCTCCCCGACCTCGGGGAGGGTGAGGCCGGCGCGCGTGAGCTCCTCGGGCTCGTCAGGGACCTCCTCGCCCTCCACGCGGCGCACCCAGCGCAGGTCCGCCGGCGGCGGGGCGGCCGGCCCGGGGTGCCCGTGCGCGGCCCAGGCGCGGGAGAACGGGGTGAAGACCTGGAACGGGGCGCCGTCGGCCTTGACCACCGTGCCGGGGCCGATGGCGTACGGGGTGCCCGTGCGCACCAGGCCCACGCCGTCGCCCTCCAGCGCGGCCTCCACGCGCTCGTCGCGGGCGCGGCCGTAGGGGCCGGCGTCGGCGGTGACGTGCACGTGCTGCGCGCCGACCTCGCGGGCGACCTCGCGGACGACGTCCTCCGGCCTGCCGGACCTGACCACCAGCGCGCCGCCGGCGCTGGCCGACCACGCTCGCAGCGACCTGAAGAGCCACGCGGTGCGGGTCGGCCCCGCGGGGCCCAGCAGGGCCGGGTCGAGCACGAACAGCGGCAGGACGCCGGAGCCCCCGGCCTCCTCGGCGGCGGCGAGCAGGGCCGGGTGGTCGCGCAGGCGCAGGTCACGGCGCAGCCAGAGCACTGTCGGAGCCATGCGGCGAGGCTCGCACCCCGGCCGGGCGGCCACCACCGCAGCCACCCGCGGCCGGGCGAGCGCGCCGGGCACGGGGCCTTCCCGAGATGGCCCTCACCGGACGCCACCGCCTGCGCCCGCGGATGAGGGCCACCTCCGGAAGCTGCCGGGAGCCCGCCTGCTGCGCCACGCCCCCGGTGACCGGGGAGGGGCGCCCTGGCCCGCCCGCGGGGCGCGCGCCAGGATCGTGGCGTGAAGGCGCACCAGGTCCGAGCCCACCGCAGCGACGAGAACCTGCCCCGCACCGAGCAGCTGGCGTGGAAGCTGGCCCAGCTCGCCGCGGACACCAACGAGTTCGCAGACGTCGACGCCATCGACCCGGCTGTCGTCGACATGGTCGTCAACCGCGTCATCGACGACGCCGCCGTGGCCACCGCCTCCCTGACCCGCGCGCCCGTGGTCGCCGCCCGCGCCCAGGCGATGGCCCACCCGGCCTCCGGCGCCGCGCCCAGCCAGGGCACCGGCTCCACGGTCCACGGCGCGCCCGGGCGCTACGGCCCGGAGTGGGCGGCGTGGGCCAACGGCGTCGCGGTGCGCGAGCTGGACTTCCACGACACCTTCCTGGCCGCCGACTACTCCCACCCCGGCGACAACGTCCCGCCCGTGGTCGCCGTCGCCCAGCACCTGGCCGCCACCCGCGGCACCACCGGGGCCGACGTCGTGCGGGCCCTGGTCACCGCCTACGAGGTGCAGATCGACCTGGTGCGCGGCATCTGCCTGCACGAGCACAAGATCGACCACGTCGCGCACCTCGGCCCGTCGGTGGCCGCCGGCCTCGGGACGCTCCTGCGGCTGCCGACCGAGCAGGTCTTCCACGCCATCGGGCAGGCGCTGCACACCACCACCGCCACCCGGCAGTCGCGCAAGGGCGAGATCAGCACCTGGAAGGCGCACGCCCCCGCCTTCGCCGGCAAGGCCGCCGTCGAGGCCGTCGACCGCGCGATGCGCGGCCAGACCAGCCCGACGCCGATCTACGAGGGGGAGGACGGCGTCATCGCGCGCCTGCTCTCCGGCTTCGGGCGCGTCTACGAGGTGCCGCTGCCGGAGGCGGGCGAGCAGCGCCGCGGGATCCTGGACAGCTACACCAAGGAGCACTCCGCGGAGTACCAGGCGCAGGCCTGGATCGACCTGGCGCGCCGCCTGGGCGCGCAGCACCCGGCGCTGCGCGACCCGGCCCAGGTGCGCTCGGTCGTGCTGCACACCAGCCACCACACCCACCACGTCATCGGCTCCGGCGCGAACGACCCGCAGAAGTACGACCCCACCGCGAGCCGGGAGACCCTCGACCACTCGATCCCCTACATCGTGGCGGTGGCCCTGCAGGACGGCGGCTGGCACCACGAGCGCAGCTACGCCCCCGAGCGCGCCGCCCGTCCCGACACCGTGGCGCTCTGGCAGAAGGTGACCACCACCGAGGACCCGGAGTGGACCCGCAGGTACCACGACCCGGACCCCATGAGGAGGGCCTTCGGCGGCCGCCTGGAGGCCGAGCTGGCCGACGGGAGCCGGGTCGTGGAGGAGATCGCCGTCGCCGACGCCCACCCCGCCGGGGCGCGCCCGTTCGCCCGCGCCGACTACGTGGCCAAGTTCCGCACCCTGGCCGAGGGCGTGCTCGACGACGACGAGGTGGAGCGCTTCCTCGACGTCGCCCAGCGCCTGCCCGAGCTGGAGCCGGGGGAGCTGTCGGGCCTGACCGTGCGGGCGCGCGTGGCCACCCCGGCGGGGGGGCTGTTCTGATGCTCCACGCCCCGCGCACCGCCTCCGAGAAGCGCCGCGCCCTGCGCGTAGGGCTGGCCAGCGGGCGGCTGCAGAGGTTCGTGGGCGCCTTCACGCCGCTGTCGACCTCCCTCGTCGCGGGGAAGGGCTTCGAGGGCGTCTACGTCTCCGGCGCCGTCGTCTCCGCCGAGCTGGGCCTGCCCGACATCGGCCTGACCACGCTGACGGAGGTGGCCCAGCGCGCCGCCCAGGTGGCCCGCACCACCGACCTGCCGGTGCTGGTCGACGCCGACACCGGGTTCGGGGAGCCGATGAACGTCGCGCGCACCGTGCAGGTCATGGAGGACGCCGGGGTCGCCGGGCTGCACCTGGAGGACCAGGTCAACCCCAAGCGCTGCGGGCACCTGGACGGCAAGCAGGTGGTGGACCGCGCCACCGCCGTGCAGCGCATCGCCGCCGCGGTGCGCGCCCGGCGCGACCCCGACCTGATCCTCATGGCCCGCTCCGACGCCCGCGCCGTGGAGGGCCTGGACGCCGCCGTCGAGCGGCTGCGGGCCTACGTCGACGCCGGCGCCGACGCCGTCTTCCCCGAGGCGATGCTGTCGCTGGCCGACTACGAGCGCGTGGTGGCCGCCGTGGACGTGCCCGTGCTGGCCAACCTCACCGAGTTCGGCAAGGCGCCGCTGTTCACCCACGCCCAGCTGGCCGACGTCGGGGTGCGCATCGCGCTGCACCCCGTCAGCCTGCTGCGGACGGCGGTGGGCGCCGTCGAGCGGGCGCTCGACGCGCTCGCGGACACCGGGACCCTCGAGGGGGAGGTGCCGTCGATGCTGACGCGCGCGCGGCTGTACGAGCTCATCGACTACGCGGGGTACTCCGACTTCGACGCCGACGTCTTCACCTTCGAGGTGCCGGACGGCCGCACGGACGGCGACGGGGGCGTGCAGGCGTGAGCGAGCCGGAGGTCAGGCGGGGACTGGCCGGCGTCGTCGTCGACACCACCGAGGTGTCGTCCGTGACGGCGCCGGCCGAGGGGCCCTCGGAGCTGCTCTACCGCGGCTACCCGGTGCAGGACCTCGCCGCGCGCTGCACGCTCGAGGAGGTCGCCCACCTGCTCTGGTACGGCGAGCTGCCCACCACCGACCAGCTCGTGGCCTTCCAGCGCGCCGAGCGGGCGCAGCGGGAGCTGCCCGGCGCCGTGGTCGCCGTCCTGGACGCCCTGCCGGCCGACGCCCACCCCATGGACCTCGTGCGCACCGCCGTCAGCGCGATCGGCGCCACCTGGCCGACGCTCGCGCCGGAGGAGCGCACCCGCGAGGACGACCTGGCCCGCGCGCTGCAGCTGTTCGCGCAGCTGCCCGCCGTGGTCGCGCGGGTCCAGCGGCGCCGGCGCGGCCTGGAGCCGCTGCCGCTGCGGACCGACCTGGGCTGGTGCGCGGCGTTCCTCGCGGCGACGTTCGGCGAGGAGGCCGCCCCGGAGGTGGTGCGCGCCTTCGAGGTGTCGATGGTGCTCTACGCCGAGCACTCCTTCAACGCCTCCACCTTCACCGCCCGCGTGGTGACGAGCACCCTGGCCGACTACCACTCCGCGATCACCGCCGCGGTCGGCGCGCTCAAGGGCCCGCTGCACGGCGGGGCCAACGAGGCCGTCATGGGCGTCATGGCCGAGGTGGGCACCGCCGACCGGGCTTCGGAGTGGGTGGCCCGGGCCCGCGCGCAGAAGCGCAAGGTCATGGGCTTCGGGCACCGCGTCTACAAGACCGGTGACTCCCGGGTGCCCACGATGAAGGCCGCGCTCGACGTCATGGTGGAGCGCGAGGGGCGCCGCGACGTCGCCGAGCTGTACGACGCCCTGGAGGCCGCGATGGCCGAGGCCACGGGCATCCGGCCCAACCTCGACTACCCCAGCGGCCCGGCGTACGCCCTGATGGGCTTCGACACCGAGCTGTTCACCCCGCTGTTCGTCATGGCGCGGGTGCTGGGGTGGACGGCGCACGTGCGCGAGCAGGTGGAGGCCAACGCCCTCATCAGGCCGCTGTCGGCGTACACCGGCCCTGCTCGGCGGACGATCACCGGCAACTAGGCTGGTGGCAGGCCCGGCACGGAAGGGGTGGGCGCCGTGAGCGACCTCATCGACACCACCGAGATGTACCTCAAGACCATCTTCGAGCTGGAGGAGGAGGGCACCGTCCCGCTGCGCGCGCGGATCGCCCAGCGCCTGCAGCAGAGCGGCCCCACCGTCTCCCAGACCGTGGCGCGCATGGAGCGCGACGGGCTCGTGGTGGTCAGCGGCGACCGCCACCTGGAGTTCACCGCGCTGGGGCGCGAGCGCGCCACGCAGGTGATGCGCAAGCACCGCCTGGCCGAGCGGCTGCTCATCGACGTCATCGGCCTGGAGTGGGAGTACGTCCACGACGAGGCCTGCCGCTGGGAGCACGTCATGAGCGAGCGCGTGGAGCGCCGCCTGCTCGACCTGCTGCACGCCCCGCAGGAGGACCCCTACGGCAACCCCATCCCGGGGCTGGCCGAGATCGGCGGCGTCGACGTGCCCGACAGCCTGGACGGGCTGCGGACGCTCGTGGCCGCCGCGTCGGCCGCGCCGGCGGAGGTGCAGGTGCGCCGCGTCGGCGAGCCCGCCCAGGCCGACACCGGCGCGATGCACCGGCTGTCCGCGCTCGGGCTGCGCCCGGGAGGGTCCGTGCGGGTCCAGCGCGTGGCCGGCGGGGTGCTGGTCGGTGAGCCGGGTGAGGTGCTGCCCGACGACGTGGCCGTCCACGTCTTCGTCACCGCCGCCGGCTGACCGCCCGCGGGTCGCCGCCTGCCGGCCGCGCCCGCCGGCTGCAGCGTCGCCGCAGGGTGTGACCCAGGTCACGTTTGGACACGATCGCGAGGTCCCGGAACGCAGAGTCACGCGTCACTACTGTCAGTCCTGCCTCGAGAGACACCTCACGAGGTCCGCACCGGGCGCTGAGCCCTGCCACCGGTCGCGGTCAGGCGGACACCGCTGGCAGGGGCGGGGGACCCACGCACCACGGGGCTCCCGGCGGAGCTCCTCGGGGTTCAGCGCGCACCCCGTCCGGTGACCCCGGGCGGTGCGCGCCGGGCGCGACCTCTCGCCCGAACCCGACAGCTCACCCCGCAGGCGACGGAGAGGCCGAGTGGTCGAGATGTCCGCGAGCACCAGGACCGCCGCGCGCCACCGGCGCGCCGTGCGCACCCGCACCCCGCTGACCGTGATCGGCGAGGCCGTCGGTGGCAGCGCCTCCACGGTCGGGCGGCGCTCCGCCGTCATCGCCGTCAGCGGCGGCCTGCTGGTCACCATGGGCCTGCCGGCCGTCGCGGCGCCGCTCACCGGTGAGGCGCACGACGGCGCCGCGCCCGCCACGCAGTCCTCCGCCGCCGTCCCCGGCGCCTCCGCAGTCTCGGCCCCCGCCCGGGCGCAGGTGAGCTTCGCCCTCACCTCCCTGACCACCGTCGACGCCGCCCAGTACCAGCACGACGCCCGGGTCAGCGCCGGTGAGCGCGCCGCCGTCGCCGAGCGCGCCTCGCGCGCCGCCGACAGGTTCCAGGCCGCCAAGGAGGCCCGGGCAGCGAGCCGCCTGCAGGAGACCGCCGGCGCCACCGCCGACGAGGACGACGACCAGGGCCCGCCGGAGCCCTCCGGCGAGGACTCCGGGAAGCCGGCCGTCGAGGCGCCCGCCACCGGCAAGTCGGTGGTCGACATCGCCAAGCGCTACACCGGTGTCCAGTACCGCTTCGGTGGCACCACGCCCGCGGGCTTCGACTGCTCCGGCTTCGTGCGCTACGTCTACGCCCAGGTCGGCAAGGACCTGCCACGCACCGCCTCGCAGCAGGCCGCTGCTGGCACCCGTGTGAAGATCTCCGAGGCCCAGCCCGGCGACATCGTCTCCTTCACCGGCAAGGGCGGGATCTACCACAACGGGATCTACGTCGGGGACGGCATGATGATCGACTCGCCGCGCACGGGCAAGGCCATCGACGTCCGCCCGATCTGGTCCTCGTCCATCCTCGTCACTCGCGTCAACGTCAAGGCCTGACGCCCCTCCGGGCCAGTGACCGGACCGTGACGAGGACGACCCCCGCGGGCCGGCCTCGCAGGGCCCGTCACGACGTACAGTTCCCCCGTGGTACCGCCACACCCGCTGCGCGGGGTGCTCGGGAGGCCGAGCACCCCGGGCCCCGCTGCGCCGGCACGGCCGGCGCGCGGCCTGGCCTGCCGGCAGCGCATCGACCATCCGCGCCAGCACCACCACGGCCAGCCGCTGCCCCCGAGCACTCCTCGGGGCAGCACCGGGTGCAGCGCCGTGCCGAGCGGCGCGCCGAGCACCGGCAGCCCGGCCAGCCCCACCGCGTCCGCGACAGGCGCCGTCCCTCACGGGACGGCGCCTGTCGCCGTTCCGGCACCTGCCCGGCGCCGGGGCGGGGAGCCGTTCCGATGACGCGCCGGCGCGCTCCCGCCCCTGCTGACCTGCACGACGAGCCCGCTGACCGATCTCGACGAGGGGGTGGCACCGTGAGGACCCTGGTGCTGAACGCCGGCTACGAGCCGCTGGCGGTGGTCCCGCTGCGGCGCGCGCTGGTCCTGGTGCTGGCCGGCAAGGCGAACGTCGTCGTCGCCGACGAGGTGCCGGTGGCCTCCACCACCGTGACCCTGCCGCGGCCGGCGGTCATCGTGCTCAACCGGTACGTGCGGGTGCCCTTCGGGCGGGCCGTGCCCGTCTCCCGGCGCGGCGTGCTGCGACGGGACGGCCACCGCTGCGGCTACTGCAACCGCCCGGCGTCCACCGTCGACCACGTGCTGCCGCGCAGCCGCGGCGGGCGGGACAGCTGGGAGAACCTCGTCGCCTGCTGCCTGCGCTGCAACGGCCTCAAGGGGGACCGCACGCCGGAGGAGATGGGCTGGCAGCTGCGGGTGCGCCTGCGCGCCCCGCACGGCGCGGCGTGGCTGCTGCGCGGCAGCGAGCACCGCAGCCCGCTGTGGGGCGGCTACCTGCCGGAGCTCGACGCCGCCTGAGCGGCGCCGCCGGACGTGGGTGAGGGTGGGGGGCGTGCCCCTCACCACCACGCGTCCTGAGATCACCGGCACCTTCGGCGCCGTCGCGTCCACGCACTGGCTGGCCAGCCAGGCCGGCATGGGCGTGCTGGAGCGCGGCGGCAACGCCTTCGACGCCGCCGCGGCCGCCGGCTTCGTGCTGCAGGTGGTCGAGCCGCACCTCAACGGGCCCGGCGGCGACCTGCCGGTGGTGCTGTGGTCGGCGCACGACCGGCGGGCCCACGTCGTGTGCGGCCAGGGCACCGTGCCGGCGGCCGCCACCCCGCAGGCCTTCGCCGACCTCGGCCTGACCGCCGTCCCCGGCTCCGGCCTGCTGGCCGCCACCGTCCCCGGCGCCTTCGGCGCCTGGACGCTGCTGCTGCAGCGGTGGGGCACCTGGCGGCTGCGCGACGTGCTCGAGCCGGCCATCGGCTACGCCCGGCACGGCGCGCCGGTGCTGCCGCGCGTGGCCTCCACGCTGGAGTCGGTCATCCCGCTGTACACCGAGGGCCCGGGCGCGTGGACGACGTCGGCGGCGACCTACCTGGCCGGTGACGACGGCGCCGCCCGCGCCCCGCAGCCGTGGTCGCGCCTGCGCCTGACCGCGCTGGCCGACACCTACGACCGGGTGGTCGCCGCCGCGGAGGCCGCCGGGACCGACCGCGACGCCCAGTACGAGGCCGCGCGCGAGCACTGGTACCGCGGTGAGGTGGCCGACGCCGTCGACAGGTTCTCCTCCACCACCAGCTGGCGCGACGTCACCGGCGCCGTGCACCCGGGGCTGCTGCGCGGCTCCGACCTGGCCGGCTGGGAACCGACCGTGGAGGAGCCCGCGGTGGGGGAGTACCGCGGGGTGCAGGTGGCCAAGACGGGCACCTGGGGACAGGGTCCGGTGCTGCTGCAGGCCCTCGCCCTGCTCGACGGCCAGCTCGGCGCCGACGGCGACCCCGACCCGCTGCGCGAGGACGACGACGCCTGGGTGCACGCCTGCGCCGCCGCCTTCGACCTGGCCAGCGCCGACCGCGAGGCCTGGTACGGAGACCCGGTCGGCGCCGAGGAGGACGGCGTGGACGTGCCCGCCGTCGCCGACCTGCTCGACCCGGCCTACACCGCCTCCCGGCGGGCGTTCCTCGGCGAGGGCGCCGGCAGTGCTGGACCTGCCGGCCACGAGCTGCAGCCCGGGTGGCCCGGCGGCACGGCGCGCCGGCTGCCGCAGCTGCCCGTCCCCCCGCGGGTCGCCGGTCTCGGCAGCGGCGGCGGCGCCGCGGTCGGCGAGCCGACCGTCGACCGCCGGCCGGACCCCGACGAGCAGGGGCCGCAGCCGTCCCGGGAGGAGCTCGGCCGCGGCGACACCTGCCACGTCGACGTCGCCGACCGGTGGGGCAACCTCGTCTCGGCCACGCCCAGCGGCGGCTGGCTGCAGAGCTCGCCCGTGGTCCCCGAGCTGGGCTTCCCGCTCGGCACCCGCGCGCAGATGTGCTGGCTGCCCGCCGGCGCGGGCACGGCCGGTGCCACCGGCGGCGGCTCCCCGCGCTCGCGCTCGGCGGCGGCCCGGTGGGGCTCCACGCTCGGCTCCACCCTGCGCCCGGGGCGCCGGCCGCGCACCACGCTCTCGCCCACGCTGCTGCTGCGCGACGGCGAGCCCTGGGTGGCGCTGGGCACGCCCGGCGGTGACCAGCAGGACGCCTGGCAGCTGCCGTTCGTGCTGCGCCTCGTGCACGCCGCCGAGCGCGCCCGCGCGCGGGGCGAGGCGGTCCAGACGGCGCTGCAGGCCGCCGTGGACGCCCCGACCTTCCACACCGAGACCGCACCCAGCTCCTTCTGGCCGCGGCAGGCGCTGCCCGGGCGGCTGCTGCTGGAGAGCAGGTGGGGCTCCCGCGTCGCCGCGGGCCTGGGCGGGCGCGGGTGGGACGTGCAGGTGGTCGACGGGTGGTCCCTCGGCCGCCTGTCCGCGGTGGCGCTGGACGGCGGCTGGGTCCGCGCGGCGGCGAACCCGCGGGGCGCGCAGGGCTACGCCGTCGGCCGCTGACCCCGGGGGCGGGTCAGCGCTCGGGCAGGCGGGGGCCGGGCGGGGCGCCTGGCGTCAGGACGCCGTCCAGGGGGTCGCCGTCGTCGGCGAAGCGCTGCGCGGCCTCGGCGAGGGTGAGCTGGAACAGGTCGTCACCCAGCTCGTCCCAGCTGCGCGGCACCGCGGCCTGCGGGTGCTCACGGCCACGCGGCGACCACGGCGTGATGGTGGTCTTGGCGCCGTTGTTCTGACTCCAGTCCAGCAGCACCTTGCCGCGGCGCACGTCCTTGGCCATCACCGCGGTCACCCACGCGTGGTCCTTCGCCAGGCCCTCGGCCAGGCGCCGGGCGTAGGCCGAGACGACGTCGGCGCCCTGCCGGCCGCTGATCGGCGCGTACAGCTGCATGCCCTTGCTGCCCGACGTCACCGGGACGGCGACCAGCCCGTCGTCGGCGAGCCGCTCCGCCACGAGCACCGCCAGCTCCGAGCACTCGCCCAGGCCGGTGCCCGGCCCCGGGTCGAGGTCCACCACGAGGCGGTCCGGTGCGAGGCGGCGGGCGTCGACGGGGCCGTCGTCGTCGGTGGCGCCCGCGGGGAGGCGCCACTGCGGCGTGTGGAGCTCCAGCGCCGAGAGGTTGGCCAGCCAGACCAGGCCGGCCTCGTCGTCGACCAGCGGGTAGGTGACCGGGCCGCTCTCGCCGGCGTCCTGGGCGGAGGAGGTCCAGCGGCCACCGCCGGAGCCCTCCACCTGCACCGTCCGCACCCAGCGCGGTGTGCCGGAGGGGGTGTTCTTCTCGAAGAAGCGGGGACCGCCGACGCCCTGCGGCCAGCGCACCCGCGTCACGGGCCTGCCCGCGAGCTGGGGCAGCAGCGCCGGGGCGACGTCCAGCACGTAGCTGACCAGCTCGGCCTTGGTGGTGGCGCGCCGCCCCGGTCCGCCGGGCCACAGCTCCCGGTCGAGGTGGGTGAGCTTCACGCGGCGCCCCGCGATCTCGACCACCTGCGCCGCTGCGTCCACCACGCGCCCACCCTGCCGCAGCGCCCGCCGGGCGGGCACGCGGTGGGCGGCTCTCCCACCCGCGGCCCGCGGCCGGCCTGGGACGACGACGGCCCCGCCACCTGCGCGAGGTGGCGGGGCCGTGCGTCAGGCCGTGCGTCAGGCCGGGGGCATGAGCACGGAGTCGATGAGGTAGACGGTGGCGTTGGCGGTCTTCACGCCGCCGCAGATGACGTTCGCGCCGTTGACCTGCAGCGCGTCCGGCGTCCCGGTGACGTCCACGGCCTGGCCCTCGACGGTGGTCTGCATGCCGACCACCTGCTCGGGGGTCAGCTGGCCGGGCACCACGTGGTACGTGAGCACCTTCTGCAGCAGCGCGGAGTCGGTCTTCAGCGTCTCGATGGTGGCCGGGTCGACCTTCGCGAAGGCGTCGTCGACCGGCGCGAAGACGGTGAACTCGCCGCCGTTCAGCGTGTCCACGAGGTCGACCTGCGGGTTCAGCTGCCCGGACACGGCGGAGACCAGCGTGGTCAGCAGCGGGTTGTTGCTCGCGGCGGTGGCCACCGGGTCCATGGCCATGCCGTCCACCGAGCCGGCGCCGCTGGGCACCATCGCGGCGTAGTCGGCGCAGCCCGGGCCCACGGGGCCGGCGGCCATCGCGGCGTCGGTGCCGTCCGAGCTCATCGACTCCGACGGGCTGGCCGACGCCGAGTCGGACGGCGACGCGGACTCCATGTCCCCGCCGGACATCGAGCCGGCGTCGGTGGAGCCTCCGCCGCAGGCGGCGAGGCCGAGCACCAGGAAGGCGCTGGCGGAGACGGAGAACGCGGTGGTGAGGGAGCGCTTCATGGGGTCTACCTCCGTGTCGGGCCGCCGGTGCGGCGGCTCGGGCGTGCTGACACCGGGGGTTCGCAGCAGGAGGTCGCAGAGATGGGTCACGATCAGGTCACGAGTTGTTCAACGCCCGATCGGCGCAACGAGGCCCCGGCCTCCCGCGCGGTGCGGGAGACCGGGGCCCGGTCCGTCTCAGCGGGGGTTCGGAGCCGCCCCCGCGCAGGACTGGTGCTACTGCACGGTCACCGAGACCGAGTGCCAGCCCGTGGCGCCGTCGGGCGCGGGGGCGGCCCGCTCCCCGGTCTGCACCTGTCCGGTGCCGTCGGTGGCGCGCACCCGCAGGGTGTGCGCGCCGGCGCCCGCCGAGGCGGCGTCCCAGGCGTAGGACCACTGCCGCCACGTGTCCAGGCCGTCCTCGGCGGCGAGCACCGCGGGCTCCCACGGCCCGTCGTCGACCTGCACCTCCACGGCGCTGATGCCGCGGGTCTGCGCCCACGCCACGCCGCCGACCGCCACCGTGCCGCGGGGGACCTGCGCGAACCCCTTCGGGACGTCGATGCGCGAGGCCGTCTTGATCGGCCCCTGCGCCGACCAGCCGCGGGTGGTCCAGTACGCCGTGGCGTCGGCGAAGCGCGTGACCTCCAGCTCCACCACCCACTTCGTCGCCGAGACGTAGCCGTACAGGCCCGGCACCACCACCCGCACGGGGAAGCCGTGCTCCAGCGGCAGCGGCTCGCCGTTCATGCCCACCGCCAGCAGCGCGCCGCGCGCGGGGTCGGTGAGCGCGCCCAGGGGCGTCGAGGCGCTGAAGCCGTCGCTGCTGCGCGAGAGCACCATGTCGGCGCCCGCCTGCGGCCGCGCCCGCCGCAGCACCTCGGCGACCGGCACCCCCAGCCACGTGGCGTTGCCCGCCAGACCGCCGCCGACCTCGTTGGAGACGCACGTCAGCGTGATCCGCGACTCCGTCATCGGCATGGCCAGCAGCTCGGAGAAGGAGACCTCCACCTCCTCCTCCACGAGCCCGTGCACGCGCAGCGACCACGTCGCCGGGTCGATCGAGGGCACCGTGAGGGCGGTGTCGATGCGGTAGAAGTCGGCGTTGGGCGTCAGGAAGGCCGTCGTGCCGGCCACGCCGTTCTCCACCCCGGCCGGCACGGCGGCCGCCGGGGTCGCGGGGGCGGGCAGCCGCAGCGCGGCGCGGGCGGCGACGGCGTCGCGCGCCGCCGCCCCCACGGCCCGTCCGGCGGCGGCGAGCGCCGCCGCCGCCGCGGCGACCCACGCGGTGGCCGCCAGCACCGAGCGCCGCGTCGGCGCGCCCCGCCGGCCCGCCGAGGACGACGACGCGCTCGCGGGTCCGGCCTCGTCGGCGGCGCGCAGCCGCTCCACCAGCAGCCGCAGCGCCACCCCTCCCACCGCGAAGCCCAGCACCGAGGGCGCGGCGTCGTAGGCACCGGCACCGGCGCGCGTCACGGCGGCGCCCACCGCGACCGCCCCGAAGAGCACCACCAGCGCCAGCCCGACCCCGCGCCGCCACCGCTCGGCCACCCCGGCCAGGGCCGCGAGCACCGCGATCACCACCGCCATCGACCCCAGCAGCACCAGCTTGTCGTTCGTCCCGAACAGGCGGATGGCCGCGTCCTTCAGCCACGGCGGCACCCTGTCGATGAACGCCGACCCGATCGCCAGCACCGGCGCGGCCTCGGGCCGCACGAGCGCCGCCACGAGCTGCGCCGCGCCGAGGGCCAGGCCGGCCGAGACGAGGCCGGCCAGCGCCGCGACGCCCGCGGAGGCGCTCGGCGCGCGGCCGCTGCGCCCGCGTCGTCGCTGGTCAGGGCGCGCCGGCGTCGCAGCGGGTGAGGAGGTGGTGGCCATGTCTGGTGTTCGTCCCCCGGGTGGACTCGGATGGGTCAGCAGGGCTGGCGGTCACTCGGGTGGCCCGCGCACCCTGACCAGCATGCGCGCCATCTGGAGGGGAGCGGTGTCCTTCGGGCTCGTCAACGTGCCCGTGCGCGTCTACGCCGCCACGGGCACCAAGGACGTGTCCTTCCACCAGGTCCACGCCGCCGACGGCGGGCGCATCAAGTACCAGCGCACGTGCAGCGTCGACGGGCAGCCGGTCGCCTACGGCGAGATCGCCAAGGGCTACGAGACCGAGGACGGCGACCTCGTCGTCCTCACCGACGAGGACCTGGCCAGCCTGCCGCTGACCACCGGCCGGGAGATCGAGGTCGTCGAGTTCGTGCCCGAGGCCCAGGTCGACCCGCTGATGTACGACAAGGCCTACTACCTCGAGCCCGACCGCACCGCCGCCAAGCCGTACGCGCTGCTGCGCGGGGCGCTGAGCGCCACCGAGCGGGTCGCGGTGGTCAAGGTGGCGCTGCGCCAGCGCGAGACCCTGGCCGTGCTGCGCGTGCGCGGCGACGTCATCTGCCTGCAGACGGTGCTGTGGCCCGACGAGGTCCGCGAGCCCGACTTCGAGGTGCTCGGCACCGACGTCGCGCTCAAGCCCGCGGAGGTGGCGATGGCGGCCTCCCTGGTGGAGTCCCTGGCCGCCGACTTCGACCCCACCCAGTACGCCGACGGCTACCGCGAGGCGGTGCGGGCGCTGGTGGAGGAGAAGGTCGCCTCCGGCGACGTGCGCCGCGCCCCCGCGGTGGCCGAGGGCGACGGCGACGGCGACGGCGAGGTGGTCGACCTGCTGGCCGCGCTGCGGCGCAGCGTGGAGCGCGCCCGGGCCCGCCGCGGGGAGGCGGCGGACGGCGACGGCGCCTCCGGCGGCGACCAGCCCGAGCCCGTGCCGAACCGCTCGACCAGCCGGAAGCGCGGCGCGCCCAGGAAGCCTGCGGCCGCCGCGGCGGTGGAGGAGCCCGCGCCGGCGCAGCCCGCCTCCGAGGCGCCGGCCGGGGCTCCCCGCAAGCGCCCCTCCCGCGCGAAGACCCCGAAGTCCGCCTGACCCCGGCCGTCAGGGGCATGCTCTGACGCGGAGGTGGTGCGGGTGGCCGGGGTGCGCCGGGCGGGCGTCGTCGTCCTGCTCGCCGCGCTGCTCGCCGGCTGCTCGGCCGCGGGCGGGACCACCGCGCGGCAGGCCCCCTCGACGGCCGCGCCGCGGGCCGTCCCGCGGGGCCTGAGCGCCGACCTCGTGCAGCAGCGCGCCGACCTCGAGACCGGCCGCATCCAGGTGGAGCTCTCGCTCGACGCCGGCTCGGCGGGGGTCGAGGTCCGCGGCGTCCGGCTGCGCAGTGGCGCCTTCCCCGACGCCGCCCCCGGCGCCGGGGTTCAGCTGCAGCCGGGCGCCACCGTCGACGTCGCCGTCGCCCTCGGCGCCCCGGCCGCCTGCGGAGGCGCGCAGTCCCGCGACCCCGGCGCCGAGGACGCCGCGCCCCTGCCCGCGGTGGCCGACCTGGCGCTGGCTGACGGCTCCACCGCGGCGCTGGAGCTGCCCGACACCGGCCGGTACCTGGCGCGCGCCCACGCCGAGGCCTGCACGGCGGCCGCCGCGGCCGCCGTCGTGCCCGCCCGCTGGGACCCGGTGTGGACGACCACCGGCACCGGCGCGGACCTGCGCGCCGTCGGCGTGCTGCACCTCGGGCCCGTCGCCGCGGGCAGCACGGCCGCGCTCGAGGGCATCGGCAGCACCCCGCTGTTCCACTGGCGGCTGCCGGGCGGTCCCGTCCGCCTGGCGGGCGGTGCCAGCGCCGACGTCGCGGTGGTGCTCGAGCCGGCGCGCTGCGACGCGCACGCCGTCGCGGACGACAAGCGCGGCTTCGGGCCGCAGCTGCAGCTGTCGCTGGACGGGGCGCCGGCGGTGCCCGTCCGGCAGTGGGTGCCGCGACCGGAGCGGGCGGTGGCCACGGGCGCGCTGCTGTCGGCGTGCTCGGCCCGCTCCTGACGGCGCCGGGGGGTGGGGTGGCGTCGCGCGCCGCGGCCCCGCAGGGTGAGGGCGTGGGGGAGAGCTCGTGAGCCGCGTCGCGTCGGTGGTGCCGGTGCTGCCCGAGCACAGCTACCCGCAGGAGCAGATCACCGAGGCCCTGGCCGACCTCGTCTGCCCGCCCGGCTCCCCGGCCGCCTCGCGCGCGCCGCTGCTGCGCCGCCTGCACCGCTCCGGCGGCGTGCAGCGCCGCCACCTGGTCAGGCCACCGCAGGAGTACGCCGCCCTGGGCGGCTTCACCGGCGCCAACGACGCCTGGCTGCGCGACGGCGCAGCGCTCGGCCTGCAGGCCGCCCGCGGCGCCCTCGAGCAGGCGGGGCTGGCCGCCGACGACGTCGACCTGGTCCTGTTCACCACCGTCACGGGCGTCGCCGCGCCCTCCCTGGACGCCCGCGTCGCCGGGCCGCTCGGGCTGCGGCCCGACGTCAAGCGCCTGCCCCTGTTCGGGCTCGGGTGCGTCGCGGGCGCCTCCGGGCTGGCCCGGCTGCACGACCACCTCGTGGGGCACCCCGACGACGTCGTCCTGCTGCTGTCGGTGGAGCTGTGCTCGCTGACGGTGCAGCGCGACGACCCCTCCACCGCCAACCTCGTGGCCTCGGGGCTGTTCGGCGACGGCGCCGCCGCCGCCGTCCTCGTGGGGGAGCGGCGGGCCGCCGCGCTCGGGCTGGCCGACCGGGCGCGGGTCCCGCGCGTGGTGGCCACGCGCAGCCACCTGTACCCGGGCACCACCGACCTGCTCGGGTGGGACGTCGGCGGGACCGGCTTCCGCATCGTGCTGTCCGCCTCCCTCGCCGACGTCGTCGAGGCCCACCTCGCCGAGGACGTCAAGGGCCTGCTCGCCCCGGTGGGCCTCGACCGCGACGACGTCACCCGCTGGGTCGCCCACCCCGGTGGTCCCCGGGTGCTCGAGGCGGCCTCCCGCGCCCTGGACCTGCAGGAGGGGGCGCTGGCGCCCTCGTGGGAGTCCCTGGCGCGGGTGGGCAACCTCAGCTCGGCCTCGGTGCTGCACGTGCTCGCCGACGTGCTGGCCGCCGAGGCCCCCGGCGGGGGGCAGCAGCGCTGCGTGCTCTTCGCCCTGGGGCCCGGCTTCAGCGCCGAGCTGGTGCTCCTGGAGTGGTCCTCGTGAGCAGCGTCGGCTGGTACGCGCTGCTGCTGCTCGCGGTGGGGCTGTGGCGGCTGGTGGAGCTGGTCATCAGCCAGCGCAACCGCGCCTGGGCCCTGCAGCGCGGCGGTGTGGAGACCGGGCAGGGGCACTTCCCCGCCATGGCCGCGCTGCACACCGCGCTGCTGGCCGGCTGCCTGGTGGAGGTCCTCGTGGCCGGCAGGCCCTTCGTGCCGGCGCTCGGGTGGAGCATGCTCGCGGTGCTCGTGGTGACCCAGGCGCTGCGGATGTGGTGCATGCGCGCCCTGGGCCGGCAGTGGAACACCCGCGTGGTGGTGGTGCCCGGCATGCCCCGCGTCACCTCCGGCCCGTACCGGCTGCGCTGGCTGCCGCACCCGAACTACCTCGTGGTGGTCGTCGAGGGCGTGGCGCTGCCGCTGGTGCACACCGCCTGGGTCACCGCCGTGGTCTTCACGGTGCTCAACGCGGTGCTGCTGCTGCGCTACCGGATCCCCGCCGAGGAGGCGGCGCTCGCGCGCCTCCGCGACGTCCGGGCCTAGCCGTGCACGCCGGTGCCACCTTCCCCGGCTGGCCCGGGCCGGCCGGTGCCGGCCGGGTGGCGGACCTGGCCGTCGTGGGAGGCGGGCCGGTGGGCCTGGCGGCGGCGCTGCGGGCCGCCGGCGCGGGGCTGGACGTGGTGGTGGTGGAGCCCCGGGCCCGTGCGGCCGCCCCCGGGGCAGGGGGCCCGGGGCGCGTGCGGCTGGACCCGGTCGACAAGGCGTGCGGCGAGGGGCTCCTGCCCGGCGCGCTCGCGGAGGTGCTCGCGCTCGGCGTGGACCCCGCGGGGGCGGAGCTGACCGGGGTCGCCTACGTGCGCGACGGCGCGGCGGGCGGTGCCGGCGGCGGCGTGGGCCACGACTTCTCCGGCGGTCCGGGCCGCGGCGTGCGCCGCACGGTGCTGCACGCGGCCCTCGCGCAGCGGGCCGCGGCCTGCGGTGTGCCCGTGCTGCCCGGCAGGGTGGTCGACCTCGTCGAGGACGGTGCCCGCGTGCGGCTCGACGTCGTCGTCCCCGGCCCGGGGCCGGTGCTGCCGCTGGTCGCGCGGTGGGTGCTCGGTGCCGACGGCCTGCACTCCGCGGTGCGCCGGGCGGCGGGCCTGGACGGCCCCCCGGTGCGGCGCTCGGCGGTGAGGTTCGGGGTGCGGCGCCACGCCGGGGTGGCGCCGTGGAGCTCCCGCGTGGAGGTGCACTGGGGCCGCGGGGTGGAGGGCTACGTGACCCCCGTGGGCCCGCGCGAGGTGGGGGTGGCCCTGCTGGGGCCGCGCGGAGCGAGCTTCGAGGAGGGGCTGGCCCAGCTGCCGGGCCTGGCGGACCGGCTCGGCGGCGCCCCGTGGACGAGCGCGGCGCGCGGGGCGGGCCCGCTGCGCCAGCGGGTGCGGGCGGTGGGGCGCGGCAGGGTGCTGCTCGTCGGGGACGCCGCCGGGTACGTCGACGCGCTGACGGGGGAGGGGCTGCGCCTGGGCCTGGCGAGCGCGCGGCTGGCGGTGGAGGCCGTGACCGCGCACCGCGCGCGCTGGGTGGCGGGGGAGTACGCGGCGGCGTGGCGGGCGGGCACCCGCGCCCACCGGGCGCTGACGGCGGGACTGCTGGGCGCCTCCTCCTCCCCCGTCCTGCGCGCGGGGCTCCTGGCGGCGGCGTCGGCGTCCCCGCGCGCCTTCGGTGCGGTCGTG
Organism: Quadrisphaera sp. KR29; assembly: GCF_052644995.1. NCBI lineage: Bacteria > Bacillati > Actinomycetota > Actinomycetes > Kineosporiales > Kineosporiaceae > Quadrisphaera > Quadrisphaera sp. KR29. The sequence goes on from NZ_JBQXXG010000012.1 coordinate 129,413, forward strand.
GAGCAGCTGGCCCGCTGACCGGGGGTGAGGCGGCGGAACCTCCAGCCGCCGCGCCGGTGGCTCAGGTGACGGCTGGGACGCATGGGGCCGGTGGGTCCTGGTCACGGTTGTGTGACGATCAGTCACGAAACGGACACGACGTGCATGAGCGGCGCCGGATCGGGGCATCGCCACCACCATGATGTGGATGGCCCTGGCGCTCCCCCCGCTCCTCCTGCCGGCGCTCCTCGGCTTCTCGCGCTTCGAGTCGCGCATGATGACCGCCTCGCCGCGCGCCGAGCGACCGGTCGCGGCCGCTGCGAGCGCTGACTGAGACCCGCCGTCCGGCACCGCGCGGCACCGTCCCAGCGCGGCGGCGCTGCTGGTGCCCCAGGCGGGACTCGAACCCGCGACCTACCGCTTAGGAGGCGGTTGCTCTTCCGCTGAGCTACCAGGGCGCAGGCCCCAGGGTAGCCGGGCGGGCGCCGCACCCCGCGCCGGTGGACACGGAGGACGCGGCGCACCGCGCGGTCGCGGCACCCACCAGCTGGGCGCACTAGCCTTTCCGGGTGACTCAAGGGCTGATGGGCGTGGCGGGCGGGGCTGCTGGTGCCGGAGCGGCCGGGTCGGGGCAGCAGCCGCCGGTGGCGTCCGGCGCCGGCGGGGACGAGGACGCCCCGCCGCAGACCGTGCAGCTGCCTGAGGACGGCGTCGACCAGGCCCCCGGCCGCCCGCAGACTCCCGCCGACCCCGGCGGCCGTCCCCGCACCGGCGGGTCCCACCGCGCCGGCGGCCCGCCGCCCGGCGGCCGCGGCCTGCAGGCGGCGCTGGCGGGCTGGCGCACCGAGCTCGCCTCCCTCGGCGGGCCCGAGCCGCTCATGAGCGCGGAGGACCTGCGCGACGGGTCCCTCGAGCTCGCCTCCGCCCACCCCTCCGGCGTGGCGCTGCTGCTCGCCGGCCGCCCCACCCGCCTGTCGCACCTGTTCCGCGAGACCGGCGCCCTGGAGGAGGCCCGCCGGCGCGCCCGCTCGATCCGCGGGGAGGCGGCGGCGCTGGCCGACGAGCACGGGCTGCAGGCCTGCGTGCTCGCCGTCGGCCTGGCGTCCTGGCGCGACGAGGCCAGCGGCACCACCGTGAGCACCCCGCTGCTGCTGCGCCCGGCGGAGCTGCACGCCCGCGGCGCCGGGCCCGTCGACTACGAGATCGGCCTGGGCGGGCCGGTGCGCACCAACCCCGCCCTGGTGCGCGAGCTGCAGCGCCGCGGCGTCCCGGTCGACCCCGCCGCGCTCGCGGCGCTGTCGGTGCACGCCCACGGCTTCGACCCCGCTCCGGCCCTGGAGCGCCTGAGGTCCCTGACCCGCGTCTCCGCCCCCGACATCCAGGTCAAGCCCGGCCTGCTCGTCACCGTGCTCGTCGACGTCGCCCGCTCCCTGGTCGCCGAGCTCGACCGCGCCGCCGACGACCTCTCCGGCTCCGACGTCGCCCTGGCCCTGGCCGGGGACGCCGGCGCGCGCACCCGCCTGCAGCGCCCCACCACCGCCGTCGAGCTGCCCGAGCGCGCCCGCGGGGTCGACCCCGACGACGTGCAGGTGCTCCCGCTGGACTCCTCCCAGCGGCGCGTGCTCGACACCGTGCTCGCCGGCCGCTCGGTGCGCATCGAGGCCGGCCCCGGCACCGGCGCGACCCAGGTGGCGGCCACCACCATCGCGGCGCTGGCCGCCACCGGCCGCAGCGTGCTGCTCGTGGCGGGCCAGCAGCAGGAGGCCGAGGACGTCGCCCGCCGCCTGGCCGCGCGCGGCCTGGGGGACCTGCTCGTCGACGCCTCGGGGTCGGTGGACCCCAACGCCACCGGACCGCTGCCCGTGCTGCCCGTCGAGGCACCCGGCGCCCTGCCCGCGGCAGCCCCGGGCGCCGGTGCCGCCGGTGCGGCCGGCGACGGCGACGTCGTCGCCGCCCTGGGCCGCCACCGCGCCGCCCTGCACACCCGCCGGGGCCCCTGGGGCGTCTCCGCGCTGGAGGCGATGACCGCCCTGGCGCTGCTGCCGCCGGGGCCCGACCCGGTCCGCCTGGCCCCCGCGGCGCTGCGCGCCATGGACGCGGCCGAGCGGGAGCGGGCGGCCGCCCAGCTGCGCGAGGCCGTCGACCTGGGCGCCCTGTCGGCCCGCGCCGGCGACACCGCCTGGTCCGGTGCCGCGCTGGCCGACCGCGCCGAGGCCGCCGAGGCCCTCGACGAGGCCCGCGCCCTGCGCGACGACCTGCTGCCGGCCCTGCGCCGCCAGGCCACGGCGCTGGCCGGCGGCAGCGGCCTGCGCGTGCCGGGCTGCGTGGCCGACGCCCAGGCCCAGCTCGACCTCCTCGCACGGGTGCGCGACTGCCTGGACGTCTTCCTGCCCGCCGTCTTCGAGCGGCCCCTGACGCCCCTCATCGACGCGACGGCGCCCCCCGCCCAGCGCGCCGCCGGTCCGCGCTACGGGGTCTTCGAGCGCCGCCGCCTCGAGCGCGCCGCGCGCGAGCTGGTCCGCCCCGGCCTGCTCCTGGAGGACCTCCACGGCTCGCTGGTGCGGGCCGAGCGGGCCCGCCTGGACTGGGAGGCCTGGCGCGCGGAGGACGCCGCCGGCGCGCCCCCGCGCGTGCCGCAGGGCGTGCCGGCCGCCGAGGTGGTCCTGGACCAGGTGGTGGCGCAGACCAGCGCCCTGTCGGCGGTGCTGGCCACCACCACCGGCGGTGGGGCGCTGGCCGACGAGCCGTGGCACGCGCTGGCCGAGCGCCTCGGTGCGCTGGTCGCCGACTCCGGCACCCTGGCCGACCTGCCCCAGCGGGCCTCCCTGCTGGCCGTGCTCGAGCAGCGGGGGCTGGTGCCGCTGCTGGAGGAGGCGCGGCGCCGCGGCCTCGACCCCGACCAGGCGGTGGTGGAGCTGCGCCGGTCCTGGTGGCGCTCCGTGCTGGACACGCTCGTGGCCGCAGACCCCGCGCTCGGCGGGCTCGACGCCGTCGGCCACGCCGAGGCCAGCGCAGCCCTCGCGGCGCAGGAGAAGCGCCGCCGGGCTGCCGCCGTGCACCGCGTGCGCGGCGCCACGGCCCTGTCGGCCAGCGCGCCGTGCCGCGTCAGCGGGCCGCTGGCCCTGTCCCTGGAGCTGGCCCCGGGACGCCGCTACGACGTGGTGCTCGTCCTGGCCGCCCACCGGGTGGGGGTGCCCGAGGCGGTGCTGGCCGCCTCCGCGGGTCGCCAGCTGGTGGTGGTGGGCGACCCCGGTGGCCCCACGCCGGTGCGCGTGGCGCCCCGCCGCGCCGACGAGGCCCCCCTGCCGCGCGGCTCGCGCCGCAGCGTCTTCGCCGCGCTGGAGCAGGTGCTGCCCACGGTGCGCCTGGCCTGGCAGCACCGCATGCCGGCCCAGCTCGCGGCCGTGGCCGGCGCCGTGCCGGGCACCACCACCGGTGAGCACGCCGTGCCCTGCCCGCCGGGGCGCCCGCCCGTGCGGCTGCGTCGCGTCAGCGACGTCACCGGGCGTCCCGACGCCGACGGCGTGGTGACCAGCCCCGACGGGGAGGTCGCCGCGGTGGTCGACCTCGTGCTCAGCCACGTGCGCGACCACCCGAACGAGTCCCTCGCCGTGGTGGCGCTGACCCGCCCCCACGCCCGCCGCATCGCCGACGCCGTGCGCGCGGCGCTGCCCTCGCGCCCGGAGCTGGCGGCCTTCCTGCGCCGCCGCCGCCGGGAGGGCTTCGTGGTCACCGACGTCGAGCGCTGCGCCGACACCGTCCGGGACGCCGTCGTCTTCTCCCTCGGGCTGGGCGTCACCCCGCTGGGCCGCTTCGTGCACCGCTTCGGCCCGCTGGACGACGCCGACGGCCACCGCTGGCTCGCCTCGGTGCTCACGCGCGCCCGCAAGCGGCTGACCGTGGTGAGCTGCGTGGCCGGGGAGGTGCTGGAGGCCTCGCAGTGCACCTCCACCGGCGCCTCCGCCCTGCGCCAGATGCTGCTGTCGCTGGAGGAGCCCCCCGCTGCCGACCCGCTGGACGCCCTGCGGGCGCTCACCGCCCCCCGGGGCGCCCTCGGACGGGCCGCGCCCGACCCGCTGCTGACCCGGCTGGCCGACCGCGTCAGCGGTCGCGGCGCCCGCGCGCTGGTCACCGGGGCGGTGCCCGACCTCGTCGTGCTGCCCGCCGGCAGCGACGGGCCCGCCGTCGCGGTGCTCACCGACATCCCCGCCGGCACCGACGACGACCCCGTCGGCGACCTCGTCCAGCGCGAGCTGGTGGTGCCCGAGCAGCTCGGGCACCTGGGGTGGTCCGTGGTGCGCGTCAGCGCCCGCGAGCTGTTCGACGACCCCACGGGCCCGGTCGCCGCCGTGCTGCGCGAGCTGGCCAGCGGTGCCTGAGGCCGCTGCGCCGCCGGCCGGGGGACGGCGGCCCGGCCGGCGCGGGCGGCGCGTGGTGGCCCCCCCGACCGGCGCACCCGGCCTCGACCACGAGCCGCCGGCCGACCGCGGGGACGGTGGGGACGGCTGGCTCGCTGGACCCGCCGGCGGCGGGCGCGCCGACGCCGAGGACGAGCGCCGCTGGGCGGCCGAGGCCGAGCGGCTGCGCAGCGAGCGCCCGCCCCACTGGGGCTGACCGCCCCCGCCGGCTCACGCGGCCCTGGCCAGCACCACGCCGGCAGCGCTGGCGGCCGCCACCCGGGCCGCGTCGGCCTCGTCCAGGGCCAGCACCACCGCGGTGCCGCCACCGCCTCCGCCGAGCAGCCCGGTGGTCACCTCGTCGCTGCTGACCACCAGCACGGTGGCGCTGGCCACGATGACCGCGCCCTCGTCACCGGCGGCCCCGTCGAGCGCCTCCGGCTGAGCCGGGGCAGCGGCGAGCACGGCCACCCGCGCCCCGGGGGAGAGCAGCTCTCCCGGCAGGGGCGAGGTGACGCCGACCGGCACGGCCACCTGCCCGGGCCGCAGCGAGGCGAGCACGTCGGCCCCGCTGAGCCGCACGTCGGTGATGACCTCCCCGGCGCGCACCGGAGCCGCCAGGTGCGCTCCGCCGGCGCGGGCGCCCCGGCCGAGGTCGTCGGGGCCCAGCGCTCCCCGGGGCACCGCTGAGGGGGGCAGCGACGCCGCGCGCACCCCGGGCGCCAGCGGTGCGCCGGCCGGCAGGTCGGAGGTCGCCACCAGCACCGCCACGCCCCCCGGAGGGGACTGCGGCGGCAGCACCGCCAGCACCACCAGGCCGGTGGCCGCCGCGAGCAGGAGCGCGGCGAGCGGGCGCCGGCAGCGGCGCAGCGCCCGGCGCAGGCGGCGCCCCGCTGCTCCCGGGGCCGCCGGCGCTGGTGCCCGGCGCTGGCGGGGCGGGGCGGGAGGGCGGGGGAGCGGGGGCTGCCAGGAGGTGGTGGTCACCGCCGCAGCGTGACCGCCGCAGCGTCCGCGCCCCGGCCGCGACCGCCGCGGCTGTGGACGGCCGGCAGGCGGAGGGGGCCTGTGGGCGGACCGCAGCACGACGCCCCGCCCGGCCGCTCGGCCCCGCGGGGTCAGGAGCTGCTGCTGGCGCTGCTCGCGGGCGCGGAGCTGCCGGAGGAGCCCGAGCCGCCCGAGGTGGACGACGTGGAGGATCCCGACGAGCCGGAGCCGCCCGAGGTGCTCGAGCTGCTGGAGGTCCCGGAGCCGTTGGAGGAGGACTCACCCGAGCCGGAGCCGGACCCGCCCGTGGAGCCGTTCTTGCCCTCGGAGCGGGAGTCGGTGCGGTAGAAGCCGCTGCCCTTGAAGACCACGCCCACGGCGTCGTAGCGCTTGCGAAGGCGCCCCGAGCACTCCGGGCACTCGGTCAGCGCCGGGTCGGAGAAGGACTGCCGGGCCTCGAGGCTGTGGCCGCAGGCGGTGCAGGTGTAGGCGTACGTGGGCACGACGGGGCTCCTCGGTTCACGACGACGACGGACCGGGAGCGCACCGGCTCGCGGTGAGCGCTGGCACTCGGACGGTCCGAGTGCCAATGCTAGCGCCGCGGGCGCCCGGCCCACGCCCCCACCGCCCGACCGGACGCCGCGCGGCGCCGGGGCGGTCAGGACCCGAGCGGTCAGGACCCGGGGCGCTCCCGGCCCGGCGGCGGGCGCAGCTCCGCCACGCGCGCGGCCCCCGGCGTCATCCACCCCGCCAGCCGGCCGCGCTCGGACAGGGCGCGCAGGCGCTCCTCGGTCAGCTCCCTGACCGCGGAGACCGCCACCACCAGCAGGTCGTCCCCGCGCTGCAGGGTGGTGGTGCGGGTGGGCACGCGCGGGCGCCCGTCCCGCACGAGCAGGGAGACCTCGGCGCCCTCGGGCAGGCGCAGCTCGAAGACCTCCAGGCCGTGCAGCTGCGAGCCCGGTCCCACCCTGACCTGCAGCACGTCGGCGCCGATCTCCTCCAGCGGGCTCGACTCCACCTCCAGGTCGCGCACCTCCGGCTCGCCCACCCCGAGGCGGCGCGCCACCCACGGCAGGGTCGGCGCCTGCACCAGCGTGAACGCCACGACCAGCACGAAGACCATCTCCACCACGCCCTCGGTGCCGGGCACCCCGGCGGCAGCGGGCACGGTGGCGAGCACGATGGGCACCGCACCGCGCAGGCCGCCCCAGCTCAGCAGCGCCTGGTCGCGCAGCGGCACCCGGAACCAGGACGTGGAGACCAGCACCGACAGCGGCCGCGCGAGCAGGAGCAGCGCGAAGCCGACCACCAGCGCGGGCACCACCTGCCCGGGCAGTCGCGAGGGCGAGACGAGCAGCCCGAGCATCACGAACAGGCCGATCTGCGCGAGCCAGCCGACGCCCTCGGCGAAGCCCCGGGTGGCGGGCCGGTGCGGCAGCTCGGCGTTGCCGAGCACCAGGCCCGCCAGGTACACGGCGATGAAGCCGGAGGCGTGCAGCTGGGTGCCCAGGCCGTAGGCGAGCGCGCACACGGCCAGCACGGTGATCGGGTAGAGGCCGGAGGCCGGCAGGGCCACCCGCCGCAGTCCCAGCGCCCCCAGCCAGCCCAGCGCCAGCCCGACCGCGGCGCCGCCGACCAGCTCCGCCCCGGCCTCCAGCACGAGCAGGCCCCACCCGTGGGAGGTGTCCCCGGCGACCACCGCGGTCAGGGAGACCACGGCGATGACCACGGGGGCGTCGTTGAAGCCCGACTCCGCCTCCAGCAGGCCGCCCAGGCGGCTGGGCAGCGGGGCGCGGCGCAGCACGGAGAACACCGCCGCCGCGTCGGTGGAGGAGACCACGGCGCCGAGCAGCATGCCGGTGGCCCAGTCGGTGCCCAGGGCCAGGCGCGCCACCGCCGCGACCACCAGCACCGAGACCGCCGTGCCCAGCGTCGCCAGCAGCGCCGCCGGCGCGATGGACGCCCGGATCGAGGACCACCGTGTGGTGAGCCCGCCCTCGGCCAGGATGAGCACCAGCGCGGCGTAGCCCAGCACCTGCGTGAGGTCGTAGTCGCGGAACTGGATGCCCAGCCCGGACTCGCCGATCGCCACGCCGAGCGCCAGGTACAGCAGCAGCGAGGGCGTGCCCGTGCCCACCGACAGCCGCACCGCGAAGACGGCCGCCACCAGCACCAGGGAGCCGACGAGCACCGCGAGGTCGAGGTCGTCGACCGTCATGCGGGGCCTCCCGTCGAGGTTCCGGCGGCGGCTGGGCGGCGCGCGAGGTGGGTGTGAGCGCACCGTACTGGCGCTGAGGTCCCTCCTCGTGACGACCACCCGAGATCGGTGTGCACGGGACCGTCGGGGCTCCCGGCGCCGGGCGCCCGTGCCTCCACCCTTCGGAGCACTGCCGTGAGCTGTCGCACCTCTGGCGCGAGCTGTCGGAACCGCGCCCCCGTTCCGACGCATCGCGCCGGGGTTCCGACACGTCCGGGCGGGTCGGCTCCCGGCCAGGGGCCGCAGGCCTCGACGACGGCGACGGGCACCACCACCCCCGCGGGCGGTGCGCTCAGGGCAGGCGGGTCCAGCCGGCGGGGGTCAGGGCCGCGTCCACGGGGACGTCGTGGGCCTCGCGCGGCAGCGCCCCCGCCTCCAGCAGCTCGCCGTCGCCCACCACGGCGGCCAGCAGCGGGCGCCCCGGCGAGCCGGCCGGCGGCAGCGACGCCAGCGTCCTGTCGTAGTGGCCGCCGCCCTGCCCCAGGCGCGTCCCGCTGCGGTCCACCGCCAGCGCCGGCAGCAGCACCACCTGCGCTCCGCCCGCCCCCGAGGGCCACGCCCCGCCGCCGTCGACGCGCCACGCCAGGGCCGAGGCGGGCCCCACCACCACCGGCAGGACGACGACGACGCCGCGCGCGGCCAGCGCCGCCCGCAGGCCGCGGGTGCCCGGCTCGGTGGGCAGCGACTCGTACAGCGCCACCACCGCGCCCGGCGCCAGCGCCGCCAGCGGCGAGCCCGGGCCGAGCCCCGCGCGGGCGAGCGCGGCATCGAGGGCGGCGCGCTCGCCGTCGTCGCGGGCGCGCCGGGCCGCGCGGACGCGGGCGCGCAGCGCGACCTTGGCCGCCGCCCCGCCGCCGGCGCCGCCCGTGCCGCCCGTGCCGCCGGTCCCGTCCACGGTCGGCGATCCTCCTCCCCGCCCCGATAGCCTCCCCGCATGAGCCCTGCTGGCACGCCCGCCGGACCCCGCCCGATCCGCAAGGCGGTCATCCCCGCCGCCGGCCTGGGCACCCGCTTCCTGCCCTTCACCAAGTCGACGCCCAAGGAGATGCTCCCGGTCGTCGACAAGCCCGCCATCCAGTACGTCGTGGAGGAGGCCGTCTCCGCGGGCCTGACCGACGTGCTGCTCGTGGTGGGCCGCACCAAGCGCCCGCTGGAGGACCACTTCGACGTCGTCCCCGAGCTCGAGGCGAACCTCGAGGCCAAGGGCGACGCCGGGAAGCTCGCCCTCGTGCACGAGACCACCGAGCTCGCCGACGTCCACTACGTGCGCCAGCACCAGGCCAAGGGCCTGGGCCACGCGGTGCTCACCGGCAAGGCGCACGTGGGCGACGAGCCGTTCGCGGTGCTCCTCGGCGACGACCTCATCGACGAGCGCGACCCGCTGCTCGCCCGCCTGGTGCAGGTGCAGGCCGAGCACGGTGGCTCCGTGGTGGCGCTGCTGGAGGTGCCGCCGGAGAACGTCGGGATGTACGGCTGCGCCGAGCTCGTCGACGACCCCTCCACCGAGGGGGAGGGCGACGTCGTCACCCTCAAGGGCATGGTCGAGAAGCCCGACCCGGCCGACGCGCCCAGCAACCTCGCCGTCATCGGGCGCTACGTGCTGCACCCGGCCGTCTTCGAGGTGCTGGAGCAGACCGCGCCCGGCAAGGGCGGCGAGATCCAGCTGACCGATGCCCTGGAGACCCTCGCGGGCATGCCGGCGGAGGCCGGCGGCGGGCTGCGCGGCGTGGTCTTCCGCGGCCGCCGCTACGACACCGGCGACAAGCTCGACTACCTCAAGGCCGTGGTGCGCCTGGCCTCGGGCCGCGAGGACCTCGGCGGGGACTTCAACGCCTGGCTGTCGGAGTGGGTGGCCTCCGGCTTCGACACCGAGCAGCCCACGCACAGCACCGGCGGCGCCCCGGCCCAGCAGGCCTGAGCCCGGATGCGCACGGTCGAGGAGCACCTGGCCGCCTGCCTGGCTGCTGTCTCCCCCCTCGCCCCCGTCGAGCTGGGCCTGCTGGACGCCGTCGACTGCGTGCTCGCCGAGGACGTCGTCGCGACGGGCTCCCTGCCCGCCTTCGACGGCTCGGCGATGGACGGCTACGCCGTCCGCCACGCCGACGTCGCCGGGGCCGGGCCGGCGGCACCCGTCTCCCTGCCCGTGGTCGCGGACCTGACGGCGGGCGTGCGCGACGTCGCGCCGCTGGCCGCGGGCGCGGCCGCGCGCATCATGACCGGCGCGCCAGTGCCCCCGGGCGCCACCGCGGTGGTGCCGGTGGAGGACACCGACGGCGGCGTGGCCACCGTGCTGGTGCGCCGCGCGGTCCCCGAGGGGCTGCACGTGCGCCGCGCCGGGGAGGACGTGCGGCCCGGCACCACGCTGGTCGCGGCCGGCACCCGCCTGTCGGTGCGGCACGTCGCGCTGCTGGCGGCGGTCGGCCGCGAGCGCGCCCGCGTGCTGCCCGCACCGCGGGTGGCGGTGCTCAGCACGGGCAGCGAGCTGGTCGAGCCGGGCCGCCCCGCCGGGTTCGGCCAGGTGGTGGACGCCAACTCCACGGCCCTGACCGCCGCCGCGCGCGACGTCGGGGCCCGCGCCACCCGGGTGGGCATCGTCGACGACGACCCCCAGCGCCTCATGACCGTGCTGGAGGACCAGCTGGAGGGCGCCGACGTCATCATCACCTCCGGCGGCGTCAGCGCCGGGGCCTACGACGTGGTCAAGGAGGTGCTCAGCCGCCTGGGCACCGTCGAGTTCACCAGGGTGGCCATGCAGCCGGGCATGCCGCAGGGCCTGGGCGTGCTCACCCGCGGCGCCCGCAGCGTGCCGATCTTCACCCTGCCCGGCAACCCCGTCAGCGCCTACGTCTCCTTCGAGGTGTTCGTGAGGCCGGCGCTGCGCCGGGTGCTCGGCGAGGCCGAGCTGCACCGCCCCACGGTGGTCGCCACGGCCACCCAGGGCTGGTCCAGCCCGCCCGGCAAGCGCCAGTTCACCCGCGCCGTCGTCACCACCGACGACGACGGCCGGCCCCGGGTCCGCCCCGCCAGCGGGCCCGGCTCCCACCTCGTGCACGGCCTGGCGGGCGCCAACGCGCTCGCGGTGACGGGGGAGGACACCACCTCGGTGGAGCCCGGCGACGTCGTGCGGTGCATGCTGCTCGAGCGCGGGCGACGATGAGGCCATGAGCCACCAGAGGGGCTTCCCCCACCTCGACGCCGGCGGCAACGCCCGCATGGTCGACGTCACCGGCAAGGACGTGACGGTGCGCGAGGCCCGCGCCGAGGGGTTCGTGGTCTGCTCGCCCGAGGTGGTGGCGGCCCTGCGCGACGGCACGGTGCCCAAGGGCGACGCCCTCGCGGTGGCCCGCATCGCCGGCATCCAGGCTGCCAAGCGGACCCCGGAACTGGTGCCGCTGGCGCACCCGGTGGCCGTGCACGCCGTCGACGTCGTGGCCGAGGTCGGCGAGCAGGGCGTGGCGCTCATGGCCACCGTCCGCACCGCCGACCGCACCGGGGTGGAGATGGAGGCCCTGACCGCCGTCGCGGTGGCGGGCCTGGCGCTGGTGGACATGGTCAAGGGCCTGGACCGGCGCGCGGAGATCACCGGGGTGCGCGTGGTCGCCAAGAGCGGGGGGCGCTCGGGTGACTGGCACCGCTGAGGCCCCTCCGTCCGGGGTCGTGGACGCACGGCCACCCCGGTCGCTGGTCATCACCGTCAGCAACCGGGCGGCGGCCGGCGTCTACGAGGACACCGCCGGCCCGGTGCTGGTCGAGGGCCTGCGCGGGGCGGGCCTCGCGGTGGACGGCCCGCAGGTGGTCCGCGACGGAGGGCCCGTGGGCGAGGCCCTGCGGGCGGCCGTGGCCGCCGGGTACGACGTCGTCGTCACCACCGGCGGCACCGGGCTGAACCCCCACGACCAGACCCCCGAGCAGACGGCGCCCCTGCTCGAGCGCCAGGTGCCCGGCATCGCCGAGGCGCTGCGCGCGGCCGGGCTGGCCAAGGGGGTCCCGACCGCCGCGCTCTCGCGGGGGCTCGCCGGGACGGCGGGGCGCACGCTGGTGGTCAACGTCGCCGGCTCCCCGGGGGCGTGCCGCGACGCCGTGGAGGTGCTGGCCGCGGTCCTGCCGCACGCCGTCGACCAGCGCCGCGGCGGGGACCACCCCCGCCACCCCGACCACCCCGACCACCGGCACGAGCGACCGGAGCCGTGACCGGCGCCGGCTGGCCCGCCGTCCTGGCCGACGGCGACGTGGTGCTGCGCCCCCTGCGCGTGCGCGACGGGGCGGCCTGGCGCTCGGTGCGCGCGGCCAACGCGCAGTGGCTGCGTCCCTGGGAGGCCACCAACCCCGACGGCGCCCCGCCGGTGCGCACCTTCGCCGGGCTGGTCTGGGAGCTGTCGCGCCAGGGCAGGTCGGGGACGGCGATGCCCTTCGCCCTCGAGGTCGGCGGCCGCTTCGCCGGGCAGGTCACCGTGGGCGGCATCACCTGGGGCGCGATGCGCTCGGCGCACGTCGGCTACTGGATCGACGGCCGCCTGGCCGGGCGCGGGACCGTGCCGCTGGCGGTGGCGCTGGTGGTCGACCACTGCCTGCGGGTGGGGCTGCACCGCCTGGAGGTGAACATCCGGCCCGAGAACGCCGCGAGCCTGCGGGTGGTGGAGAAGCTCGGCTTCCGCGACGAGGGGCTGCGCGAGCGCTTCCTGCACATCGACGGCGCCTGGCGCGACCACCGGACGTTCGCGCTGACCCGCGAGGACCTGCCCGAGGGCCTGCTCGCCCGCTACCGCGCCGGCCACCCCTGACGCGCGCCCTCCCGCGTCCCGCAGCCGGGCGCCCGGTTGCGAGGGGCGGGCGGCGGGCTCATCCGAAGACGGTCCGCAGCAGCTCCACCACCCGAGGCTGGCCGGCGTCGGCGCTGTCCAGCACGGGCAGCAGCCCCCACCTGTCGAAGGCGGTGCACGGGTGCGACAGGCCCAGGCGCACCACGTCGCCGACGGCCAGGTGCTCGGCGTCCCCGGTCAGGCGCAGGAAGGCGTGCTGGTCGTTCAGGGCGGTCACCGCGGCGCTGCCGGGCTGCAGGGGCTGCGCCGGGGCCGTGCCACCGCGGCGCACCGCCTGCGGCACGGGCAGGCCCTCGTCGAAGGGCAGGTCGCGCTTGCCGGCGTCCAGCAGCGCCAGTCCGGGCTCGGGACGGGAGACGACCCGGGCCCACCCGTGCAGACCGGCCCGCAGCGCCGGGCCGGCGCCGCGCGTGGCCGGGGTGACGCTGGCGTAGAAGCCGTCGTCGTGGGCGGCGCTGGCACCGGCGCGCACCACCACGCGGGTGGCGGGCCCGGCCTCGCCGAGCGGGTCGTGCAGGTCGGCCAGCTCCTCGGCGACGAGGTCGAAGTACGCGCTGCCGCCCGCCGAGACCACGGTGGCGTCGGCCCCGCCGCCCCGGCCGGCCAGCAGGCCCTCCTGCCCGAGCTGGCCGTGCAGCGCGCGCAGCGCCCGCAGCCAGGTGCGCACCACCTCCAGCGACGCCGGCTGCGCGTCGTGGACGAGCGCTCCCTCGTAGCCGGCCACGCCGGCCAGCCGCAGTCCCGGGGCCGCCGCCACCGCGCGGGCCGTGGCGAGCGCGGCCTGCAGCGTCCGGGCCCCGGTGCGCCGGCCCGGGGCCCCCAGCTCCACGAGGACGTCGAGGGGCGGGGAGCCGGCGCCGTCGTCCGCCCCGCTGCGGGCGCGGGCGGCGGCGGTCGCCGCGACGACGTCCTCGCCGTCGGCCCAGGCCAGCACCCGCAGCGCCGCGCCGTCCGGGCCCGTGCCCGTGCCCGCAGAGGCCAGCGCGGCCGCGGCCAGCGCGTGGACGCGGGCGTCGAGCAGCGGACCGGCCACCAGCACCCTGGGCACCGCCGCGTCCAGCGCCACCGCGAGCTGCCAGGGCGTGGCCACCGTCACCGCCCACGCGCCCGCCGCCAGCTGGGCCCGCCACAGCGCCGGCGCCATGCTCGTCTTGCCGTGCGGCGCGAGGTCCACCCCGCGCGGACCGGCGCCGCGGGCCCACGCCGCCATCGCGGCGGTGTTCTGCGCCACCGCCCCGGCGTCCACGGTGACCACCGGGGTCGGCAGGTCGGCGAGCCCGGGGGCCGAGGCCACCCACTCCGCGCCGGTGGTGCCCCACGCCGACACCGGCACCGCCTTGGCCCACGGGCCGAGCACCCCGACGGCGTCCGCGTCGAGCCTCACGGGACCACCGCCGCCCTCGGCGGGACGGCCCTCCCGGACGGCCCGCGCCCTCCCGCGGTGCAGCGGCCAGCGGCGCTCAGGTGCCTCACCCGCCGACCCTAGGCCCGGGGCGGTGCGGGTTGCGGTTCGGTCACGGCGAGCGCGGGGGCGGGGACGAACCCGGACGGATGCGGACACGAATCACACGAGTCACAGAAGACACACGAGCAACGTGGTTCACGGGAGTCCCGGAAACCCCTAGAGTATCGGCGTGGGCAGCAGCGGACTCCTCCTCCTGGGGATCGTGGCGCTGTGGGTGTTCGGGGCCGTCCCGCACTGGGTGCAGCGCCGTGAGCAGCTCGCAGCGGCCTGGCGCGCCGAGGCCTCCGAGGAGGAGCTGCGGCTGCTCGAGCGCCGCGAGCTCACCCGGACGACGTCGGCGCCGGTGCGCAGCACCGGGCGCCTGCTGGCGGCCCCGCGCGCCGCCACCGGCACGGCTCCCACGGGGAAGGGGAGCCTGCCGGTGGCCCAGCCCCGGCCGCAGGCCGCTCCCGCGCGCACCGGTCCGAGCAGACCCGCCGTCCTCGCGCCGGCGGCGCACCGCTCCGGCCCGGCGCCGCGCCTGACCAGCCCCGCCGCTCGCCGCACCGCCGCCCCGGCCGCGCTCCTTCTCGCCGTCACCGGCCTGGTGGCCGCTGCCCCCGCGCTGCTCGCCGTGCTCGGCGCGGTGCCGCTCGCGGTGGCGCCGGCGGGCCTGCTGGCCCTCGGCGCGGGCCTGCTGGTGGTCCGCCGCCGGGCCGCGGTGCGCCAGCGCGCCGCCGAGCTCGAGGCCCTGCGCGCCGGGCAGGCGCGCACCCGCGCCGCGCAGCAGCGCGCCGCGCAGCGGCGCGACGCCGAGGGCCGGGCCGCCGCTGCGGCCCGCGCCGCCTCGGCCAGCGCGGCCGCAGCGGCCGCCACCTTCGCCGCGGAGCGCGCCGCCGAGCGCGCCGCCCGGGCGCCGCAGCCCGCCGCTGCCGCGCCCCGCCGCCGCGCGGTCGGCGAGTAGGGACGCCGCGCGGTGGGCGAGGAGGGCCGCCAGCGGCGCACGGCCGGGTGGTAACGTTCTGACGTCCTACGGGGCTGTGGCGCAATTGGTAGCGCACCTCGGTCGCATCGAGGGGGTTAGGGGTTCGAGTCCCCTCAGCTCCACCAGGAGGAGAGGGGCGGCCCCCCGGGGGGGGCGGCCCACGCGCGCGCCCCGGGCCAGCGGCGCCGGAGGGGGGTCGGGGGCGCTGCGCGCGCCCCCCCG